>PMBZ01000160.1:927-30847 GCA_003153975.1 Hyphomicrobiales bacterium
GACCTCATGCGCATCTTCGGCTCCGAGCGCATGGACTACATGCTGCGCAAGCTCGGCATCCAGGAGGACGAGGCCATCGCCCACCCCTGGATCAACCGCGCGCTGGAGAAGGCGCAGCAGAAGGTCGAGGCACGCAACTTCGACACCCGCAAGAACCTGCTCAAGTTCGACGACGTGATGAACGATCAGCGCAAAGTGATCTTCGAGCAGCGCATCGACCTCATGCACGACGAGACGGTGGAGGAAACCATCGCCGATATGCGGGCCGAGGTCGTGGAAGACCTGGTGGCGTCCTACGTCCCGGAGAAAGCATTCGCCGAGCAATGGGACACCGCGGGCCTGCACAAGGACTTCGTGGAAATCTTCGACATGGACCTGCCCATAGCCGCATGGGCGGCCGAGGAAGGCATCGCCGAGCAGGAAATCCGCGAGCGGCTGCAGGGCAAGGCCGACGCCGCCGCGGCGCGCAAGATCGCCGATGTCGGCGCGGCAAACATGCGCTACATCGAAAAGGCGGTGCTGTTGCAGACGCTCGATTTCCTCTGGCGCGAGCACCTTGTCACGCTGGAGCACCTGCGTCAGGCGGTGAGCCTGCGCGGCTATGCGCAGCGCGATCCGCTCAACGAATATAAGAGCGAGGCCTTCCAGCTCTTTTCGCATATGCTTGGCCGCCTGCGCCGCGATGTGACCGGCCAGCTCATGCACGTGACCCTGGCCCCGGCGGCGGATATGCCGGAGGAACTGGCCGATTTTGGCGAACTGCCCGAAATGCACGCCCATCACCTGGATGCCTCGACCGGCGAGGACGAGTTCCAGCGGAACGAGCCGCCCGGACCCATGTCGCGCCAGGAGCGCCGGGCCGCCGGCAAGCAGGGCAACGGAAACCGCAAACCCGCTCCAGCCCAAGCGAAGGGCCAGCGCGGGGCGGCCAATCCGAACGACCCAGAGACCTGGGGCAAGGTCTCGCGCAACGCCCCCTGCCCCTGCGGCTCGGGTAAGAAGTTCAAGCACTGCCATGGCGCCATCGCTTCCGCCGCCGCCGAGTAGCGCGCGGCGGTAGCTTGCCAAATCCAGCCGCGGAGACGCGTCATCCCGGAAATGCCGCAGGCATCGTCCGGGATGACGCGTACGCTAAAGCTTATTGAAAATCCGGACAGCTCGCGCCGCCCCTATGGGAAAACAGGTGCGGAGACGCTCAGCCGCTTCCGCCATAAACGCCGGAGGCGCGGGTCGCGCGCGATCCGGCCGATTGCTTCCATGCCGTCATTGCGAGCGAAGCAATCCAGACTTAAGGGCTCGATGCGGTGGTTTCGCCACGTCGCGATGACGGTTGCGGAAGCAATCGAGCGGCTTCGGTATCAGGCCGCTTTCCGCAGCGCCGCACCGGCGGCAGCCTGCTCTTCCAACTCGTCGCGGAGGAAGTCGAAGTCGAAGCCCGCCTTCGCGAGCAGCGACAGCACGTCATCGACCGGCCGGCTGCGGGCGCTTGCCGCCGCCCAGATGATCGCGCTGCGCGTGCCCGATTTGCAGTAGGCAAGAACCGGCCCGCCCGCGGCGATGGCGGCTTCTGCGGCATCCACAACCTCATCGGAGAACAGATCGAGCTTGCCTGCGGGGATATGGCTGTAGCCAAGCCCCAGCGTCACGGCATGAACCGCCGCGGTTTGGCTTGTAAGCTGGCCCTCTTCCTCGCCGTCGGGCCGGTTGTTGATAACGGCCTTGAAGCCGAGCTTGGCAATCCGGAAAAAATCTTCCATGGCCGGCTGGCCCATGACTGCGAAATTTGGGGTGATAAAAACGATTTTTTCCACGAGTTAGCCTTTCCGGTCCGCTTCGAAGGCCAGAGCGGCCCCTTGTCCAAAGTAACGCGGACGGCCCCTGTCCAGCAAGGGCGAGCAGCACCGAATGTAGAAAAAAATACTATTTTCTACGCATAGTCGGCGCGCGTAGAAGGAGCGTGTTTCTATTGCCCGCTATTTGCGCAATATTTTTGTTTGGTTGCTGTCGCTTTCCGGAAAGCGGCTATCGCGCGCAACCCGAAGCCATCATCGAGGCAGGCAGTTCTGAGGCTGGCCCTGGCAGCGTCGCATAGGATGGCCGCTTGCTTCGCCCAAGCGCGGATCATGCTTAAAATAAATATAGTAAACGTACGCAATTCATATCTCCAACAACGATAATTCTGCGAAATGTTCCTCACTTTTGGTCATTTTTCGCGTTCCAAAAACGCCGTTAAATATAGCCTAAGATTTGAAATTAACCTTAAAACGGTGCATTTACAACGCGGAAGCCAGGGGCAACCGCGCCGTTTTATTAGGCACTATCAATAACATAGCGCACTCCTAGGGATTTTAGAAGAATTGCTCGCTATAATGATGCGGCGATTGGAACGAGGTGCATTTCTGGGGTCCGGCCAGCAAAACCTCAAGAATGACCTTAATAATTACTTTATCCGGGCAGTCCAATGCAACGTCATACTTCCTGCGAGGAGTTTCAGCCACGGTGCCGGCCGGGCGCGGTTTTAAAATGCCTTAGCCGTGGCTCCCTGGAGGGGGGAGTCACGGCCGTCCGGAGGGGCCGGAGATCAGGCCATCGCGCTGGCGAGCTTGTCGCGCCAGCCGGGGAAGAGCTTATCCGCGTCGTTCGTAAAGCTCATGAAGGCGCGGGCGAACTCGCGGTGATCGCGCGCGAACTCGATGGGATCGGCCTTCGCGCGCCAGCACTGCTCCGCCTGCCTGAGCGACTTGGCGCCTGCCGCGCCGCCGTCGACATGGCCGAACGCGCCGCCGCCAGCCGTCATGATCAGGTTCGAATGGCCGAGATTGCTGAAGAAGCCCGGCATGCGCAGTGCGTTCATGCCGCCCGAGATAATGGGCGTGGTAGGGTTGAAGCCAAGCCACTCCTGCTTGAAGTACGGCCCTTCCGCGCTGTCGTCAGCGATCATATGCGCGATGATGCGGTCCTCGGGATCGCCCTCCATCTTGCCGTAGCCCATCGTGCCGGTGTGGATGCCGGACGCGCCTTGCAGCCGCGCCATCTTGGAGAGCACGAAGGCGTTGTAGCCGCGCTTCGAATTCGGCGAGGTCACGGCGCCGTGGCCGGCGCGGTGGTAATGCAGGTATTGCTTGGGGAAGTGCCGCCGCGCCGTCGTGACCGCCGCAGGGCCTGCGACATAGCCGTCGACCAGGAAGGCGACGTGATCGGCGTTCTCGCCGAAGGTTTCCAGGATGAACTCGCCGCGCGCGATCATCTCGCGGTAATCGTCCGCGGTGATGTTGAACGAGAACAGCTTGGCCTGTCCGGTCTTGTGTTGCGCCTCCACCATGGCGTCGCGCACTGCGATCACCGTCTCCTTGAACGGCGCGAACACCTGGTTGCCCTGCGGCTCGTCGTTCTTGATGAAATCGCCGCCGAGCCAGAAATCGTAGCAGGCGCTGGCGAAGGGCTTCGGGCGCAGGCCGAGCTTCGGCTTGATGATGGTGCCGACGATGAAGCCGCCATCGACCACGGGGCGGCCAAGCACGCGCCACAGATCCTTGATGGTTGTGGATGGGCCGTCGAACAGGCGGAGCAGTGCCGGCGGCATGTAGAAGTCGTACATCTTGGCGTATTCGACGTCGCCCATGCCCTGGTTGTTGCCGATGGTCAGCGTCAGGAAGGAGGCGATCATCGCCCGGCCGTCGATGATGTTGCGGTCGAACAGCTCGATCGGATAGGCGATCTTCGTCAGCTCTTTGCTCTCGTCGATTTCGTAGACGAGCGCGTCGACGCTCTTGGTGAAGTCGTCGGTGGTAACGACCTCGACATTGGTGCCGGTGGAAGACTCCGCCGAGAAATGGGCCGCCGTCTCAAGGTAGCCGTGGCCGGCTTTGGGCTTCATGATGTATGCGCAGAGGACATGGCGCCCCCCAGCGATCAGATCGCTCTCCTTGAGAGAGAGATTGGCATAACGTGCCGATTGGTCCATGGATTGGTTCCTTCCCGAGTTCTGCGCCAGATGCGCTCACAGCGGCGTTCTCATGTAATTTGCACGCCAAACACCCTTTAGTAAATTTCAATAATGTTTTCCCGATCGAAAGAAAACCTTACGGCTGGCGGGCCTCTCCCTCCCTGCGTTGCCCGCTTGCCGGTGGCTGCCATTGCCATCTGGCACCCCTATACCTGCGAATCCAGCCTCGCCTATCACGGGCGATATATCAAAAGCACCAGCAAAACGTGTGGCGAATTTGCGGTAATTCCACAGGCTGCTAAGAACAATGTGGAGAAGTTGCGCGGCGTCTGCTTCGGTGCCCGCAATAACGCCATAACAAAGGTATACCCTCTCTGTTTGCTTCAACAAGGCAGGGAACCATGGACGAGCCTGATCGTGAGGAGCCGGGCTTCCCCTCTCTGGAAGAAGTCCGTGAATGGCGGCGCTTGATGGATGAGACAGCGGACCATTGCCTGCGCTACAGCATGAGCGCCGAAGGTCTCGATCGCATTCTCCGGCTGGCCGAGGCGGAGCGGTACTACGAGAAAATGGGATTGTTGTAGCAACCCGCGCAGGGCGCGGTAACAACGGCGGCACAGCAATCGCAAGGGCCGCTTCCCTTGACCTGACTCTCCAAGGAATGAGGCTGGCTTGCACGTCTGGCTGCGCCCGTTTTGGCGGGAGGCTGCCCTTATGCTAAAGATAAATGGCCCCTCGGGCGGTCGCCCGCGACAATGCCGGCAATACGAACAGGCTCATAGCGAGGAAGCCATGCCCTTGCGAGATATTCTCGTTCACCTCGACTCCAGCCCCAGAACCGCCGAACGGCTGGCTCTGGCGGTTCATCTAGCGAAGCGCAGCGATGCCAGGCTCGCCGGCGTCTTCGCCCAATGCGCAAACGCCTATCGAGTGGGCGTCGTGACAGTGTGGCCGCCCGAAAGCTACACGCTCGCGGCGAATGCGAGCCGCGAGCAGTTCCAGGCTGCGGTGGCGGGGCTCCCCAATACGGAGTGGATCGACCTCAACCGGGGCAGCGATCACGAAATCGTGCATCATATGACCGAGGCGGCCCGGCATTACGATCTCGCCATCCTTGGCCAGGACGACGAAGACGCTCCCAGGATCGTGCCCCGCGAACTGATCGAGCAACTCATCGTCGAATCCGGCCGGCCGGTTCTGGTCGTGCCCTATGCGGGCCATTTCAGCGATGCCGGCGCACGGCCGCTGGTTGCCTGGACCGAAGCCCGCTCCGCCGCACGCGCCCTGAACGACGCCCTGGCCCTGATACAGCCCAACGCGAAAGTCACCGCCGTTTCCATGGGCACGGGCACCGCGCCGGAGAAGCTTTCGGCGGAGCGCATCGGCGTGCATTTGAAGGCGCACGGGCTCCAAACCGGGATCGAATACATGCTGGTCACCGAGGTTGGCGTGATGGATACCCTGCTCAACCTCGCCGCCGACAAGGCCTCGGATTTGATCGTCATGGGCGCGTTCGGCGGCTACGGCTATCCGGTCCTGAGTCGCGGCAGCGGCACGCGCTACATGCTGCGCCACATGACCGCCCCCTGCCTGTTCTCGCATTAGCCCATCCGCCCCCCTGAAAAAGGCGGGGGGGTGAAAGGAGAGCCGCACGATTTGCGCGTGTCTTTACGGCCGGCCGAGCCACGCCTTGACCTGGGCGGTGAACGGGTCCACGACCGAACCGATGCGGCTTTCATCCCCGGACTGTACCGCATTGGCGGCGAGGGCGCCGATAGCCAGAATACCCCCGGCAGCGCCGCCGCCGCCGCCATAGACCCGGAGGGAATCGTCGTCCACGTAAAGTTGATCGAGCCTGCCTATAACCGCCTTTGTGCGCTTGTCGGCGAGGGTGACGTAGCCGCCGATCTGGCTCTCGGTCTTGAGTAGCGCCCGCCCGATGCCGCTGGACAGGCTTACCCTGTCGAGAACGACTTCAAGCCTTGCCGGCTTTTTCCCGGACTTGGGCTGGACCAACTCCGTGGAAAGCTTTTTCTTCAAGGCAACCTGAAGGCGCTTTGCATATTCCTGCGGCGACGACCCGTCGATCATATCGGCGCCGTAGCTCACATTTTTGGCAATGACCACATCCACTTCGGCGATTTCGTAAGGATCGCTGGCGACGCCCACGACCGGCGCCGGCGTCCCAGCGCAGGATGCCAGCAGCAGCGTTCCCAGCAGCAGGGCCGCCGCCTTTGGAGCCCCGGACGCAAAAAAATCTACGCTTCTTTGCCAAGAAGCCCGGCACAAACCTGTCATTTCCCCCATCCCAAAGGCGCGCTAATCGATGTTCTGTGCTTATGCCAACGGCGCGCGCCAAGGCCGTGGCGAATTTGTTTACATCTAGGGCAAGAGGAAAGCCCAGCGCCACCAACCCCCAAGTGCCGCCCGCGTTTCCCGCACCCGATGTAAATGGCTGGACGGCTTAAGGTAAGCTTCGCACCTTCTTGCACGGATATCATCGTCTCTCAGTTTGGATGGCACCCTGCCGAGCCAGGGCAGTTTGGTTGACCCAATGTGACTGTAGAGCTTCAGATCCCACCGATTGCGCAACAAGGCCGCGTCGAGCTTGGCAACCTCGCACGAGGCGGTGCGCCTGTTGAAGCGCGCGTTGTCGCCATGCTCGCGGACGGCACGGCACGCTTGTCGCTATTGGGCCAGACAATCGATGTAAGCACGCCGTATGCCTTGCAGGCTGGATCGAACATTTCCGTGGCGGTTGTCCGGGAGGGCGGCAACCTGAAGCTGGTTCTACAGCAAGACGCTCAAGCCGCGCCGCAGCCGCAACCTGGGCCTAGCGCGGCAGCGCCCCAAGACGATGCCGCGGCGCTTTTGTCCGCCACGGTTAAAGCCGCGATTATCAGCGCGCTTCTGGAAAGCAGCTTGTCTCAGCAGACCAAGGGCGCCGGACAGGCCGGAACTACCGGGCAGACTGGAACCCCGGCGCAAAGCCCGTCCGCGCCAGCCCCGCCTTCAGCGCCAGCCCCAGCGGCCGCGCCTGCGCCGGAAGCCCAGCCTCAACCCAACGTTCAAGCGCGGCCCGGCCCTGCGACGGTCAACCACGCGCCCGGCCCCGCAGGCAATCCGCCTGGAGCCCAGCCTCAATCTGGCATCCAGACACGGCAGGGCCTTGAGGCGCCCCCCCAGGCATCCAGCATCGCTGGCAATCAGCCGGCAGCCTCCCCTGCGGCACCGTCCGGCCCTCAGACGGCGGCTCAGACTTCCACCCAGGTAATTTTTGTGCCGATCCAGCTTCCGCAAATGGCTCAACCGCTCATGCTCAGGGTTGAACAGGAGCAGGAGGACAACGCGGACGGCGGCGCGGGGCAGGAGGACAAGCGTACCTGGACGGTCAGCGTTTCGGTCGATGCTGGCGCGCTTGGCCTCGTCCATGTTGGCATCGGCCTTCGCCAGGGCGCGATCAGCGTAAGGTTCTCCGCCACGGATGTGCGAGGCGCCGCATATTTAAGCACATGGCTGCCGGAGCTTAAGTCGAGCCTCGAACAGGCGGATTTTGTGACCGGAGAGCTGTCCGCGGCGCAAGCCCAAGTCGCGGACCTGGCTGGCCAAGGCCAGTCTTACACAGTTTAAGTGCGAAAGAGCGGAACCCAGGCCATGGCCGATGCGGACAAAAACGAGCCGGAAATCAAAGTCGCGGTCGCCCTGAAATACGAGCCCGGCAAAGACAGGGTGCCACAGCTCACGGCGAAGGGGCAAGGCCGGGTAGCCGCGAGAATTGTCGAGATCGCCCAGGCCTCGGGCGTTCACGTCGAGCATAACGAGGCGCTCGCGAGATCGCTATCCCGGCTCGAATTCGGCGAGCAGATACCCAAGGAGCTTTATCGCGCCGTGGCCGAAGTTGTGGGGTTCGTGCTCAAAAAGACCGGAGAAATCAAGAAGGTCCGGCGCGAATAGGCGGTATTGGCTGCCTGCGGGGCTTCTGCCCGGACCGCCGCCATCCCGCGCATCGATGCGCCCAGCAGTTCACTTTCATCCGCGCCGGGATCGCAGCCTGGCTTGTGCAAGACGCCGGTGCCGCCCTGCCCATCGATTTTCCGGGTAGCGCCCGATAGGCGCCGTGTTGCGAACAAAGTTCATTCACAAATACAAGAGCTTATCAGGGCACCAAAAACCAGGCGTTCGTGTAAAGGGGGACTTCGATGAATGACGTTCTAAAACTGGCAAACTATGCCGGCGAGCATTATGGCCTGCTTCCGGCATATGCGATCATCATTTCCATGGGCGCCTTCATGTCCACCAGCATCAAGCACCTCTTGCTCGTGCTCTCCATAATGGGCGGCGTCTATGTCACCATGTTCAAGGCATTCAACCTCCAGGCGAAGGTGCTGCCTTTCGACGTTTCCGCATTGCTGGCGGGGCACACGCTGCCCTCCGGCGTGACCATGGATCATGTCAACAAAGTTGCCGCGCTCGTCTTTGTGTACATCATAGGGTTCGCCGTCTACGGCCTGAAGCGTCTCGCAGTTCCGAAAGAAGCATGACGGCTGAATCGTAAGCCCGCCCGTCCGCCCCGGCAATTCCGGGGGCTCCGGCCATGCCATTTACGGCCGTATAACCTTTGCATGGGAGACTTGGGCGAAACGGCAAGCGATAGTGGCTGTAACAGGCTGGAGTTGGATAAAATGCGGCAATCGACGGACAAGCCGCTGAATATGGCATCTTCGATGGGGCCGGAGGCTTTGGCTCAAGGGAAACGCTCGTGAGCACCAGCCACCCATCCCCTGACGAAATCCTCGTCGTCGACGATGAGCCGGCCAACCTCAGATTGCTGCAGCAATTGCTGGGGGAAGCGGGTTACCGGGTGCGATTGGCCAAAAGCGGCGAGTTGGCTCTTCATAGCGTAAAGCTTAAGCCGCCAGCGATAATTTTGCTCGATATCAGAATGCCGGGAATGGACGGCTACGAGGTGTGCCGGCTACTCAAGGAGGATGCGGAGACACGGTCCATCCCCGTGATCTTTCTAAGTGCACTGGAAGCCGAGCAAGACAAGGTAAAGGCATTCGAGGTTGGCGGAGCCGACTATGTAATGAAACCGATCCGTGCGGCCGAGGTTATGGCGCGTATCAACACGCACCTTGCCCTCCGGCGTGCTTTGATCGAACTCGAACGGCGCAATATCGAGTTGGAAGCCATCCGGATAACATTGGAGGAGAGGGCGGCGGAGCGTTCCTTGGAGCTGCAGCATACCAACGAAAACCTTCGGCGGGAGGTCGAAGTTAACCTCAAGACAGTCGCGGCATTGCGAAGGAGCGAGAGAAATTATCGCCGCATGATCGATACCGCGGACGAAGGCATCTGGATGATCGGCCCCGACGGCAAAACGGTTTCCGTCAATGCCAGGATGGCCAGCATGCTGGGCTATGACCCCAAGGAAATGAACGGCCTGCCCGTGACGGCCTTCTTGTACGAGGAGGATGCCTCCGGCTTCCTGGCAAGCGCGGAACAGCTTTGCAGCGGTTTTTCCCTGCATCTGGAACTTCGCCTCCGTCATAAGGACGGCCACGCCCTTCATACCATCATTTCAGCCACGCCCACCTTCGACGATACGCAGCAATATCAGGGCGCCTTCGCCATGTTCACCGACATCACCGAGCGCAAATTGGCGGAAGCCGAGATTTTGCGGCTGAACCGGGAGTTGGAAGAGCGCGTGGCTCAGCGCACCGCGGCACTGGAAGTGGCCAACAGGGAGATGGAGGCGTTTTCTTATTCGGTGTCCCATGACCTGCGGGCACCGTTGCGGGCCATCAGCGGCTTCGCCTCCGCCCTGGAACAAGATTGTGCGGCCTCTCTGGATGATGAAGGAAAGCGCTATCTCGGCCTGATCGGTCAAGGCGTGCACAGGATGGCGCACCTGATCGACGATCTTCTCGACCTGTCGCGTTCGTCGAAAGGCGAGTTGGGAATGCAGACGGTGGATATGACCGTGCTGGCACAGCAGGTCTACGGCGAATTGCGTGCTGCGGTTCCGGAGCGGAACATCCAATTCATATTGGGCGACTTGCCTCCAACCCCCGGCGACCCGGCCCTGATCCGCCAAGTGCTAGCCAACCTTCTGAGCAACGCCATCAAATACACTTCCCGCCAGCCCGAGGCCCTGATCGAAGTGACCGGAAAAGCGGGGCAAGACGTAAACACCTATAGCGTCAAGGATAACGGCGCCGGTTTCGACATGAAATTTTCGGACAGGCTTTTTGGCGTGTTTCAGCGGCTGCATAGTTACGACGAATTCGAAGGAAACGGCATCGGGCTCGCCATCGTAAAGCGCATCGTCGAGCGCCATGGCGGCCACGTTTGGGCGGAAGGCGAGACGGGCAAAGGGGCGGTGTTCTATTTCACTCTGCCCACGGGCAAGCAAGGCAGCACTCGCGCCACGGCCACGGAGCCTGGCTCGATCCCGGCCACGGCCCGCCTTGCTCTGAGCGAAGCGGTTTAGGCATTCGCCCGTAACCGGAAGCCGCAAGGTTGCCGCTTGCAGCCGGCCGCCCTGCCGGTTGCCGGAGTGTTCATCTTCGCGCACTCAATGCCGCAGGATCTTCCGTAGCGGCCTGCTCATCGGCGCGATGGCCAAGCCCGCCAGCGCGGCCACGCCTGCTATCATGGCGAAGAACACCGGCTTTTCCATGCTGCTCCAATAGGAGCCGAGCCAGCCGGCCATGAGATTGCCGAGGAAGCTCGTGGCGAGCCACACGCCCATCATCAGCGAGAGCGCGCGGGCGGGCGCCACCTTGGAGACCAGCGAAAGCCCCACGGGAGAGAGGTAAAGCTCGCCGACGGTGATAATGACGAAGTAGCAGAACAGCCAGAGCCAGCTCGCTTTCCCCGCCTCGCCCGCATGAATCGCCGCGAACGCCATCAGCAGATTGGCCAGCGCCACCCCGAAGCAGCCGATGGCCATCTTGGCGGCGGAGGCCGGCTCGGTGCCCCGCCGCGCCTGCCAGCCCCACAAACCGACGATGACAGGCGTGAAAGCGAAGATCATGAACGGGTTGAACGCCTGGAACCAGGTGACAGGGATTTCCGTCCGCCAGAACAGGAGGTCGATGCCGCGGTCGGTGAATTTGTCAGCCCAGAGCGCGATGGTGTTGCCCTGCTGCTCGTAGGTGGCCCAGAACAGCGTATTGGGCAGGAAAAGCACGAGCAGCGCCGCGATGGCCTGCCAATCCTCGCGGCTCAGGGGATCGTGCTCGCGATGCGCTGCCCTGGCCCTTTGCAACTCGTCCGGCGGCAGCTCGCGCAAGCCCCGCATGTAGACGAGGAGCCCGATCAGCATGCCCACGCCCGCCGCGGCGAAACCGTAATGCCAGCCCAGCGCCTCGCCGAGCGTTCCGCACACCAAGGGCGAGAAGAACGCGCCGATATTGATGCCGACATAGAAGACCGAAAAGGCCCGGTCGCGGCGCGGGTCTTGGGGCGCGTAAAGCTCGCCGACCTGGGTGGAGATGTTGGGCTTGAACGCGCCGTTCGCCAGGATGAGCGTCAGAAGCGCGAAAAGCAGCAGTGGCTCGAACGCCATCATGAAGTGGCCAAGGGCCATCAGCGCGGCGCCGATCAGGACCGTGCGGCGCTGGCCGAGCACGCGGTCGGCAAGCAGGCCGCCGAAGATGGGTGTCAGATACACCAGGGCGGTGTAAAGGCCGTAGATTTGCGAGGCGAAGGGCTGGGCATCGAGCGGGCCGAATGCAGCCTCCATGCCGCTCTTAAGCGTGGCAAGCCCAATGACGTGCTCCGCATGCCCCGGCAGGAGCAGATATTTCACAAGGTAGAGAACCAGGAGCGCGCGCATCCCGTAATAGGAAAANNGGAAAAGCGCTCCCACATCTCGGTGGCGAACAGAAAAGCGAGCCCCCTCGGATGCCCGAAAAGCTCTTTCCGCGCCGGCTTGCGCGCTGTGGCGGTGTCCTCCATGGCGGCTACCCGTGCAATGCCGAACGAGCGGGCCGCGGCTTGAACGTGGCGTGCACCGGCTGGCCAAGTGTAAGCGGTACGAAGCGGCCGGTCTCAGCGTCGAAAGTCTCCACCGTGCCCTTTTCTAAATTGTAGACCCAGCCGTAAAGCCGGAGCAGGCCTGTTGCCAGCTTCGCCGCCACGATGGGGTGCGTTTGCAGGTTCCGGATTTGGCAGAGCACGTTCTCATGCGCAAGCGCGTTGAGGCGCGTATGCTCGTCCGCGCTCGCCGGAAGCGTCGCCTCGACGATCTCCCTGGCCGCCGCCGCGTGCTTGATCCAGCTCGAAACCGCCGGCATTTTGTCGAGCTTGTCCTCGCGCAGGATGGCTTTCATCGCGCCACAATCGGTGTGCCCGCAGACCACCACGTCCTCGATGCCCAGCGCCGCCACGGCATATTCGATGCTGGCCGAGACGCCGCCCGCAGCCGGACCGTATGAGGGGACGATATTGCCGGCATTGCGCACCACGAATATTTCGCCGGGCTCTCGCTGGGTCAGAACCTCGGGCACGACGCGGCTGTCCGAGCAGGCGACGAACACCGCAAACGGCTCCGGCCTGCCGCCTGGGTTGCCGGCGTGCCGGAGCAGCCCGTGGATACCGGCTTGGAAGCGCAGCGCGCCTTCGATCAGTCTGTGCATGGTGCTCCCGCTGTTACCGGCGCGGGAAGCCTAGCATTTTTGCCTGAACCGCGCGAGGCGATCGCAATCGCCGCCGGAGCCAAGCTGACGTGAGCCAAGCTGACGTTGCCAAGGCCATCCGCGTGGTCCATTCTCCCCGTTCTTCGCAGACGGCGAGTCTGCGGACGGTCCACCGGCGCGGCTCCGGTTTTCCCGCTGCGCCGGGCAGGCTTCAGAACAAATTCCGTAAAGGAATGAGAATGAAAAAGGTCAGGGATTCTGCCAGGGCGAAGGGATTTAAGAATTGCGCATGTGTTTATATCGCAGGCGTGCTGGTTGCTCTAATCCAATCGCAAATCGATATTTGCCATGCGCAGCAGTCTGTAATTGGCAACAATTTGTACGGCCAGTATATGAATGAGAGGTATGGCTACTCGATATGCTATCCAGAAAATCTTTTCGCACCGCAAGGGGAGTCTGTCTCTGGAGATGGTCAGGTATTCCTGGCCCAGGATGGAGCCAAAATGCGTGTTTATGCCGATTATAACATATCCAATAAATCCATTCAGGATGCTTTTAAGGAGGCAATTTCCGATCAAAAGAGCAAAGGCGTCGTGACTTTTAAATCGCAACAGAGCAATTGGTATATTGTTTCCGGAAAAGGTAACGGCAATATTTTTTACCAGAAGACTATTCTGGAGGGGGAAGAGTTTATAAGTTTCCGCGCCGTCTACCCTGAGTCGGCTAGTGCGATTTACGGGGGCATCGTAACGGCCATGAACCAGTGCCTGAAACCTTCAGGACCGCATTAGATTTCGCCCCGGCGGCGGGGCGTGGCCGGCACTCCGCGGTATGCGCAACTTTTTTGCTGCGCTGCGCAAAAATCGCTTGACCTTCAAGGCGACATGGCCATTTAAAGCAGCTTCGATTGCGAAGCGATAGCGCCATAAACGGCGCCGGGGAGGTGACTTCTGCTCATAAAGGCTGCGTAGCACAGGCCGCAAGGCCGCAGAGCTTCCGCACGTATGCCGAAGTGCAGAAATAGCCTGTCTGGCAACTCCGCCTAGGCGGTGAAGCGTTCGTCAGCGGCATCGGATTAACTCTTAAATGGGAGGTCCCATGCGATGGACATTTACCCGGCCGCAGCGGAGGTCATCCGCGACGTTCCTGTAGATCAGCCCGTTCTATGCCTGCGCCCGCATGCGGCTACCCGCGCCGCACGCTGGTTTGTTGAGCATTTTCCGGGCGAAACTCTCTATGCAGTGAAGGCGAACAGCTCGCCTGTCATCATTGACGCGCTACGGGATGCGGGTATCCGGCATTTCGACGTGGCGTCCGTCACCGAGCTGCGCACCATCGGCGCGCTGCCGGGCACTACCATGCACGTCATGCACCCGGTTAAGTCGCGCCGCTTCATCGCCGAGGCGTATTACGATTTCGGTGTCCGCACCTTCGCGCTCGACTCCGAGGCGGAACTTGAAAAGATCGAGGACGCGACCGGCGGCGCCAAGGATTTGACGCTGATCGTGCGCGTGGCCTGCCCCTCGACCTACAGCGAGATTTCGCTGGAGGGCAAGTTCGGCGCGCCCTGGAACGAGGCCCCAGCGCTGATCCGCGGCGCGCGCCAGAAGTCCGAGACGCTTGGCATCAGCTTCCACGGCGGCTCGCAGATGATGTGCGCCGCGGGCTATGGCCAGGTACTGCGCAACGTCTCTCAGCAGATTGTGCGCGCGGCAACGATGGTCGATATCATCGACGTCGGCGGCGGCTTTCCAGCGCGCTATCCGGGCAGGGAACCGCCTGCACTCGAAAGCTACATGGCCGAAATCCGGGCGGCTTTCGACCGCATGGCGGTGGGTTATAGCTGCCAGCTCTGGTGCGAGCCGGGCCGGGCACTGGTGGCCGAAGCGGAGTCGGTGATCGTCAAGGTGGACGGCCGCCGTGGCGACACGCTTTACATCAACGACGGCGCCTTCGGTACGCTCTACGACGCTGCCCATTGCAAATGGGTGTTTCCCGTGCAGGCCTACTCCTCGCGGGGTATTCCGCTCGATTCTCATAGCCTTGCGCCGTTCGGCCTCTACGGGCCGACCTGCGACAGCGCCGATTTCCTGCCCGGCCCCTTCATGCTGCCGCCCGGCATCGGCGAAGGCGACTGCATCGAGATCGGCAATATCGGCGCCTATGGCCGCGTGATGGCCGGCCATTTCAACGGTTACGGCTATCACGGCGAGGCTATCCTCACCGATGAGCCGATGCTGTCCATGTATGCGGACGAGGAAAACCGCGCCGTTTCGGGTCTCCGCTAATCTTCGCCGATACCACGCAAAGCCCTCCCACTCTTTCTGTCTCCCCGCAAGCTCGCCAAGGCAGGCTTGCGGGGAGAAGGACAGATGATGGGGTCTTCGTCTACCGTTTCAAAGAAACCTGAGCGTGTGCTTGCGCTAATCCTAAGAATGCGGCTCACCCAAAGCTTGGATTCGGTGGAACTTTTTCCACCAGCAACCGCATTCTACTAAGTCGCAGCGGAAAAAATCGAAAAATTTTCAAAAAAGTCTGACGCCAGCGGAACCATGACCGCATGTGGCTGTTACTCCTTCAAAGCCTCAGGCCGAGGCTTGACCACAGTAAGCAGGACAGGAGTGACAATGGCCACCCAACTTCCCAGAAAACCCGGCTCGACTTCCACCCGCGGCTTCGCCTCGATGGACGCGGAGAAGCAGCGCGCGATTGCCTCGAAGGGCGGCCAGAGCGTACCTGTCGAGAAGCGCAGCTTCAGCCAGAATCGCGAACTGGCCGCCGAAGCCGGCCGCAAGGGCGGGCAGAACGTCTCCGACGAGAACCGCAGCTTCTCGCGCAACCGGGATCTGGCCGCGCAGGCCGGGCGCAAGGGCGGACAAGCGAGCCACGGCGGCAAGACGCGGGAATATCGCCCGCTCTAACTTGGGCCATGCGCCGGCCGGATTTTTCACAAGGGTCAATTTCCGCTTTCCCCTGCCCTGCGATGCAGCTATGCGTTGCCCAGGTGACTGAGCGAGGGAACTTGACCATGGAACGCTTCTTTGGCGGCAGCCCAGCCGCCATCATTTTGCAGCTTGTAATCGCTTCGATCATCATCGGGGTGGTCTTGTCTTTCTTCGGGTTCAACCCGGCCAATCTCTACGACGCGGTCTTGCGGCTCTCGGACTGGATATCCTCGCTAGGCCTGGACGCCGTCAAGAAGGTGCTGCGCTATCTCCTGCTGGGCGCGATCATCGTCGTCCCGCTCTGGCTGCTCACGCGCGTGTTCAGCTATTTCGGGAGCCGCCGTCAGAAGTAGGATCTTTTGGCGGGCGGTTTTCTTAAGCCCGGTTTGGGCGGGCGTGCTGGCTGTGCTGGTGCCAGGGGCATTCCGGGCGGGCGGCCTCCTCTCGATCCGCTTCATGACGGCCGCACCTTCCGTGCGTGACGCCGCCTACACCTTCCTGCCCTGGAGCAAGCTTCCTTGCGCCCCGCTTGACGGCATCGCGCCCAAAATCGGCTTTCGGCAGGGTATTGGTTTCCGATTTGTAAATCTGTTTCCGTTAATATCCAGGATCGTCATTAGGATTCCCAGCGAATCGCCATTGAAAAGCGGGAGGGAAAAGTGCGTATAGCGAACTGGACAGCGGAAGGCTTCGCCGCCATGTGGCGGAACATTTGGGCAAGGCGGCAAGAAGAGGAAGAGCGCCGGCGCATCGAGCATGCCGACAAGATCAAGCATGCGCTGATCGTGCTTGAGGCCTTGCGGAGCATGAAACTCGAACCAAGCAAGAGCCAAGCCCAGAGGGCATTTTTCTGAAGCCTTTGCCTCACCCGGCAGCCGTCACCCCAGAATAGGGCAAGATCGATCGCTGCCCGCGGCCTAGGTTTTCGCTTTGCTTGCAAGAACTGCGGCTACCAATACTCTATAGTAAACGGTCAGGCTGGTTGTAGCTGGAGTAGCCGCGGCAATGTTAACGACGAACGTGTGCTCTGAAATGATGAACGCGAGCGGTGGCGTCTTGCGCGACTAGCTGGGGGTGGCTCTCCCGTTCGCTATCGTGGACCAGTCCAGCCCGAAGCGGGCAAGGTATTTACGCAGACGGTCAGCGTCGTTGACGGAGCCCTTGTTCGTCCGCGATGCCGCGAACAAGGCGCGTCCGGCAGCGCTTAGCGTTCCGTGCTGGCGGCAGATGCGCACAACTTCGGCAAGCTGAACGCGGTCGAACAAATCCATCGCCGCAAGCCGTTCGGACCCGAGGAGTGCCCCCAGGCTGCCATGCTCCGCGCCGCCCGGCGGACGCCAATGCTGGCGCAGAAGGGTGGTTTCCTCCACCACCAACGCTTCGTTGATCCTCCCTGAAGGCGCCAGCGTCGCCATGCGCGTAACGGACGCGCCAAGATCGCGGAAATTCGAGCGCCACTCCGCCTCTGGCGCCATGGCGAAGGCGAGATAGCGCTCCCGTGCCTCGCGATTGAAGGTAACGTGCACGCCCTCCCGCTGGGCGTACCGCTTCAGCTCGAAATCGAGGTTCGGCTCGATATCCTCGCGCCGCTCCTTGAGCCCCGGCAGAGCGAAACTCCACAGGTTGAGCCGCGCATAGAGGTCATCGCGGAACCGGCCCTGCTCGATTGCCGCGGCGAGGTCGCGATTGGTGCCGGCGATCAGTTGAAAGTCGCTCGTCACTTCCTGGTCCGCGCCCACGGGCAGGAAGCGCTTGTCCTCGATGGCGCGCAGGATCATCGCCTGCTCGTCCGCGCCAAGCTCGCCGATTTCGTCGAGGAACAGCACGCCGCCGTGAGCCGTGCGCAACAGGCCGGGACGGTCCTGCATCGCACCCGTAAACGCGCCCTTGCGATGGCCGAACAGCGCGGACATGGCGCTGTCGCCGCGCAAGGTCGCGCAGTTCACCTCGACGAATGGGCCTTCCACCTGCCGCCGCATCTTCTTCAGATCGTAGATGCGGCGCGCGAGCTGCGATTTGCCCGCCCCCGTCGGGCCTGTCAGAAGCAGCGGCGCCTTCGAGCGGATGGCCACCTGTTCGATGCGGCCGATCATCCGGTTGAACGCAGGATTGCGCGTGGCAATGCCAGATTTCAGGAACGAGGTGGCCTCGGCTTGCTCGGCCTTGAAGCGCGTGGCGATGCGGTCGTAGCGAGACAGGTCGATGTCGATGATGCTGTATTTGCCCGGCGATGGCTGCTCCTGATGCCTTGGGGGCGTCAGCTGCAGGATTTTCGCTGGGATATAGCGCGCCTCGATCAGCAGGAACCAGCAGATCTGCGCCACATGCGTGCCGGTGGTGATGTTGACGAAATAGTCCTCGCTCTCCGGATCGAACGCATAGCCGGCCGCGAAGTCGTGCAATGCGCCATACACCTCCTCGAAATCCCAAGGGTCCTTCAGGTCGATCCTGTTGAAGCGCACTTCGGTCTCGGGCGAAACGCGGGCGATATCGGCACGCAGATGTTCGGCGAGCTTCTGGACCCGGCCGTCGTGGATCAGCTCAAGCCGGTCGACTAGGAAGTCTTCGTGCATGCAAAGCGCTACCGTTGGCCGCCAGCGCTGCCAGCGGTTTTCCGCCTTTCCCATGTCGAGCGTGGTGCCAACGAAGCCTATCGCGACGCTCTTGCGTTCCATCGATTTATCCAGAGTTATAAAGCACGATATGAATAGATCGTAAATTGGGCAGCAGTAAGCCGGGTAGGAATTTTGCGTTCAGAAAATAATGTCGCGGAAACAGTGTCTTGTTGCTTTTCTTTGGACGCCGTCCTGAGTTGGCACGCTGTTCGCAATAAGGACTGCATGAAACGCAGCGCTGAAGAAGCCCAGAGGCGGTAGCGCCACTAAGAAGGAGGCCAACATGGCGAACAAGTCGTTGTTTGCAACGAGCCGCAAGGCGGTTCCGCAGACAAATGCGCGCAACCGTGCAGGGGCGCCAGCCTATGCGTTCGAGCCGCGCCACGCTTTGGCGCAACTTGCCGTGACGGGAACCATGAGCCGCACCTTCTATGCGAGCGCCGAGGCACAGCTTGACGAGGTGCTGAACGCGGCCCGCGAGGTGGACGCAACCTTCATCGCGAAGACGGCGGTTTACGCCCGCGAGCGCGGCTACATGAAGGATATGCCGGCCTTGCTGATCGCGCTGCTTTCGACCCTTGAGGCGGAGGAGTTCGCTCCCGCGTTCCGCCGCGTGATCGATAACGGCAAGATGCTGCGCAACTTCGTGCAGATCATGCGGTCTGGCGCGGTTGGGCGGAAGTCTCTTGGCTCGCGGCCGAAGCGCCTCGTCGAGGAGTGGCTGGCCCAGGCCTCGGACCGGCAGATCGTGCAGGCCTCGGTTGGGCAGGATCCCTCGCTCGCGGATGTCATCAAGATGGTGCATCCGAAGCCAAAGGATGCGTCGCGTGCGGCGCTTTATGCCTGGCTGATCGGCAAGCCTTACGACGTTGCCGCGCTGCCGCAAATCGTTCGCGATTTCGAGCAGTTCAAGCGCGATCCAAAGGCCCCGGTTCCGGACGTGCCGTTCCAGATGCTGACCGCNNGTTCCCGTACCAGCTCATGGTGGCCTACACCATGGCGGAACAGGGTGTGCCGGCAAAGGTGCGCGATGCGTTGCAGGACGCGATGGAGATCGCAATCGCCAATGTGCCCAAAATCGAGGGGAGCGTGGTGGTTTGCCCGGACGTGTCCGGCTCCATGTCGTCGGCCGTTACGGGCCACCGGAAGGGCGCGACTTCGGCGGTGCGTTGCATCGACGTGGCGGCGCTCGTGGCGGCGGCCTTCATGCGGGTGAACCGGAATACGCAGGTGATCCCGTTCGAGCAGCGCGTTGTCGAACTGCGGCTTAACCCGCGCGACAGCGTGATGACGAATGCGGCCAAGCTGGCGGCCATCGGCGGTGGCGGAACGAACTGCTCCGCGCCAATCGAACGGCTCACGGCGCAGCGGATCTGGGCCGATCTGGTGGTTATCGTTTCGGACAACGAGTCCTGGATCGATGCCCGCAGGAACGGTACGGGCCTGATGGCGGCCTGGGAACGGTACAAGAAGATCAATGCGCGGGCCAAGCTCGTTTGCATCGATATTCAGCCGAACACTACGTCCCAGGCGGTTGACCGTGGCGATATCCTCAACGCCGGGGGCTTCTCCGACGCGGTGTTCGAGACGGTCGCTGCGTTCGCAAGCGGAAAGCTTGGGTGCGCGCATTGGGTAGGAGAGATCGAAAAGATCGTGCTCTGACCGGGCAGCGCCCGGATGCAACGGCGGCCGGGGGGGAATGCCCTCGGGACTACATCGGGAGCCGGAAGGCGGGCTTAAGACAGCCGCGCACCGGGCCGCGAAAGCGGGTTGTCTCGCGATCCCTAGTCCCCCCGGCCACACCATACGCGGATGCCGTAAGCTGGATCCGTGGCGAATGCAGATGGAACTACATTGGTCAAGCCAGGTTGTGGGTTCAACTCCCGCCGGGTCCACTATTTTTGCGCGCTACTGCCACCTGGGCTGGTTGAGTGCAAGTAATGGGCCCGTAGCTGGCACTGTTTCATCAACCTAGTCGCCGCGGCTCTTGCTTACGGTATCCGGGAAGAAACGAAGCATACGAGTGAAATGAAATGGCCCGGAGGGAATGCGGCAGGGACTAAATCTGTAAAATGCCCGTCTCTGCATGAACTTGTCCCCCCTGGCCGGACAACAAAGGAATACCGTGGCGAATGCTCTGCGGGAGTACATCCAAAACCCGTCTCTCGCATACGAAACTCGTCGCCACGGCCAGGAACGAACGAAACTACGCGGATGCCGTAAGCCGGGTCCGCGGCGAATGCAGATGGAACTACATCGCCTTCAACGCGCCAGGTCGCGGGTTCGAATCCCGCCGGCCCCTCCACTTTGTTGCTCAACCGCCCTCCGGGCTGTTTGAGCGCAAAATATGGGGCCGTAGCTCAGTGGATAGAGCAGGTAGTGTTTCATCGATTTTTGTCGCCGCGGACCCCGCTTTCGGCATCTGGAGGAAGAAACAGGAGTAAAGCCAATGACGTAATCGCGGATCGCGGCGAATGCGGATGGAACTACATTGTAATCACCTGGTCGCTGGTTCGAATCCAGCCGGACCTGCCACTCATATCCGCGCTACCGCCCTCTGGGCTACGTGAGCGCAAATAAGACTGTGGGTCCGTAGCTCAGCGGGTAGAGCATGTGGAGAAGTTTCATCGTCTCTCGTCGCCGCGATCTCCGATTGCGCCCTTGGCAAGAGATACTGGGTGTAGCTCAGAGGTAGAGTACCGCGCTTGGAACGCGGGGGCCGCTGGTTCGAAACCAGCCACCCAGACCAAAGGGACGTCATGGAATGAAGGACTTATGGCGGCGTGGCCCAAAAGGAGAGGCACCGGCAAAAAGTGAAACGCCGGGTGAGGGGTAATGCCCGAGCCGGAGGCAAGCAGTCACGGCAATTTTGCGGATGCACCGAAACAGCCAGAGAGGGCCGAGTAGGGAAGCGCTTTTTAACCCGTGACTGGCCGCAAGTAATGACTGCGGTTCCGGTTGATGCGGGTTCGAGTCCCGTCGCCGCCACCATTAATAGAAGGGAGCGTACTTCATGACTCGCAGACAAGCGATTGTAGTAATCGACCTCCGTAATGTTCGGACGGCGAAAACGCTTCATCGGTTGCTTATGAAGTCTCTCGGCTTTCCAGACTGGTATGGGCGCAATTGGGACGCGTTCTGGGATGCCATAACAGGACTGGTCGAGATGCCCATAGTGTTACGCCTGAATGGGTGGGAAGAATTTGCGTCCCGGTTGTCGCGCGATGCGAGGCTGATGAAGGCCTGTCTGGATGGAATGTCAGTGCAATTTCCGCAATTGGCGTCGCAAGTCGAGTACGGATAGACGGAACACGCGAAAGGACGCGAGATGAACACGAAGAAAACTAGCTATGAAGTGATCGCGCCCGAGCATGGCGCTCCGGTGAAGATGTGGACGCGCGGCGTGCCGGTGGACGAGGGCTCGAAGCGCCAGCTTCTCAACACGGCGTCGATGCCGTTCGTCTACAAGTGGCTCGCGGTGATGCCAGACGTGCATTACGGTAAGGGCTCGACCATCGGTTCGGTGATCCCAACCAAGGGCGCGATCATCCCCGCGGCGGTTGGCGTGGATATCGGCTGCGGGATGATGGCGGTGCGGACCTCGCTTACCGCGAACGATCTGCCCGGCAGCCTGGGGCATGTGCGCGCAGCGCTCGAAAAGGCCGTGCCGCATGGGCGCACGGCCACGCGCGGCGGACGCGACAAGGGCGCGTGGGAAAACCTGCCCACGGCGGCGGAAGAAGCGTGGGCGGCGTTGAAGCCGGGCTTCGAAGCCATCGTGGCCAAGCATCCGAAGATTGCCAAGGCCAACACGGCCGTGCATCTGGGTACGCTCGGGACGGGCAACCACTTCCTCGAAGTGTGCCTGGACCAGGAAGACCGCGTGTGGCTGATGCTGCACTCGGGCTCGCGCGGCGTGGGCAACGCCATCGGCACTTATTTCATCAGCCTCGCCAAGGAGGAGATGCGCCGCTATTTCATCAACCTGCCGGATGCGGACCTCGCCTATCTGCCGGAAGGCACGGAGCATTTCGAGGACTATTTACACGCGGTGGATTGGGCGCAAACCTTTGCCATGACGAACCGGCAAATCATGATGGGCCACGCGGTGGACGCCCTTCGCCGCATCGTCCAGAAGCCCTTCGAGGCGCATCTGGAGGCGGTGAACTGCCACCATAACTACGTGGCGCGCGAGGAGCATTTCGGCGAAGAGGTGCTTGTCACGCGCAAAGGCGCGGTACGCGCGGCGGAAGGCACGATGGGCATTATTCCTGGCTCGATGGGCGCGAAATCGTTCATCGTGCGCGGAAAGGGTCACGCGGAAAGCTTCTGCTCCTGCTCGCACGGCGCGGGCCGCGCGATGTCGCGCACCGAGGCTAAGCGCCAGTTCACCGTGGCGGACCATGTGGCCGCGACGGCGGGCGTGGAATGCCGTAAGGACGCCGAAGTGATCGACGAAACCCCGCGCGCGTACAAGGACATCGACGCTGTGATGGCCGCGCAGGCAAGCCTCGTCGAGATCGTGCATACGCTGCGGCAGGTGGTGTGCGTGAAGGGATAGGCGGGTAGCCCGTAGTAGGGAGAGTTTCCCTCGGTTCGGGGCACAATCTCGCATCTACTGAATACCAGGGGGGCACAAATGCCAATAGTTACCATGGACGGATCGCAGGGCGAGGGCGGCGGGCAGATCCTACGCACGGCGCTGGCGCTGTCGGCTGTTACCGGCAAGCCTTTCGTCATCGCCAATATCCGCGCGGGCCGCGCCAAACCCGGCCTGATGCGCCAGCATCTAACGGCCGTGAAAGCGGCGGCGGCGATCTGCGGCGCGCAAATGGAGGGCGCCGCGGTGGGCTCCACCCGGTTGCGTTTCGAGCCGGGTGCGCTGCGGGCGGGCGAGTACGCCTTCAACATCGGCTCGGCGGGCTCCACCTCGCTCGTGCTGCAAACGGTGCTGCTGCCGCTGGCGCTTTCTGGCGGAACATCGCGCGTCACCCTGAAAGGCGGCACCCACAATCACGGTGCGCCGCCTTTCGAGTTCCTCGCGCACGCTTTCATGCCGCTCCTCCGCCGCCTTGGCTTCAACGCGGACATCGAATTGCGCCGATACGGCTTCTATCCGGTTGGCGGCGGCGAGGTACATGCGGAGATCCAGCCGTGCTCCCCGCTCAGTCCGCTCGCGATCGAGGAGCGTGGCGCTTCCGTCTCACAGAAGGGCGAGGCGATCGTGTCGAACCTGCCTTTCCATATCGCGGAGCGCGAACTGGCGCGGGTGGCAGAGCGCCTGGAATGGCCCCGGCCGGAACTCTCTGCCCGGACTGAAAAACGCGCGGATGGTACGGGCAATGTGCTGCTCCTGCGGCTCGGCTTCGAGAACGTGACCGAGGTTGCCATCGCGTTCGGCCGCACGGGTGTTCCGGCCGAAACGGTGGCAGACGATGCCGTACAGGCGGTGCTGGATTATCTTGCGGGCAGCGCGCCGGTCGGCGGGCACCTCGCGGATCAGCTGCTGCTGCCGATGGCGCTCGGCGCGGGCGGCCGGTTCGTGACCGGCAAACCGTCATCGCACACGCTCACCAATATTCAGGTAATTCGTCAGTTTCTCGATGTGCATATCGAGGCTGTGGAACTGGATAAGCGGAGCTGGCAGCTCACAATCGCGCCGTCTTCGTGAGCTGCCGGCTTACGTCCAGTCCTCCGGCGAACGCCAATGGACATACCCTCAGGCGATGCAACCTTAGAATGCTTTGGGGCATACTCGCCGGTACGAAATTCGTGAACGTCTGCGGCAGCCAAAAAGCTGAAAGAAGCTCTCTGTGTGAAGTTCCCAAGTGCGCCTTGGTATGGAGGCGGGGCTGCCACAATGCTCGCCGCATGGCCTGCGCAAGATCGGCGCGGTTCGCGCTGCCGAAGCTGGCGCAAGCGAGCACGAGCTGATGGCGATGTTCGGCTGGGACGATGCCAGCATGGCGCGCATTTACACACGCAAGGCAGCTCAGAAAAAGATGGCGGCAAGCGGCGCGGCTTGAGACCGGTGACGGGAGGCGGGCACTCCTTTGATCGGAGTTCAGTCGCAACTTTTCTATGTTTCAGCGCGGCTATTCGAACTTCGAGACGCGCGCGCTCCTGGTCCAGCTCCGCAAGTTACCGGCGAGAGATTTCGATCTCCTCGTCTGGCCGAGCACCATTCATTGAGAAGCCTTGCCCGGCAGAGTCTTGGCTGCGAGTTCGATAATCATCATAATCATCCTTGCAATTTTAATATTTCGTGTCAATTATGCAAGGATGCTGAAGCGACGCCTCCAAACTCGAATCCGTGCCGACCTTGAAGCTGAGGCCGCCGTCACCTTGCTCGGCCCGCGACAGGTTGGAAAGACGACGCTGGCGTTGGAAATAGCAGATGCTGTCCCGTCGATCTATCTCGACCTTGAGGACCCGGCCGACCGCGACAAGCTGGCCGATCCGGCACTCTACCTCCTGGCCCACGAAGATAGGCTTGTGGTCCTCGACGAGATCCAGAATGCGCCCGGCCTCTTCAGTGTCCTTCGCGGATTGATCGACAAAGGCCGGCGCAAGGGCCACAAGACCGGCCGGTTTCTCCTCCTCGGTTCGGCGTCGATCGATCTCCTGCGTCAGTCATCTGAGAGCCTTGCCGGCCGGATTGCATATCGAGAGCTCAGTCCTCTTGATGTCACAGAGACCGGCCGCGAGACGCTGGATGTGCTGTGGCTCCGCGGCGGATTCCCCCCAAGCTTCCTGGCGCGCGGCGATGCCAGAAGCCTCGAATGGCGACGAGATTTCCTTCGCACTTACCTGACCCGCGACATCCCGTTACTTGAGCCGCGCATCCCCGCTGAGACATTGCGCCGGCTGTGGACGATGCTGGCGCATTCGCAAGGCACGCCGCTCAACGCGTCGCGGCTCGCTACGGGGCTCAGCATCAGTTCGCCGACTGTGGCGCGCTACATCGATCTGCTGGTCGATCTGCTACTCGTGAGGCGCCTCCAACCATTCCATAGGAATCTCGGCAAACGGCTCGTGAAGTCGCCAAAGACGTACGTCCGGGACAGTGGTGTGTTGCACGCGTTGCTCGGCATACCGACGCTCGATGCTCTCCGCGATCACCCGATCATAGGCCCGAGCTGGGAAGGCTTCGCTATTGAGACCCTGATCAATTGCGCCCCAGCGTGGACGGAGCCATTCTACTACCGCACGTCGGCCGGTGCCGAGATTGATCTTCTGCTGGAGATGCCGGGTGACCGGCTTTGGGCCATTGAGATCAAGCGCAGCCTATCACCCAAGGTCGAGCGCGGCTTCCATATCGCTTGCGACGATCTGAAACCGGAGCGCCGGCTCGTTGTCTACGCAGGCGTTGAGCGCGTGCCGCTGTCGCACGGCGTCGAAGCAATTGGACTCGCCGCGCTTGCAGAGCAACTCGCCGGACACAATTGATTGCGGCTCGCGCCACCCGCCCATATGCCGGCGGAAACCGCGCAATGCGACAAGCAGCATCAGTATCCCAAGGGTTAGCAGCTGCGATCAGGCCCACGAGTCGCGCTGGCGCGGGCGGTAATTCTGTAGTGGTGAGGGCGGGCGTCTGCCATGCAGACATCCGTCTGGAGAGTTCATCGCAATCTACTTGCTAGCTTGTATTCCATCTCAGCGTGTTGTCCACTCGGCATAACAGCAACGATTTTAAGCTCTTGCGGAACGGGCGAGAGGGGGTGGGTGTTCGTACACCTCAAGGTGTAATGGCGCTCCCTAGGGGGCTACCAGCATTCAACAGAATCAAGGTGTTAGCGTTCCCAAACCTCGAAAGAACCCACCATTGAATTTCATAGGGATTTTTGGTGATTTCCCAAACCGCTCCGATGACAAACGGCGGACTTATCCAGGTACGCGAACCTCGAAAGGCAGAACACAGCTCAGTTTGCCAACCCGCGACGAGTCGGTTTTGGGACTGACCACCAGGATGCGGAAGCGCATGAAATGTGGCCGTTTGGGAAAATGGGGCAGGCACCACAGCGGGCCAAGTGTTCCCCAAGATCGGCTTTCAGACCTGGAAGCAGGCGGTTCTGATGACACGTTGCTCAGTAGCGAAGTGGGCCAATTGCGGCCGTCCAGGCTGCTGCTGAGTGGCTAAGCATCACGAATTCAAGCCCAATTGAAGAATATCCCAAAAATCACGCGGCGCTCACAACCTTCACATCCCTCGCTTCCACGGCAGAAGTGGAAACCGTTACCGGATTAAGGTCATCGGGGAATTCCACGGCTAAGAGTTTCGAGAGCCGGGCGCGGCCATTTTGCACCCGCTCCTTAACCGTCTCTCGCGCACATCCGCAGATTTCGGCGATCTCGAGTTCCGCGAACCCCGCAGCCGCGGACAGTATCATCGCTTCCCGCTCCTCAAAACTCAGCAGCAAGAGCGCCGGGCCAACGTCTGTCACCGCGCGGTCCCTGGCGTCCGTCCGGCCAAGTGCGGCGAACGAGCAGCAAAAAGCGCCGTATGCGTCACGGACTCTTTGAAGGAGTGGCGGGCGGCGAGTGCGGGGGAGAAAGCTGCGCAAGACTATAAATAGCGCAACGCGTAGTTGATCCTGATCGCTCCAGCAGATGTCATTGGCCGATACGCTAATCAAAGTTTCTTCGACCTCCCGGTCCGCTTCGGACCGGTCGTTTGTCATGAGCCGGGCGTAGGCCCGCATGCGCGGGATTTCGGCAAGGATGGCGCTAGCGAGACCGGGCTGAGCATGTACTGGCATGTGCGTCGCTTTCTTGCGGGGGGCGCGCGAGTGGCTTCACCGGGTCATAGTTGAGGGTGTGCTTCTTTCAGAATTGGAGGAGGGTACCGGGGGATGTTCGGCGGCGCGGCCGTTCCCGTTCGCTGCTCCGAAACGCACATCGATGGAGAGCGCCCCGCCTCGATGCCATTTGCAAATGTTGTGCAGCTTCTCTGAAAGATCCCCCAATGTCGCGCCGCGCGGAATACAAAGGGACAGCGGGCCATCCTCGAACTGGATCAGCGCCTTGGTTGCGATAAAGCGCTCTTCTGAGATCGTACGCATGAACATTACCTCTCATCTGTAAGGTAGCGTTATCTTAGGCGGGAGAAGACGCAGTCCATAGACTCGGAAAATACTCAATCACGTTCGCAAAGATCAGACGGGCAAAACGCCGTGCAAGTGGCCTAGAATCTCGCCGCTTGGGATCTTCGTCAAATCCTTCGCCAGTTCGCCCGCCAATACGTGCTTGAGCGTGGGATCCAGATGCTCGCGAAAATCGCTGAGGATTTCAGGAGGCGCCACCAGTACCCAGCGATCGAAGTCTTTCACAGAAAGTTTATCTCTCAGGAACGCAATCAGCGTTTGAACGAACTTCTCCTTTTGCTGAGCGTGCGCATCGTTTCGATCTTCTGCCGAACGGGAGACGCCGGCCGATTCATGGGTTCTGCCGGGCCGTTCGGTGTATATTTCCCTGTTGGGAGGCGTGGCGTGGCGGAAATCCGTGCCTGGAACGAAGCTAAGGGCCTTGCCGGGCCCCTCATTCAGCAAGATATGGGCGCGGGAACCGTCGGCGATCACGATCCAGGTACGGGTGGGTTTCATGGCGTCCTCGTTTCATCGGCCCAGGGAAAACCAAGCGCATTCGATTGCGCACAGTTTCGGCCGCAACTCCACGGTAGCCGCAGCCTGTCCGCAGTGCGAGGCTCGGAAAGTGCTCAGAAGCAATAGGCGCGTTGGACGGCCAGTGCGTTGGGGCTCAGCCAGCAACGGAGCTTGAGTAGTTTCCGAGTCTGGCACAATCGCCACGCACACCTGACTTTAAACCTTAACTCGTCATGACGCACTGGCATGCGCCTCTCCCCGTAGACACCGGAGGAGAGCCGCTGGCGAATTGGTTATGCGAGGCAAATCAAAATGGAGTTCTCTCATGAAGACTCTCTGTGCAACTTTCGCGGTCCTCGCGATGGGGGTTCTATCCGCCGGTCCTTCGCTGGCAACGCCAGCCGGATCGGCCTCACACCAGCCTGCAATTGAAAACCTGACGGCGCCGGTTGCCGATTATGGGTGCCGTCGCGACGATCGCGGATGGCACACCATGCGCGGCGAACGGCGCCATGACTGCCGGCCGGAGCGCCCGCGTGAGGAAGCCCGTGCGTGGGGCTGGAAATGCGAAGGGATACGCTGCGGCTGGTGGCATCAGCATGAGCATCGCTGGCACGACCACGATTAGGCCCTGACGCGTGGGGCAGCCGCGAAGCCGGATACCGCCGGGTTTGCGGCATTTACGCAGGCAGGCAAACAAAACAAAGGACAACATTATGAGCCGCAAATTCATGAAATTAGCCGGAGTCCTGGTATTGGCAGCGATGCCGGTTACCGGCCCGGCCCTGGCGCAGGCCGTCGCCACGGCGGGGATGAGTGTGCCCTTCGTCACCGAACAACCCGCCAATGAATGGCTCGCCAGGGTGTTCCTCGGTCAAGCGGTACACAATACGGCGGGTGAGGTGATCGGTGACATCAGGGATCTCGTTTTCGATCGGTCAGGCCGTATCAGCACGGCGGTCATCGGTGTCGGCGGGTATCTTGGAATGGGTGAAAAATGGGTGGGCGTCGCCTTCGAGTCGCTCACCTACAAGACCGGAGACAAGGGCCAGCGCATGATCTCCGTCGCACTCACAAAGGAGGCCCTTGTAAAGGCGCCAGCGTTTGTTGCCACCGANNTGAAGGACAAGGCCGTCCAGAAGTACGAAGACATGCGGAAGCCCGAGCCGGCCAAGCAATAATGCTTGCGGCGCGAACTCGCTATCGGGTTCGCGCCCAGCGCTGTGTGGTATCGAACCCTCAAAGCAAGCTTTGCCCCAAGTAGCCAAGCGCCAAGACAAGCGAAAGAACGGCCTTCAGTCTCCCTAAACCGGTGGATTGGTCTACTACGATTTCCGGCGCTTCAGCTTCCGGTTTTGAATAAAACCCGCACAGGGGCTTCCTGGCACGGCGGCGGCCGGTATCGGGCTGACCGCCATCACAGGGCTTGAATCTGCGTCTCTTGTGCACTCCCGATCATCAGACAATGGTGCCGAAGACTTTTCCGATACCGGCTGTGATCGCCAATGCTAGCGCGCCCCAAAATGTTACGCGGACCGTGGCCCGAATGATGTTGGCGCCGCCTGTTCTTGCACCCATTGCTCCCAGAAGAGCAAGGAAGAGCAGAGATGTTGCCGACACAATGGGCACAACCACATTCGCAGGCGATATGGCGGCCATCAGGAGAGGCATGGCGGCACCCGTCGAAAACATGGCCGCCGATGTGAGCGCTGCTTGCACAGGACGCGGCGTTGTGATTTCCGACATCCCAAGCTCGTCGTGGGCGTGGGCGCCCAGGGCATCTTTCGCCATGAGCTGCTGGGCGACCTGCCGCGCAAGCCCCTTTTCAACGCCGCGCTTGACGTAGATTGTGGCAAGCTCATTAAGCTCAGCCTCAGGGCTCTCGCTCAGCTCCGCGCGTTCGCGGGCAAGATCGGCGTGTTCGGTGTCGGACTGCGAGCTGACGGACACATACTCGCCCGCCGCCATCGACATGGCGCCAGCCACCAGCCCCGCGATCCCGGCGACCAAGACATCGCTCTGCTTCGCGGACGACGCGGCGACGCCAACGATCAAGCTCGCGGTAGAGATGATGCCGTCGTTGGCTCCGAGCACCGCCGCTCGCATCCAGCCGGCGCGGCCGGCGAAGTGGTGCTCCAAATGCTTGCGAAGGCGGCTCATCCACTAT
>PMBZ01000042.1:0-33758 GCA_003153975.1 Hyphomicrobiales bacterium
TCGTCACCGCCCAGAACGTCCAGATCGTCGCGATGCAGAACCTCTACTTCCACCAGGACATTGCCGAGAAGTGGGGGATCTTCGCGGACGCGGCGGCCGGCAACGGCACGGCCAGCGTGACACTCGCCTGGCAGGACAGCACAACCACGAACAACGAGTGGAAATCGATCTCGCAGGCCGCAAGCCTTGAGGCAGGCGGCAACGTCTCCATCGACGCAGCCAGCAAGGTCAGCGTCACCGGCTCCACGGTCACGGCTGCGGGCGACGTCACCATCCAGGCCGCCCAGGTCGAGCTGGCGGCGGCGCAGGACACCGTCACCAAGCAGACCACCACCACCACCGACAGCTTCGGCATCCTGCCCGCCATGAACAACGGCTTCGGCTTCGCCATCGGCGCCAAGAAGGTGAGCGACGAGACCGGGCAGACCCAGGTCTCCAATATGGCCGCGCTGATAGGCTCGACGGGCGGCAGCGTCTTCATCAACGCGGGCGAGGCGATCACCGCGCAGGGCAGCATCATCGAATCGCTCGCGGGCAATGTGACGCTCAATGCCGGCACCATCGCGCTGGCGGCGGGCGTCGACAGCTTCACCACCTATGCCATCCACAAAGAGAGGTTCGTTGGGTTCGACGTCTCCGTCGAGGCGGGCGGCAACAATCCCTTAAGCGCGCTGCAGAAGGGGGCGGGCTACCTCTCGGCGGCGGAGAAGACCAAGGACCCGCAGGCCAAGCGCCTTTACGAGGCCGCGGCCGGCGTGCAGGCGGCTCAAGGGGCGCTCAACCTCTATAAAGCCGGCGGCGACCTCACGGGCCTCACCTCCTTCGACTTCAAGTTCGGCGTGGGCGTGTCGTCCACCACCTCCGAAACCACCGCGAGCAGCCAGCAGGCGAGCGGCGGGTACGTCATGGCGGCGAACAATATCGGCCTCTATGCGACAGCTGGCGATCTGACGCTCACCGGCGCCAATGTCAGCGCCTACAACGTGACGCTCTCCGCCCAGCGCGACGTGGTCATGCAGAGCCTGGCGCTCACCAGCGCCGTCTCCAGCAGTACGTCGAGCTTCTCGGCCTTCGTGGGGCTCGGCGCGAGCGTGGCGGCAGACCCGCAGTCGTCATCGGGCTTTAAAGCCGACTGGGGGATAAAGGGCAGCGTCTCGGACTCCACCTCGAAAAGCGAGACCGTCTCGGTCAGCCATGCGCAGACGGTGGTGAAGGGCGCGAACTGGGTGACCGTCTCCTCCGGGCGCGACACCAATCTTTATGGCGCCACGGTCTCGGGCGGCGGCATCACCGCGCAGGTGGCGCGCAACCTCAACATCGTCAGCGACCAGGACACGGAGCGGATGTCCGCCTCGCTGACGTCCTGGAGCCTGAGCGGCACCATCGGTCTTTACGGCTCGCCGTCGTCGATCTCGGGCAGCTATGCCAAGGGCGACGGTTACGGCAACTACGCCTCGGTGACCACCACCTCGGGGCTGTTCGCGGGCAGCAGCGGCTATGCGGTGACCGTGGGCGGGACCACCACGCTCACGGGCGCGGCGCTGGCGAGCACGGCGGATGCGTCGAAGAATATGCTGACCACCGGGGCGCTGGTTACGAAGGATCTCACCAATTCGATGAGCTGGAAGGCGTCGTATTGGGGGATAAGCGCTTCGATCTCGACCGCTGGCACAGGCGGCGTGCAGCCGGCGCTCAGCCAGAAGACGGGCGGCAGTTCGACGGGCGTGGCACAGAGCACCATCGCGCCTGGCACAATCAGCATCGTAAATGCGTCATTGCAGAAGTCGCTGACCGGCAAGACGCCGGATCAGATCGTGGCCGCGCTGAACAGATCCGCCACCGCGCTGAACAAAGCCGCGGACAAGCTGCCCGGAACCATTGCGCAGACGCTGCAAGATCAGGCCGACCGTAGCGCCGCCATGACCGCTGCATCCAGCTCCACGGCTAAGCTCGTGGGTGACGTCGCTACAATGTTCAGGGATGCCGCTCTCAAAGCAGCTGCGGAGGCGAGTGCGGAGGCGAATGCCAAAAAGAAGGCCGGCACTTTCACTATCGACGACCAGAAGGCGTTGGACGCGGCCTTGGCCCAGGTGAAGCTATGGGACGAGGGCGGCGAGGCCCGCGCGCTGCTGCACGGCGCAACCCAGGGCGTGCTCGCCTGGATCGGTGGCGGCTACTCGCTTGACGCGGGCTTGCGCGGCGCGGGCGGGGCAATAGTCGCCTCGTACCTAGCCCCGCTAGCCGCGCAGCAGGCGCAGAAGCTTCTTAAGGAGTCCGGCCTTGGCGGCGACCCGCAAACAACTGCGACCCTCGCCAAATTCATCGGCGAGCTCGCCGTCACTGGGATGGGCGCAGCGCTGGGCAATATGGGCGCGGTAACCGCCGCCAGCGTGTATATGAATAACTATCTAAAACATAAAATACGCAAGCCTGGTGACAAGGATGAGCTGCAGGAACTAACAGACAAGCTACGTGAAGCGAATGGCGATCAAGAGAAAATAAGCGCGATAATAAAAGAATACGCGGAACTCTCAATAAAGAATCAAAACGAGCTTGTGCTCTCATGTCAGAATGTAGCTTCTCAAGCGTGCACAGACGCCAAAGACGACCTCGTATATTACTTGACTGCTTTTAGAGAGCAGCCCAACTGGTGGCATCCCGGGGAGAAGCTAAAAAGCTTTGCCGGTGCCTCTGAGAACAACTTCATTATACCTGCCACCCTGATGACGGGAGATAAAATACTATATGACGATCTATGGGCATACAGAACGGGTGAAACTAAAACATACCGTGATTTTGTACTAACGTATATTCAGGATAGATCGCGAGAAGCGCAATTAAACAATGTGGTCTTCAGATATACCCTCGCCGGCCTAAATATTACCGAGGAGGGGGCTTTGCTGGTGGCTAGCCGCGGTGCCTGCCGCACCGTCGCCAGCGCCGCCTGCGGGGCATATTTAGCGCAGGCTGCGCTCATCGGCGACGATATGGCCAAGCAGATTATGCAGGCGTACACCGGGCAGGCAGCACTCTCGCCGTTGACCCAGGCCTTGGTAAATTCGGGGCTGAGTAAAGAGAATGCTGAAGCAACGATGTTCCTGATAAACATGGGCGTCGTCGAGTGGACGATTGTCCAGGGTGTCGGCCAATTGCGCGCAACAAATGCGGCCCGTGCGGGCAGCGCAGAGCAAGTGGCCCGGATCGAACAGCAGACGGCCAAGCTCAATGAGGCGCTCGCAGATAGCGCGAATGGTGAGAGACAGCTCGCACTCGCAAAGCCCACTCTGCCCGTTGCAGGAGAGGCCCGTATTGGCAGCGCGGCCGACAAGCTGTATACATCGCAAGAGCCCATCGAAGGCATATTTCCCGAGTTAAAAGGCGTGAATCCTTCGTATGATCCTGCGGGTCGCAACATCAATTGCGCGTCGTGCGTTAATGCGACCACCGAGCGTCTGCTGGGAGAGGACGCCAATGCGGTTGCTCAAAACACAGGTTACGCGACAAATGCTGCGTTGGATCTCGCGCCGAGTATGTACACGCAGGAAGCGCTAACGATTAAGCAAGTTGTTCAGGAAATGGAAAGCGAAGGGAAAGGCGCTATCGGGGCTGTTATTATTCCGCAAGCCAACGTTGATCACGTGATTAATGTTGTTAATAGAGACGGCGTCGTTTACTTTGTTGATTCTCAAATTGGAAAGGTTGTAACGCTTTCGCCAGATACAACTGTCCAATTCGGTCTAGCCTTGCGGAATGGCGAAACTGCCCGCATAAAATAGATTGGAAATAGCAGTGAGGAGCGTTGAACAGGCAAGGATTTTAGCGGAAGCCGAGGCAAAGGTTCTGTTGGAGTGCATTCTCGGCAGTACCACAGAGACTGTGCTAACGCCCGACTATGTTGATATTCCCAACGGCTACATATTTTATAGAAGGCCGGATATTAAAGTACCGCCAGAGAAAGCCTTGTGGTGCGATAAAGCATTTGTTGTGCCGAAACGCGAAACAAACCCCGTTATCACCTATTGCCCTGATTGGAGAGGCAACGCAAAAGAGGCCGAAGCGCACGCCTTGATCTCTTATATTATTGAACGCAAACTTGGCGATCCTCCATGTCCGACAGGCGGCGGGAAATAATTGAGAGTAACATGCGGCGCGGGGGAGCTATTCAGGTAACGCATTGAGCCTCCGCTGACGCCCCCCTCAGCTTTAGGCCCAGATACAATATGCCGCCGAGAGTAAAGTTCCTTTCAATTTGGTCGTTAGTCCAAATAATCAAGCCATATCAGCGCCTTTGTGGGACAGGATCATAGGTGCTGGCGGTAAGGTCTACGAGTTCAATCCGTCAACCCAAGCCTTGACACCGATAACAACGAGGCCGCATTGAAAAGAGCGGAAAAGCCCCATATAAGGATCTCCCTAACTACGCGGATCGATATCGCGAACTGGGAGTTTGGCAGGCAATTACTAGAGTTGTTTTGCGACGCGGATGCACGCATTCTGCCGGAAAAAGTCAATAATTTCGACCGCCGTTTCAATTCCGAAATGCAACACGGAGGTCTTGGGCGCTACAGCGGACGGGCGCCCCATCCATAAAGTAACTACCGAACGAGGTCCCGAATATTTCACCAAAGAGGCCGATGGTAAATTCAAGAGTTATCACGATGAAGGAGCCGTCAAGTTAGTTGAGGACGTCAAGGCGGCCGCCAAAGGCCTGAGCGAAGCCGAAATAGCAAAGAATAAGCCTGCATTTGCAAAGGGTGACAGCTCCCAAAAAAGAACTTAACCTTGGTAGCAGCGAGACGCCTGTGTTCAAAAACCTGGGCAAAGATATCGAGCTGAAAAAGTTCCCAGGCGTCACGTTTGTGGAGCAGAACCTGGAAGGCGGCTATGGGATTTTCCGCGTCAGTAACCTGAGAGAGCTTATGGATACGGTGAAGGATCTTTACGCAGCTTCCGGCCGCCCATTAACTGATTTTGTGGCGAAGCGGATAGAAGGATATATATCGGACCTTCCAAATGGGCAGTTCCGGTCGCTGGACGGCGTGCCGGGATTGCATGCGGAAGTACAAGCCCTAAATTTCTTTGAACTGCAGGCAGTCAAGGAGGGAGTTAAGTTGAACCTTGATCAGCTTAGGATCGCCGTGGTGAGGGTCATGAAAGAAGGTAAGTCGGCAGAACGCAAACTTGGCGATCCCTTTCCTGCCTGTGCAAACTGCAAGGGTATAATTCCAGACGCTGTATGGATCATAACGGGAAGGACCTAGCGTGTTACGGGCATTGCAAAGTGACTTAACCCTGAACAACGATGCCGCCTACTTGAATTCAATCCCTTTTTCAGGTTTGGCTTTCGAGACCGATGACGCCTGCGGTGAGATCTCTGTCATTTTTTGCGATAAGACGATCACTTGCAAAGTGATCGTCAATTGGAAGAGCTACAGCAATGGAAAGAGCAGCGGCGAGTTTAAACCGCTAAGCCTTGAGCAAAAATATGGTTTTTTGCGGTTGATCACGGCTGATGAGTTTCCAGATGATGCGCTTAATTGTGATGCTGTGTTCGAAGACGGCCGCCCCGTGAACGGGATTATATATGAAACTTATCCTAAAGGCACTTGGGGCGCGCGGATGTATACAGCGGGCAACGAAGATCTCGATCTATTGTGGCATGCAAATGGCACTCTTGCTTATGCCGCCGGGCATGGACCGGTCCGCGAAGTTTTTGCTTGGGATCAAACCGGGTTATGGGAAGAGTGCTGCATTTCCCCGCTGGATGCGGGCGGCGGATCATTTAGTATTAAACTGCAGGCCGATCAACGCGTAACCGTTCTGGTCATGCGGAACTGGAAAGCAGCAGTTTCCGATCGGCGGCGCCTAACCTCCTACCAGTTCGCCGAAAAACTTCAAGATATCCTGAGATTCCACGCCGGCCGAACCTGCACCTTAGCCGTCGATCGCGACTTTATTAATGCGATTCCGCTCGTCATTGATTCTGGATTTCTTGATGACACCGAGACGATATATTGGGATGGCGATGACTTTGATGTGGCCGTTGGCGCTTTGTTAGAGCATTTATCGAAAAAGAACTTGACGGAAGTACACTTAAGCTCTTCCTCTGAAGCTTCAGGGGCGTTCGCTTTAAGTCTGCGGCGCAAACTATCTAATATAAAAATAGCTAGTGCTGCTCTCTATAACAAGGACGTGAATAAGCTGTAATGATTGCGGCTGCCAACGGCTGTGGAACACCGTTACCTGCGACCTCACCTGTGTGCGCCACAGATTGATAGCCCGCAAAAAAAGTTGAGAGTCCCGCCATGCTCCGAATCCCTTGTTACCCGAGTAGGTGTTTGAAAGTGGATTCAGTGCATTACTACGTAACGCGCAAGGGAACAGTGGCACCGTGATTAGCATATTGGGCAACGAAACTGTTATCGTTAAAGCTTTTTCGTAAGTTTGCCGTATTATGGACCCGGATAAACAACCTAACGGAGCCGTAATCGGAGGTCCTTATGCCAGACGCCATCACTTACTTTTTACGAAGGGGCCAACGGACCGGTATCTGTAAAAGTGAGCAATGGGATTCCTCTCGATTCCCGATTGCCAGATCCTGCCGCTGGTGTGAATTATACGCCGAATACCTTGGTCTCAGATAATCCAAAGATTGCTAATTCCCAGGTGAATGGGCATAAAGGCGAACTACAACTAGCAAATGAAGTCGCAGAACTACCAAACTAAACGGTTGTTAGATATGGTGACATTTCAGGGACACACGGTGCCGACATCGTCTCAGTCGACACTTCCACCGGTGGAGTGACTTTATGGGACAATAAGCTTCGCTCCGATCCGACGAACATTCCGTCATCCCCGACGTTTACGCCTGGATCGTCTGCGCTGGACAATGCAATTGCACGAGCGCGGCAAGCGATAGACGGTTCTAACTTGCCTCAGTCCATAAAGGACACTGTAATTCAAAACTTAGACGCAGGAAACTTCGCCGCTAACACGGTAGGATCGGGTGCAGCCAGAAATTCAACGGCCATTAGATTCTGCGGGAGGGTTAGCTCGCGTTCTGAGGACGCAGCACGATCCAAAGTTGCCGATGGGCAATTTTGGCAGAGCGGGATGCAAATCCCGTGCACACACACCGGCAAGTCGAAGACATGCATTAGCTGCAACATGTAAGAAAAATGCCGCGGCCTTCGTACCTTATCCGAAGCTTGCCAAGCATAGACGCCTTTTGACAGTCGTCAAAGCGGCGGGTGGATTGCCGTTTCACATTGCTGGCCTAGTCGATAAAGGCTTGTCATGGCATGGGAACGCATCCGGAAGCGTCCAGAAGACTGCTCCGGCGCCAATCTTTCCGATTACGAGGAGTGCGCCCGGACGTTCTCATGGTCCCGCGCGCGAGCCCTGCTGGATGGCCTGCCCGGTGGCGGGCTCAACATCGCGCACGAGGCGGTTGACCGGCACGTTCTGGCAGGACGGGGCGGGAAGCTAGCCCTCAGATGGATCGGACGCGACGGGCAGATTCTCGACTTCAGTTATTCCGCGCTTGGCGCCCAGGCAAACCGTTTTGCCAACGTCCTGGCGCGGCACGGGATCGGCAAGGGAGGCCGGGTCATCTCGCTCCTGGGCCGCGTGCCCGCCCTTTACGTCGCGGCGCTTGGCACGCTCAAGAACGGCAGCGTCTTTTCGCCGTTGTTTTCCGCGTTCGGCCCGGAACCCATCAAGGCGCGCATGGCGATTGGCGAGGCGCAGGTTCTGATAACCTCCGAGGCATTGTACCGGCGCAAGGTCGAGCCTTGGCGGAGCGAGCTTGCGAGCCTCGGGCACGTCTTTCTCACGGACTGTCCGGGCAATCTTCCAGCAGGCACGGACAGCCTCGAAGCCGCCATGGCGGACGCGCCGGAGACGTTCGAGACCGTATGGACCGCGCCTGGGGACATGGCCCTTCTGCATTTCACCAGCGGCACGACCGGCCTGCCGAAGGGTGCGGTGCATGTGCATGAGGCAGCGGTCGCCCACAACATCACCGGCAGGCTCGCCCTCGACCTCCATGCNNAACGGCGCCACGCTGATCGTGGATCAGGCCGACTTCGATGCCGGGCGCTGGTATCGCATTTTGGAAGAGCAGAAGGTCACGGTCTGGTACACCGCGCCGACCGCGATCCGCATGCTCATGAAGGCCGGGACCGGCGCCGCCAAGCAATACGATCTGTCCAGCCTGCGCCTGATGGCGAGCGTCGGCGAACCGCTCAATCCCGAGGCGGTCATTTGGGGTGTCGAGACCTTCGGCAAGCCCTTCCACGACAACTGGTGGCAGACCGAAACAGGCGGGATCATGATCTCCAATTTCCTGTCGATGGACGTGAAGCCGGGCTCGATGGGCCGTCCGCTGCCCGGCATCGAAGCCGGAATCGTCGAGCGTGCCGAGGGCGGAGCCATTCGCGAAATTACCGGACCGATGAAAACGGGCGAGCTTGCGCTGCGTCCAGGCTGGCCTTCCATGATGCGCGCCTACCTCAACGACGAGGAGCGCTACCGCAAGTGCTTCCGGGGCGGATGGTATGTCACCGGCGACCTCGCGATGCGCGACGCGGAGGGCTACTACTGGTTTGTCGGCCGCGCTGACGATGTTATCAAAAGCGCCGGGCATCTCATCGGCCCGTTCGAGGTCGAAAGCGCGCTCATGGAGCACGCAGGCGTCGCCGAGGCCGCCGTGATCGGCATCCCCGACCCGGCGGCGGGCGAGATCGTGAAGGCGTTCGTGGCACTCAAGAGCGGCTTCGAGCCTTCGGATGCGCTGCGCAAGGAACTGCTTGGCCATGCGCGGTCGCGCCTCGGCCCAGCAGTCGCGCCGAGGGACATCGCCTTCCGCCAGAATTTACCGAAGACCCGCAGCGGCAAGATCATGCGCCGCCTGTTGAAGGCACGCGAGTTGGGCTTGCCCGAGGGCGATATCTCGACGCTGGAAAGCGAGGAGCGATGAACGGAAGTGCCGCCAAGCCGCATCTGACAAGGGAGCACGCGCTGGACCTCTTGAAGCAGATGATCCGCATCCGCCAATTCGAGGCCAAGTGCGCCGAACTCTATACTCAGGAGAAGATCCGCGGCTTTCTTCATCTCTACGATGGGGAGGAGGCCGTTGCGGTTGGCGTCGTCCCCGTCCTTGAGAAGCACGACCGGATCGTCGCTACCTACCGGGAACATGGGCAAGCGCTTGTTCGCGGCGTGCCGATGAAAGCGGTGCTCGCCGAAATGTACGGCAAGCGGGAGGGTTGCAGCCGCGGACGCGGCGGCTCGATGCACCTGTTCGATAGCGCCACCAATTTTTGCGGCGGCAACGCCATCGTGGCAGGCGGCCTGCCGCTCGCCGTCGGCCTCGCGCTGGCCGATCGCATGCGGGGCGAGAGGAATGTAACGGCGTGCTTCTTCGGCGACGGAGCGGTAGCCGAAGGCGAGTTTCACGAGAGCCTTAATCTGGCGGCGCTGTGGGGCCTCCCGGTGCTGTTCGTCTGCGAGAACAATCTCTATGCCATGGGGACCGCGCTCGCACTCACGGAGTCGGAGACCGACCTTCAATGCAAGGCCGCCTGCTACCGGATGGCCGCCGAGGCCGTCGACGGAATGGATGTCGTTGCCGTCGAGGCGGCAGCGCGCCGCGCCGTCCAGGCCATGCGCGAAACCGGCAAGCCCTATTTCCTTGAGTGCCGCACCTACCGCTTGCGTGCGCATTCCATGTTCGACGCTCAGCTGTACCGCGACAAAGCCGAGGTCGAGGCGTGGCGCCAGAAGGAGCCGATTGTGCGGCTGCGGGGCTGGCTTGAGACTAATCGCATGATCCATCCGGCGGAAATCGAGCAGATTTACAAGGACGTGGACGAGGAGATCGCCGAAGCGGTTGCTTTCTCCGAGGCCGGAACCTGGGAGCCGGTAAGCGATCTGACCCGCTTCACTTACGCCGAGCCAACCACCCGGCAGGAGGCAGCCCGTCATGACTGAGACAGTTCAAGCCGCTCCCGCTGAGATTACTTACCGCGAAGCCGTGCGCGAGGCGATCCGGGACGCGCTCCACCGTGACGCCCGCGTCTTCCTCGTGGGCGAGGATGTTGGCCGCTATGGCGGCTGCTACGCCGTAACCAAGGGATTGCAGGCCGAGTTCGGCCCCGAGCGGATTCGCGATGCGCCCCTGTCGGAGTCCGGCTTCACCGGGGCGGGGATTGGCGCCGCGATGGCCGGCATGCGTCCGATTGTCGAACTGATGACGGTGAATTTCAGCCTGCTGGCGCTGGATCAGATCCTCAATACCGCGGCCACGGTGCGCCACATGTCGGGAAACCAGTTCGGCGTGCCGCTGGTGATCCGCATGGCAACCGGCGCCGGCCGCCAGCTTGCCGCGCAGCATTCGCACAGCCTCGAAGGCTGGTACGCGCACATTCCCGGCATCAAGGTGCTGGCCCCGGCCACGCTCGAAGACGCGCGCGGCATGCTCTGGACCGCGCTTCAAGACCCCGATCCGGTCCTGATCTTCGAAAACGTCATGCTCTACAATATGACCGGCAGGCTGGCCTCCGATGCTGGGCCAGTCGATATCGGCAAGGCCGCCATCCGCCGGGCGGGGACCGATATTTCGCTTATCACTTATGGCGGCTCCCTTTGGAAGACGCTCGATGCGGCGGCGGAACTTGCCAAGGAGAACATCGATGCGGAGGTGATCGACCTGCGCACCCTGCGTCCGCTCGACGACGCCACGATCATGGCATCCGTGAAGAAAACGCGCCGCGCCGTAATCGTCGACGAAGGCTGGCGCAGCGGCAGCCTGTCGGCGGAGATTTGCATGCGCATCGTCGAGCAGTCGTTCTGGGACCTCGATGGGCCGGTGGGCCGCGTGTGCAGCGAGGAGGTGCCAATTCCATACCCCCGGCATCTTGAGAACGCGGCGATACCGCAAATGCCGAAGATCGTTGCGGCGGCAAAATCCGCACTCGGGCGGGCATAGGAGGGCGCCATGGCCGAGTTCCGCATGCCTTCGCTCGGGGCGGACATGGAGGCGGGCACCCTGGTCGAATGGCTGGTCAAGCCGGGCGGCACGGTGAAGCGCGGCGATATCGTCGCGGTCGTCGAGACCCAGAAGGGGGCAATCGAAATCGAGATTTATGAGGCCGGGCAGATCGAGGAGATTTTGGTTCCGCCCGGCACGAAGGTTCCCGTCGGCACACCGCTGGCCCGGCTCCGGGGCGAAGGCGAAGGCGCGGCGCCGGCGGAAGCGCCTTCTGCCGCACCAGCGCCCGGCGTTGCACCGCCGCCAGCCGGGCGGCCGGTTCCATCGCCTCTCGTGGCAGCCGGTGCAGCCGTTGCGGAGCTTGCTTCTCCCGCGGCACGCCGCTTTGCACAAACGAGCGGGATCGACCTCTCCGCGATTGAGGGCAGTGGCCCCGGTGGCGCGATCGTCCTTGCCGATGTCGAGCGCGTGCAAGCAGGAAAGAAGCCGGCGGGCGGGCTCGATCTCGACGCCATGCGCGCCGCAATCGCGGCAGCCATGGCGCGCTCGAAGCGCGAAATCCCGCACTATTATCTGCGGCACGAAGTCGATGTCACGCCTTGCGAGGAATGGCTGGAGCGGGCCAACGCGGAGCGCCCACCCAGCGAACGCCTGCTGATGGCAGCGCTTGAGATCAAATCCGTGGCGCTGGCCGCGCGGCGTTTCCAAGCCTTCAACGGCTTCTATCGGAATGGGCGCTACGAACCTTCGCCGGCGGTGCACATGGGGGTAGCGATTGCCATTCGCGGAGGCGGGCTGGCTGCGCCGGCGTTGCGGGATGCCGATACGCTCTCTCTGAGCGAGCTTATGCCGCGGCTGCGCGATCTCGTTCAGCGCACGCGCGTGGGCCGGCTGCGCAGCTCGGAAATCGGCGATCCCACAATCACCGTCTCAAGCCTTGGGGAACGCGGCGTGGAGGTGCTCTACGGTATCGTCTATCCGCCGCAGGTAGCGCTCGCAGGGTTCGGCAAGGCTGTCCGCCGGCCTTGGGTTATCGATGGTGGCATCGTGCCGCGGTCGGTTATCACGATAACGCTTTCAGCCGACCACCGGGTGAGCGACGGCCACGCGGGGGCGCTGTTCCTCGCTGAAATTGGCAGGCTGCTACAGGAGCCGGACAAGCTATGAACGAGGATGAAATCCGCAAAATCCTGCTGGAAGAACTGGGGAACATAGCGCCCGAGGCCGATCTTGAGAAGCTGGACCCGGCGGCCGGTCTCAGGGAGGCGCTCGATATCGATTCGATAGACTTCCTGAATTTCGTTACCGCCATCCATCGGCGTCTCGGAATCAACGTCCCGGAACTCGATTACCCCAAGCTCTTCACTCTCGACTGTGCCGTGACCTATGCCGCCTCGAAACTAACGGCTCGCGTCACTCCATCCGAGGCTGGTGCGGTGAATTGATTCGGGGTGCCGGGAAGGGTATCCGCAGCGGCTGCCGAAGGTCAGGATACGCCCCATCGCGACGCATTGGATTGCCAAGCCGTGCTTTCCGGCTCAGCGCGAATCCTCAAAGCTTGCAAAGGTGCCCCGGAGGGGTGCGGGCGGCTTCACCAGCTCCCCGAGATCGGGCTCGCCGCACCCGGCAAGCACAACCTTGCGCGCCTCGTCACGCAACTGGAGTACCGCCGCGAAGTCCTTCCCCGCCGGTATGATCGGGGCGCCGATCGTGACGCTCAGCGGGGTCCGTCGCGGAAACCACTGATCGCTGCGCAGCATGGACCGCGTGCCCCGGATAATGCCGGGAACGACGGGCAGGCCGGCTTCCGCCGCCACCTTGAAGGCGCCTAGATAGAATTCGGATAGCCCCGGCCGCCGCGTGAACGCGCCCTCGGGAAAGATCACGACGTTCCGCCCTTGCCGGGCGGCGGCGATGGCGTTTTCTGTGTCGGCAAGGCTCCCGCTGGTATCGAAACGCTCGACGAACAGCGTGCCCAGGCGGCGCATGAAATTCCCGGCAAAAAACTCAGGCGCGAATTCGCGCTTGGCCACGCAAGCAGGCTCGCCGGGCAGGACCGCACAGAGAGCCACAACATCCATGTAGCTCGAATGGTTGAACACCAGCACGGCGTTTCCGCGCGGCAGCCGCTCCAGGCCTTCGGCGGTAACAGGAGCGCCAATCGCCGCCAGCGCGGCACGCGCGATCCCACGCAGCGCACGCCAGCGCCAGCCGAGCCGGGGCAGCAGCATCACCGCAAACCACGCAGTCACCAAGGCCAGCGGCATCACGGCCCACCACCGGGCTGCGTAGAGTGTCTCGCGGGTGGCGGCCTTGAGCCGGGCGAGCTTGGCGCGCACCCCGGCGAGCCAAAGGCGCAGGATCTGCCACCGTGGCGCCAGCCCTGGCGCGCCGATGCGCCCGGTCTCGTAAAGCTCCTTGGCGGCGCCGCGGCGAATCTTGCCGCTGGACGTCTTCGGCACAGTGCGCGGCGGGGCGAGGACGATTTCGTCCGGCGGCGTGCCGGCGATGCTGGCCGCGACCTCTTGCGCGCGCGCCTGGAGTGCCGCGCGGGCGGCGGGATCGCGCTCGCGCGTCTCGGCCACAACGACCACCCGCTCGGTGCCGGATGCGCAATCGGCCGTTCCGAACACCGCGGCGCATCCCTTGCGGATGCCGGGGATTGCGGCGACGGCTTCCTCGATCTCTTGAGGATAGATGTGCCGGCCGGCGCGGATGATGATGTCCTTGATCCGGCCGGTGATATAAACCTCGCCGCCAGCCATGTAGGCGCGGTCGCCGCTGTCGAGCCAGCCGCCGTGGACCAGCTCGCGGGTCTTGGCTTCGTTGCGGAAATAGCCGGAGGTGGCGCAAGGCCCACGAAACTCCAGCCGGCCTTCGCGCCGTTCGCCAAGCTCGTAGCCCAACTCGTCCACGATGCGGATTTCGTTGCCCGGTAACGGCAAGCCGCAGCTTGGGATCTCCTGGGGATGCGGGCCGCCCTCCTTCGCGGGTTCCGCGATCCCGCGTGTGCTCAATGCCTCCCGGTCCACGAGATCGATCGCGGGCGTTCTGCCCAAAGGCGGAAAAGCAAGTCCGACGGAGTTTTCGGCAAGGCCGTAGACCGGCGCCATTGCTTCGGGCCGGAAGCCATGGCGGCCGAAGCGTTCCGTAAACCGGCGCAGCGTGGGCACGCTGACCGGCTCGGCGCCGTTGAGGGTCATGCGCAGCGATGAAAGGTCCAGGCCTTCCAGGCTCGCGTCGTCGATCTTGTTCAGGCAAAGCTCGTACGCGAAGTTTGGCGCGGCCGACAGCGTTGCCCGGTATCTGTGGATCGCCCAGAGCCAGCTTTCCGGGTGCATCAGGAAGTTCAGCGGCGACATGACATAAAGCGGCGCCGCGAAATAGAGGCACCCGAGCCACGCGCCGATCAGCCCCATGTCATGATAGAGCGGCAGCCAGCTGACGAGGGTGTCGGCGGAGCTTGCTTCCATCGCCTGACCTATGGCGCGGATGTTGGCGAGCAGGTTGGCGTTGCTCAAGACCACGCCCTTCGGATCGCCCGTGCTGCCCGAGGTGTATTGAATGAGCGCCGTGTCCGTCTCGCGCGCGAGAGGCAAGCCGCTTGCCGCCCCGCGAGGGGAGAGGCCAGCCACGCTCTCGAACGCGGTCAGGCTTTCCACTTGCGCCTGCAGCAGCGCCGCGGCCCCGCGCGCTTCGGGAACCGTTATCAGAATGCGGGCGCCGGCGTTGCGCAGGATGGCCGCCTGGCGGCGCAGGTGCTCCTCAAGCTGGGACATCCGCATCGGCGGATAGATGGGCACGGGCACCGCGCCGGCATAAAGGATGGCGAAGAAGGCAACGAAGAAGTCGCGGCCGGTGGGCAGCATCAGGGCGATCCTGTCGCCCGGCATGACATCCCGTTCGATCAGGCCCTGCGCGGCCTCTTTCGCGGCTTCAGCCAGTTCGCCGTAGGTGAGGGCGAGCGCCCCGGAGCCGTCATCGAGCACAGTCAAATGACGGCGGTCCGGATGGCGGGCCGCGTGCCACTCCAGCACTTCCACCAGCGTCCGCGCTTCGGCGGCAGCCTGCACAGCGGGAAGAGGCTCCGCGGCCGCTACCCCCTCAGAGACTTGCCCGCCGCCATGCGCCCGATCCAGCGCCCGAAGGAGGTCGCCAACAGTCTCCGCCGCTCCGGCGGCCGCAACGGGAAGCCGCACGGCGAAGGACCGCTCGATCCTTAAGACAAGCTCCGTGCGCCCCAGGCTGTCGATGCCAAGATCCCGCTCCAGGCGGCTCGACGCGGATATTTCGATGCTCCTGGTTCGTTGCGGATGAAGCTCATGCAGGAGCTTGCGAATAACGGCAATGAGTTCCTGCTCGCGCACGCCATTGGTAGCGGGCGCACCGGAACCGTCCCGATTTGCATCCTGTTCCACGCCCGCATCCCGGTTCAGTCATGCGAAATAGCTACGGCCGGTATCATAGACTAACCGGCAGGGAGGGACGCAAATAAAAAAGCTATTTGCGCCCGGCTGGAGTAAATGCCTTGGCGCGTCTATCGTTAAGCAGGCACATGCCGGTCACCCATTGTGCCGCTGCCGCTTCGCCTCATGGAACTGCCTGGCAAAGGCCTCCGCTCGCGGACTCTGGAACATCGTCAGCTCCCACTCGGCCCGCTTTTCGTCGAAACGCAATATATAGAGGTTGCCGTCACCGCCTCTGACCTTGACGTAGCGATAGCTTGGCCCGTGCCATGCATCGATATTTTCGTCGATTTCGACTTCGCGCCCGCTTAGCTGGAACCGCTTCGGCATCGCTTCGGGATGACCGGCCTCGCGTTCAACCTGGACATCCAAGGCTGGTTTGGTTCTCATTGGCAACTCAGCACGTTACGTGAAAAAGCCCTAAGCCTGTTAAACGAACCGATGGCCTCCGGAGCCGGCCGCAGCAATACCTCGCAGCCCATTTTCGCGAAATAGGCCTCCGCTTCAGGTGTGGTGCCGCGGTGTTTCTTCGACAGCTCCTTCTTCCGCTCTATCACCTCGCCTGAAAGACGGACGATCGCGTCGTGCCCGTAGGTCTTCCCATCGACCGCGATGCTGCCGAATGCGGTGCTCTCGATTGTCATGGCCCAGTCCCCGGTTCCAGTGTCAACGGCGTCCTCCCGCAGATTGGGGATATCCCAGATGTTGGGCACGGTTGCGTATACCCGCATTGATAAGCATCAATGCCTATCGTACAACTCTTGGTAATCTCACCCCAATCTGGAAGGATCGCCACCATGCCCATTATCGGGCTGGGTCTTGGCACGTCGAACCCGGGCGTGGCGGTATTGCGCGGCGTGCCTCCGGCCGTCGTGCCCGGTGGCGGCAGCGGCAGGCAGCAGGCACTATTTCTGGAACGTTTCGAGATAGCGGTTCAATTCGACAACGGCCTTGCGGGAAAAGGCTGGGCCGCATTCGCCGCTGAAAACCTTGCCCCACACTGGCATGGCATGGTCTTTTTCGTGGCCGGGCAGGCCGCCGCCGTAGCGGATAATTTCAGCAATTCGCTCCGCCGGATATCGCCCATTGCCGCGCTTGGCGATCTCCGTCAGATCGGCCGGCCGCTTGCCTTGATCGTCTGCCAGCGGTCCTTTGCCTTTCCCGTTAGAGCCGTGGCAGCTTGCGCAGTGATCCTGGAAAAGCTTTGGACCAGTTACCGAAAACGCATGGCCGCAAGGGTCTTGCGCAAGCGCCGCGCCGCAAAGAAGCATCGGAAGAGCCGCAGTGACCATTCTGAGCGCGGAATTTCGCATCTGCATCCCCTCGAATGAAGGCATGGCCTGTCAGGTGGCCTGCTCCGTCACGCGCCTGAACCGCAGCACCGCGAGTGCAAGGAACAGGCTCGCGATCAGAGCGACAGCCAAGAAGCGCGGCCATACCTCGTAGAATCCCGCACCTCGATAAAGAATCGCTTGAGCGAACGAGACAAAATGCGTGGAAGGCGAGACTTGCATGACGGTGCGCAGCCACGCGGGCTGGCTGTCGAGCGGCGTATTGGAGCCGGACAGGATATTCATCGGCATCGCCACCAGCATGTAGAGCAGGCCGAGCTGCGGCATGGTCCGCGCCACGGTTGCGAGGAAGATGCCGATGGAGGTCGCGAAGAACAGGTAGAGGCATACGCCCAGCATGAACAGCGGCACGGAGCCGTTGATCGGAATTCGCAAAAGCCCTTGCACCACGAATTCGAGCGAAAGGCCCGCCGCCACGGCGATGATGAGGCCGTTCGCCCACACTTTCGCCAGCGCGATTTCAAAGGGTGTCAGCGGCATCACCAAGAGGTGATCCATCGTGCCATGCTCGCGCTCGCGTACCACGGCAGCACCGGCAAGAATAATCGCGAGCATTGTGATGTTGTTGATGATGCCCATGACGCTGGTGAACCAGCCGGTCGTGACGTTCGGGTTGAAGGCCACGCGAATGGCGAGGTTCACCGGAAGCTTCGGGACAGGCTCGGAACGCGAGATGAAACGGTCGATTTCATCGTTGACGATTTGCGAGGCGTAGCCCGAGCCGAGGCCGGCCTGAACCATGGCTGTCGCGTCCACGAGAAGCTGAAGCGTTGGGGTTCTGCCCGCGCGCACGTCGCGCTCGAAATAGGGTGGGATGTCGATGACGAAGGTGAAGCGGCCCAGATTCATGAGCCGGTCGATGTCGCGCTCCTCGATATATTGCGGCTTATTGAAATAGGGCGGCAAAAATCCGCTCGCGATTTGCCGCGAAAGGGCGGAACGGTCCTCGTCCACAATCGCGATGGACGCGTTCCGTACCTCCTGGCTGACGCTCTGCGACTGCGCGGTGACGGCAAGGGAGAAGGCATAGAACACCAGACCCAGGAGGACGTAATCGCGCAGAAAGCTCCTCAGCTCCTTGACGCCAAGCCAATAGATGTTCGAGAGCGCCTGCATTGCCGGAACCCTAACGTTCCTGCTTGCGCAGGAAGAGCAAGCTCAACAGCAGAAGCGCCGGTACGAACAGGGAAAGCCATCCGAGCCGCCCGATGAGGTCCGCAAATCCCAACCCCTTCGTGTACGTGCCGACGCAAATCGGAACGAAATAGGTCATGGGGAAAATATGCCCCATGAAAGCGGGAAACCCCCTCAGCGAGGAAACGGGCACCATCATGCCGGAGAACTGCGTTGCCGGCAGAACCGTGAGAATGGCGGTGCCGAACAGCGCCGCGATCTGCGTCCTGGTGAAGGATGAAATGAACATCCCATAGCCGGTGGTGGCCGAGACGAACACAAGCGCGCCCGCGGCGAGCATGAGGAAGCTTCCCTTCATGGGGACCCGGAAGACAAGCCAGGCCATGAGCGCCATCAAGAGAAAGTTCCAGAAGGCCAGCGCGATATAGGGAAGCTGCTTGCCGGCGAGAAACTCCAGGCGCGTGACAGGCGTGACATAGAGGTTGGTGATCGTCCCAAGCTCCTTTTCGCGCACGACAGCAAGCGCCATGAGAATCGCCGGGATCAGCGCAAGTTCCAGGGCCATCGTCCCCGGCACCTGAGCATAGATGCTGTCGAAAGACTGATTGTAGCGGAAGCGGACCTCGACATGGGCGCGCCGCTTTTCCTGGGGCGCGATATTCAGGACGGGATCGCGCAAATAGCTCTGATACACGCCGGTGAGGTAGTCGCGCATGGTTGCCGCGCGGAACGGCATCGCGCCATCTACCCACGCGCCAATCTCAGGGCGCCTGCCGGCTTTGAGGCCGCGTCCGAATCCGGGAGGAATCTCGATGGTCGCATTCACCGAGCCATCCTTGAGCGCCCGCCGCTGCTCTTCCGCATCTTTCAGCGGCGCCTTCTCCGTGAAATACGGAGAGCCGCGCAGCTCTGCAAGAAAAGCCCTGCTTTCCGGGCTGTTGTCGCGGTCGAGCACACGCCAGGAGAGATTGTCTACGTCGGTCGTGATGCCGAAGCCGAAAATGAGCATCAGGAACGTTGTGCCAATCACGGCGAACGCCAGGCGGATCGGATCGCGGCGCAGCTCAAGCGCCTCGCGGATGCTATAAGCAAAGAGCCGCCTGAAGCTGAAGATGGGGGAAGCTTCTTCGCCGGCCGCCGGCCCCGCCGTTTGCATTGGCGCTCCGAATGCCTCTTCAGCCGCCTTGGGTGCCGCGCCGCGCGCTGCCTCCGCCTCCTTCAAATAGCGGATGAACGCATCCTCAAGATCGGTGGCGCCACGGCTGGCTACGATTTGCGCCGGCGTCCCCGTAATCAACACTTGGCCCGCGTCCATGAGCGATACCCGGTCGCAGCGCGCCGCCTCGTTCATGAAATGAGTGGAAACGAAGATGGTCACGTTCTGTTCGCGCGAAAGCTCGATCAGGATTTCCCAGAACCTGTCCCTTGCGATTGGATCGACACCGGAGGTCGGCTCGTCCAGGATCAGCATATCCGGTTCGTGGACGACCGCCACAGCGAGAGAAAGGCGCTGGCGGATGCCAAGCGGCAAGCTCTCGGCCCTGGCGTCCACGTAGGCGCCCAGATCGAAGCGGTCCAGGAGAGCCGCGATGCGCCTTGCCGCCTTCTCCCTCGGGATATGAAAAAGCCGGGCATGCAGGTCCAAATTCTGCATGACGGTCAGCTCGCCATAGAGCGAGAAGGATTGGGACATGTAGCCGACGCGGCGGCGCAGGTTGATATCTTCGGCGTCGATGGGCTCGCCGAACAGGAAAGCCTCGCCGGCGCTGGCCGGAAGCAGGCCCGTCAGCATCTTCATGGTCGTGGTTTTGCCGCAGCCGTTCGAGCCCACGAAGCCGAAAATCTCGCCGCGCCCGATGGTGAAGCTCACATGGTCCACGGCGGTGAAATCGCCGAATGTACGGGTAAGCTCGCGGGCGACGGCCACCGCTTCGCCGTTCCGCGGGGGGCGGGGCGGGATTTGGATCGCCTTGTGCCCAGCCCGGCGCCTTTCGGGAAGAAGACGGATGAAGGCATCCTCGATGCTCCCGGTTCCCGTCCGCTCCATGATTTCCGTGGGCGTACCTGTCGCCAGCACCTGGCCATCGTTCATCGCCACAAGCCAGTCGAAGCGCGCGGCCTCCTCCATATAGGCCGTGGCCACCAGCACGCTCATGCCGGGCTGCCAGTTCCGCATGCGCGCGATCAGCTCCCAGAAATGCCGCCGGGACAAAGGATCGACGCCGGTCGTCGGCTCGTCGAGGATCAAAAGCTCCGGATCGTGGATGAGCGAGCAGCACAGGCCGAGCTTTTGCCGCATGCCGCCCGAGAGCTTCTTGGCGGGCCGGTTCGCGAATGGTGTGAGCCCCGTACTGCGCAATAGCCCAGCTATGCGCCAGTCGCGCTCGCGAGCGGATTGGCCGAAGAGGCGGCCGAAGAACTCGATGTTCTCGCGGATGCTGAGGTCCGGATAAAGGTTCTTGCCGAGCCCTTGCGGCATATAGGCGATGCGCGTGCAAACGGCGCTGCGGTGCGCCTCCGAACGCATATCCCCGCCAAGCACCTCCACCTCGCCCGTCTCGATGCGCCTGGCGCCGGCGATGACGGCGAGCAAGGAAGACTTGCCGGCACCATCCGGGCCGATGAAGCCGGCCATGATCCCGGCGGGAATGGCGAGGGACACGCCGTCGAGGGCAACGGCCTTCTTGTAATGGTGGCTGAGATGCGTGAGCCGTGCCACGGCCGGTCTGGCGGTTGGGTCCGGCCGGGGCGCTGGTTCGAGGGTGGCAATCCCAGTCATAAAGACTCTTTCAAGGGGCGATCTGGCGGAACCGGCATCATTGCACGAGGTTCTTCTCAAGCCGCTCCGGCCAGGCCACCTCGGGTTCGAGCCGGACGTAAGCCATGCCGGGCAGGCCGCTGCGCACGGATTCAACGTATTTCCTGAGCAACTCGGGATCGATCCGGACCCGGACCCTGAACATCAGCTTGTCGCGCTCTTCCTTCGTCTCCACGAACTTCGGATCGAACTGATTTTGCGTGGCTATGAAGGAGACGTGAGCGGGGATGGGCCTTAAGGGATAGGCGTCCAAAACGATGCGGGCGTCCGAGCCGATTTTTGCCTTTCCGGCAGCGGCGGTTGGCAGGTAGATGTCCATGTAGACGTAGTTCACATCCAGCATGGTGAAGACCTTGCCGCCTGTTGCCAGCACCTCGCCCGTGTTGGCGAGGCGGTATTGGATGCGTCCCTCGCGCGGCGCCACAAGGGTGTTGTCGGCGATGTTGATCTTGAGCAGCTCCGCATCGTGCTGGGCGGCCTCAAGCGCATGTCCGGCCTGTATCTTCCTCGCCTCGCCAGCGATCAGGGCCGCCTGGGCGGCGGTTAGCTGCTGGACCCTTTGGTCGTTGAGTTCGTGGGTTGCGAAGCCCTTTTTCAGCAGTTCCGCCGTGCGATTGGCCTCCTGCTGAGCGAGCTTCACTTGCGTCCGAAGCTGGTCGACGTTCGAGTTTGCTTCCTCGACCAGCTTTTGCGCCTGCCGGATTTGGGCCTGCACCTTGTTGAGCAACGCCTCAAGGTCGCGCGTATCCATGATCGCGAGCGCTTGCCCGCCCTTAACGAGGTCGCCCTCGTCAGCCAGAAGCCTGAGCACGCGGCCCGCGAATTTCGTCTGAATATCGATTTCGTCGGCTTCGAGGCGGCCGTTACCGGCGGCGATGCCGGGCGGCAGCGGCGGCACGCGGTGAGACCACCAGTAGCCGCCAGCCGCCCCGCCCGCCAAGACAAATCCGGCTATGACGAGGATGCGCGACCATCGCCGGGGCTTCCCGGCCGGAATAGCGGCGGGCAAGGTTTGCTCGCGGAGAGCCAGCAGCTTGCCGGCTTCGAGACTCTGCCCAGCCGTGCCCGTTGCGTCCTTATCTTCGATGGCGGGTTCCAAGCCCTTTCTCCACGCACGTTCCGGCGCTGCCTGGAAGATGGCACACCTTCCTTACGCAGGCTGCAACGGCGTCCCTCCAGTTCGATCCACATGGCCAAAACCGGCCGGTGCGCGCAGCCAAGCGTTTTGACCGGCGTCAAAGCTCAACGATACGTTTCCGCGTAACCATTTATTTGGGCCTGTGAGCAGAGACTGCGGCTGGAAACCACGGAGGATGTGCGCAAATGACACCGGGGCCGCAACGGATCGGCAACTTAGCCCTTCGCGGGCAAGTCACTGCCGTGCGCGGCTCGGTCGTGGATGTGAGTTTCCCCGCCGGCGCCTTGCCGGAGATTGAGGAAGCTATTGCAATCGAAGCCGGCACGGTCCGGGAGCTTATCGCCGAAGTTCAGCAGCATCTTGGAGCTACCGCCATACGCGCGGTCGCACTTGAAAACACCGCCGGGCTTCGCCGGGGTGCTGCTGTCCGTCCAACTGGCGCACCCATTTGCATACCCGCCGGCGAGCCCGTGCTCGGCCGCCTTCTCAATGCGATCGGAGAGGTCTCCGATCGCGGGCCGCCGCTTCCAAGCGATATCGAACGGCGCCCGATACATGCGGCCGCGCCTTCGCTGAACCGGCTGGGCAGCAAGCTTGAGGTTTTTCATACCGGCATCAAGGTCATCGACTTGCTGGCCCCCTTGGTCAAAGGCGGCAAAGCAGCCATGTTCGGAGGTGCGGGCGTCGGCAAGACCGTTTTGATCATGGAACTGATCCGCACCACGGTGGAACGGCACTCGGGCATTTCGGTTTTTGCGGGCATTGGCGAACGCTCGCGCGAGGGGCATGAGCTTCTGCTTGAGTTGAAGCAGTCCGGGGTTTTGGCACGCACGGCGCTTGTGTTCGGACAGATGAACGAGCCGCCGGGCGCGCGATGGCGGGCAGGGCTGACGGCGCTCACGATAGCGGAGTATTTCCGGGACGAAGCGCATGAAAACGTTCTACTTTTGGTCGATAATGTCTACCGGCTCGTCCAGGCAGGCGGCGAAGTATCTGGCCTGCTCGGACGGCTGCCCTCGCGGGTAGGCTACCAGCCGACGCTCGCCAGCGAGATCGCGGAGTTCGAAGAACGGATTGCTTCGGTTGCGGGAAGCGCCATCACCTCCATCCAGGCCGTCTATGTGCCGGCGGACGACTTCACCGATCCCGCCGTGGCAGAAATTTTCAGCCATCTCGATTCATCCATCGTTCTGTCCCGCGACATGGCAAGCGAAGGCATGTATCCGGCCGTCGATCCTCTCGCGTCGGCTTCGAGCCTGCTCGACCCGCGCCTGGTTGGCGAGGCGCACTACCGGATCGCGCAGGATGTGCGCAAAACCATTGCCCACTATCGCGACTTGCAGGAGATCATCGCGCTGCTCGGCATCGAGGAGCTTTCCGCGGCCGACCGCCGGGTGGTGGGCCGCGCGCGGCGGCTCACCCGTTTCCTGACCCAGCCGTTCATGGTGACAACCGCATTCACGGGCAAGGCTGGCCGCTCGGTCGAACTTGAGGCAACGCTCGCGGGCTGCCGCGCGATCCTTGACGGGGAAGCCGACGATTGGGCCGAGAGTTCCCTTTATATGGCTGGCGATCTTGCGGAAGCCCGCCGGCGCGAAGCCGTGGCGGCTGGGAGTGCGCCATGAGGCTGACCGTAACCACGCCGCTCGCCATGATCGTCGAAGCCGGCGGCGTTGCGCATCTGCGCGCCGAAGATGAAACCGGAGCGTTCGGCATCCTGCCGGGGCACGCGGATTTTCTAACCGCGCTTGAGATTTCCGTTGCCTCCTGGCGCGATGCCAAGGGTGCTGAGCATCACGTCGCGGTTCGTGGCGGCATGCTGCAAGTGGAAGGCGGCCAAACGATCACCATCGCCGCACGCGAGGCCATCGCCAGCGACGACTTGCACCGGCTGGAAACCGAGGTACTTGCCGCCTTTCATCGCCGGAACGAAGAGGAACGGATGGCCCGCACCGATGCGGAAAGGCTTTATCTGGCGGCGATCAGGCAAATCTGCCGCTTTTTGAAGTCCGAACGGGAACCGGCACTCCCAAGCGTGCCTGGCACTGCCTTCCGCGATGGTGTCGAGCCATGAGGCCGGAGCCGCCAAACCACGAGCGCCTCGGGGAGGCTGTGAAAATGCGGGCTGAGCGCAAAGCGAAATGGCAGCGCGAGGGCGAACGCTCGATCGGCGAGAATCTGGCGATGATCGGCGCGCTGGGCTGGACCGTGGTCACACCCACATTGATGGGTATTTTCGCGGGCCGGTGGCTGGACCACACCTTCAACATGGGAGTTTTCTGGACGCTGGGGCTGTTGGTCGCGGGATTGACGCTCGGCTGCTGGCTGGGCTGGAAAAGGATGCACAGCGAATGAATCTCACCAGCCGCATCACCCCTCACCCTGTCCCTCTCCCCATAAGAGAGGGGACGCCTGCACAACGGTTGCAACACCGTCCCCTCTCCCATCCATATCCGCTNNGCAAGCTCGCCAAGGCGAGCTTGCGTGGGAGAGGGACAGGGTGAGGGGAGATTCCCTCTCGCCGGATGAAGCCCCCAGCGGCACGGCACGCGCGCGGAGGGCCACATGACAACCTTGCCTCTCATCCCAGCACCTGTACTTCTCGCCGCTATAACGCTCGCAGGCTTCGTCCTTGGCCTTCTCTATTTCGCCGCTGTCCAGCGCACCGCTATCCTTTTTGCTGCCGGCAGAGGCTGGTTTGCCCCCGTGGCGCTCACGGTGGGGCGAATTGGGGTTGCGGCCGCCCTTTTGGCGCTTGCCGCAAGGCTTGGCGCTTCCCCGCTTTTGGCCGCGTTCTCAGGCTTCATACTGGCTCGCGCGGTGGCGTTGCGCCTAGCCGGGAGGCCAGGCTGATGCAGCAGGCTTCGCCGCTCACGAGCATGGTTCTATTTCACATCGGGCCGGCAGCGATTACCCGTCCGGTGGTCACGACATGGGCGATCATGCTTGCCTTGACCGCCGTTTGCTGGCTGATAACCCGCCGGCTGCAAAAGCAGCCTGGACCGCGGCAGGCAGTGCTCGAACTTGTGGTAACCGGCATCGAGCAGCAAATCGAAGCCATAATACGCAAGGATGCGCGGCCGTTTCTGCCACTGCTCGGCACGCTTTTCATTTTCCTTGCCGCGGCCAATCTTTCCGGCCTGCTGCCGGGCGTGGAGGCCCCCACCGGCAAGCTTGAGACCACCGCCGCCCTGGCACTCATCGTGTTCCTGTCGGTGCATTACTATGGGGTACGGGGGCGCGGCTTGCGCGGCTATCTGGCAAGCTTCGCAGAGCCCAAAGTCATTATGCTGCCGCTCAACATCCTGGCCGAGATCACGCGGACGTTCTCGCTCATGCTGCGCCTCTTCGGCAATATCATGAGCGGCGAATTCGTGATCGCGCTGGTGGTGGCGCTCGCGGGGCTGTTCGTACCCATCCCGCTCATGGCGCTCGAAATACTGGTCGGGCTCGTCCAGGCCTACATCTTCACGGTCCTAGCCGCCGTCTTTATCGGCGCCGCGGCCGGCAATGCGAAACACGGATAAGGAGGCCTCATGGACGCCAAACTCATCGCCATCATTGGAGCCGCGCTGGCCGTCTCCATCGGCTCGATCGGGCCGGCGCTGGCCGAGGGGCGGGCCGTTGCCGCGGCCATGGATGCAATCGCCCGCCAGCCCGAAGCGGCAGGCACCATCTCGCGCACCCTGTTCGTGGGGCTGGCGATGATCGAGACGATGGCGATCTACTGCCTCGTGGTGGCGCTGCTTCTGCTTTTCGCCAATCCTTACACCGGCTGAGCATGCACCTGGATTTGTGGACCATAGCGCTGCAGACGGTCAACTTCGTCATCCTGGCCGGGTTGCTGTACCGCTTCCTTTACCAGCCCGTGCTGGGCACGATCGAAGCGCGCCAAGCCGAGGTGCAACGGCAATACGATGACGCCAAGGCAATTGAGGAGAAGGCGCGGGCCAGTCTGGAGGCAATCGCATCCGCCAGGGAAGGCATGGCGGCCGAGCGCGAAGCCTTACTTGCGGCAGCCGCCGCACAGGCGCGGGAAGCGGGGGAGGCACGGCTCGTGGAAGCCCGGCGGGAGGCGCAAGCGCTCCTCGATGGCGCCCGCGCCACGCTGGCGGGCGAGCGGGAGCACGTGCTCGGCGAAGCGCGCCGGGCGGCTCTCGATCTGGGGGCGGAATTCGCGCGGCGGTTGCTGGCCGAAACGCCCGCGGAGGTTCGCGGAGCTGCGTGGATCGAGCGGATAGAACAATACTTGAATGCGCTGCCGGAGGCAGAACGCGAGGGGCTCGAAAAGCAGCTTGCGAATGGCCTTGCGCTTACGGTGCAGGTCGCGGCGCCGCTTCCCGAACCTGCCGCCGGAACCTGGAAAAGCCGCCTTCGCCGTTCTCTTGGCGGTGACATTGCAATCGTTTTCGAGGTGAACCCTGATCTGATTGCCGGGGCGGAACTCCATTTCCCGGCCGCTGTCCTCCGCCTTTCGTGGCGAAGCGAGCTTCAATCCTTGCGCTCGGAGATCGAGGCTCATGGCAACGCTCACTGAGGAACTAAACGAATGGCTGGATGAGGGCCGCGAGCGCGTCGCGCGCCTGCCGCTTGAACCGCGCGTGGAGCAGATTGGCCGGGTGCTGCAGGTTGGCGATGGCGTGGCCACGGTCCAGGGTCTGCCGGAAACGCGTCTGGACGAGCTGCTTATTTTCGAAGGTGGCTTCATGGGCCTTGCCGTCGATCTTGGCGAGGATGCAATCGGCTGCGTGCTCCTGGGCGGCGCCAGCGCAATTCCTTCCGGCAGCATCGTGCACGGCACCGGCGAAGTCGCGCGCGTTCCTGTTGGCGAGGCGCTGCTTGGGCGCATCGTGGATGCGCTTGGCGTGCCGCTGGATGGCGGCGGGCCGCTGGAGACCGCCTCGTTTGCGCCTGTCGAGCAGCCGGCGCCCGCCATCGTCGACAGGTCTCTCGTGACGCGCCCGCTTGCAACCGGGCTTCTGGTCATCGACGCCATGATCCCCTTGGGCAGGGGCCAGCGCGAACTCATCATCGGCGACCGCTCGACCGGCAAGACCGCCATAGCGGTGGATACGATCGTGAACCAGCGAACGAGCGATGTCATTTGCATCTATGCGGCAGTCGGGCAGAAAGCGTCTTCGGTTGTGCAAGTGATCGAGGCCGTCCGGCGCTACGGGGCTCCCGAACGCTGCCTTTTCGTTATCGGCGAAGCTAACGCTCCGCCCGGCCTGCAATGGCTCACGCCTTACGCCGCCTGCTCGATGGCGGAATATTTCGTGGAACGCGGGCGCGATGTGCTCCTGGTCATCGACGACCTTACCAAGCACGCCGCCGCCTACCGGCAGCTCTCGCTTCTGCTGCGCCGTCCGCCCGGCCGCGAGGCTTACCCCGGCGACATTTTCTATATTCACGCGCGGCTCCTGGAGCGCGCGGCAAAGCTTTCGCCCGGACGCGGCGGCGGGTCGCTGACGGCGCTGCCCATCGCCGAGACCCAGGCCGGCAATATCAGCGCCTACATCCCCACCAATCTCATCTCGATCACCGACGGCCAGATCTATCTCGATCCGCGCCTATTCTACGAGGACCAGAAGCCGGCCGTGGATGTCGGCAAAAGCGTCTCGCGCGTTGGCGGCAAGACGCAAGCCCCGGTTCTCAAAGCGCTTTCGGAAAGCCTGCGGCTGGAATACGCGCAGTTTCTGGAGCTGGAAGTATTCACGCGCTTCGGAACGATGGTGGACGAGCGCACGCGCAAGGTGATCGAGCATGGCCGCCGTATCCGCGCGGCCCTCGCGCAGCGGCAGTTCGAACCGCTTCCCCTTGGCGAGGAGGTCGCGCTCTTGTGTGCGCTGGGCGACGGCGTACTCGATAGCCTGCCCCTGGATCGCGTGGCAGCCTTCCGCGAGGCGCTAGGCCCCTGGCTTAGGGAAAAAATGCCGGAAATTCCGGCTCTGAACGATGAGGCGCCACCGCTTCCGGACGAGACCCGCGCCCGCCTGAAACACGCGCTTGCCGCGCTCGCCCATTCGCTCGCGGCGCCCAAGGGCGAGGGGCCATAGCCATGCCCCGCCTCTCGGACATCCAAGGCCGCATCGCCAGCATGGGCGAGCTGTTGAGCATCGTCGGTGCAATGCGGTCGCTGGCGGGCATGCGCGTGCAGGAAGCGCAGCGCGCGCTCCCAGGCATCCGCCGCTACGCCGGGGCCATGGAGGCCGGCATCGCAGGGGCGCTTATGCTCATGGAGAGGCAGGCGCCCGGCTTGCCGGCGCGGGACGGCCGCCGCGTGCTCATTGTGTGCATGGCCGAGCATGGCTTCGTGGCGGGCTTCAACGAGCGCATTGCCGAAGCGGCCGAAGCTGAGCTTAAGCAACGGGATCTTCTGTTCGTGGTGGGGAGCCGGGGAACGAGTCTTCTTTTCGAACGGGGCCGCGAGGCAGCCTGGACGGAGCCGATGGCAACGCGGCTCGCGGCGGCCCCAGCCACGGCAGAGCGGCTTGCCAAGGAACTCTATGCCAGGATCGCCAGGGGCGAGGTGGCGCGCGTGGAGGTCATGTTCGGCCGCCACCGGCAGGGCAGGCAGCCGGCCATGGAACGGCGGCTGCTCCTGCCGCTGGACGCAGCCACTCTCGGCAAGGGCCGCACGCGGCAAGCGCCGCTCAGTAACCTGAAACCCGAGGCATTGTTCGAAAAGCTCGCGGCCGAATACGTGTTTGCGCTTTTGACCGAGGCTTGCGTCGAATCCATCGCCAGCGAGAACGCCGCGCGCTTCGCGGCAATGCAGTCGGCCTGCGATAATGTCTCGAAAAAGCTGGAGCAACTGCAAGGCCAAGCACGGCAGGCGCGGCAGGAGGAGATTACCACCGAGCTTGTGGATCTCGTCACCGGATGCGAGGCCATGCGAGGCAGAGGATTGCTGCCGGGATAAGCGGGGAAACGCGCAGGCAGTTGCGCAACCCGGGCGCCTCCTCAATCATATAGGCATATGCGCCGGACCGCACGGCCCGGCGGCCAAGGCAGCGAGCGCTTTGGCTACCGCCCGCCGGCCTCATTCCGCTGCACGACCCAATAGGATAGGTTAGTTCCCCAGCGAACGGATGACCTGATTGTTGATTAGCCGCAGCGCATCGGCGCCGATTGCAGGCCCGCCGCTACGCGGTGCGAGCGCGATGTTAAGCGAATGCGTCCTCGTACCCGATGCGGATAAGAAGGGCGTATTCGCGCCGCCCGCCGGCCCCTTCCACTTTATCAGCGACCAACTTGGCGAAATGCCCGCACCGTAGGCCACCACGAAGGATAGCGAGTGCGCCACGGAGTCGATCGGCGGATCGATCTGGGTGGGCAGCGCCGCCGCATTCTTAGCGGCCCGGTCGGCCGCCTGCGCGAGCGCGGTGGCGCACTTGGCGGACTGCGCCGGATAATCGTTGGCGTGAATGCCGTGCATCTCGTCGGCAAGGCTGTCGTAGGCCATTTGCATGGGGCCGGTGACTTCGCCGCCGGGCTTGTTCAGCTCCGCCTGCAACTGCCCCACCAAGGTCACGGCGTGACCGAGGTTGACCTTATACTCCGCGCACTTGTCCTCGTCGTCCTTATGGCTCTTTATGTAGTCGTCGAACGATTTGCTTTTCCCATACGCCGTCTTCAGATACGGAGCCAGGACGGCATCGTACTTGCTATCGTTCAGAACCTTCAGCTTGTTCTGCAAATCGGCGTCGGCGGTGGCCAAGCCCTGGATGGCGGCGTCGATCTTGGCGAAGGATGCCTTGGTTTTTAACTGCAACTGCGACAGCTCTTGCGCCCAAGTGGCCGCCTGCTTGGCGATCTGATCCCTGCTCAGGATCTCAGCCGCCTTCGACCTCCCGCCGCCGCTGGATGGCCCTGCCGCGCCAGCCGCCTTGCCGCCGCCTCCGCCATAGGGATGAATGCCGGCCTGCAATTGGCCCGCCTCGACCGGGAAGAATGCCGAATCCACCCACTCTTTCAGGCCAAGATTGCCGTTCACGCCCGTTCCGCCGTCGAAATAGCAGGTTCTCTTCTCAGGCGGGAGGTTTGCCTCCATCTTGTCGATCTGCTTGCGCCAAGCCTTGAGTTCGTCGAGCGCGATGGTGAAGCTCACCGTCTCGGAGCGGACGGCCTGACCGTTGAGGTTCGCGCTGAGGTTCAGTGTAAACAGCTCGGTGACGGGATTGAGCACTGTCCCGGTCAGCGTAGAGGGCTTAACTTGCCGCAGGTTGCTTGTGTAGGTGCCGTTCGGCGAAACGCCGGCGTTGTCGTTGATTTGCAGCGACAGATCCGCGTGCGCCGTCCAGCTTGCCAGCCACCGGAAATCGCGCTGATCGACCTTCTTGTCGAACGCCTCGGACAGCTCGCACTTCACGCGTTGCACAACGTCCTTGATCATGATCTCGCTGTGCTCGGCGCCCGTCGCTTCGGACAGGTCCGGCGTAGACATGCAGCCAGGGATTACACCCACGCAGACCGGCAACAGAAACACGAACTTCTTCAACATACACATCTCCGAGTTTGCCGGAAGTTAGCACGGGGGCAAACTCCGTTACAATCGCAGGGGTGCCACACATTCTAATTTTTTATTTGCAATCTGGGCTTTAGTTGCTTGCGGTTGCGCAAGTTAAACGCGCGCCACCGCAGCCGGCGAAGGCTGCGTGCAATCCGCCGCGATGTGCATGGCGCCGGTTTCAGGCGCGCATGTCGAACAGCAGAAACTCCGCGTCCTCAGGCGCTTGCAGAGCAATCGGCACTTCGTCTTGAATGCCTGCGCCGTCTCCGGCGTTGAGAACCTCGCCGCCCAGCACAACGGAGCCGCGCATCACCTGCAGCCAAGCGCAGCGGCCTGCGGCAAGCGCGTGTGAAATCTCCCCTCCCGCACGCAGCCGGCCAAGGCTCAACGCCACATCCTGATGGATCGTTACCGAGCCGCCGCGGCCGTCGCGCGAGGCGATCGGCGTGAGCCCGCTTCCGGCCGAAGGCTCGAAGCGCTTCTGCTCGTACCCCGGCCTGATGCCGTAGGCCTCGGGCTTGATCCAGATCTGCAGGAAATGCACGGGCTCGCTCTTCGAATGGTTGAACTCGTTGTGCTCGATGCCTGTGCCGGCACTCATGCGCTGCACCTCGCCCGGCCGGATCACCGAGCTGTTGCCAAGGCTGTCCTTGTGCTCAAGCGCTCCTTCGAGAACGTAGGTGAGGATCTCCATATTGTCGTGCGGGTGGCGGGGAAAGCCGGCGCCNNCGGTCTTCGTTGATGACGCGAAGCGGGCCGAAGCCCATGTGCCTGGGGTCGTGGTAATGCCCGAAAGAGAAGCTGTGGCGGCTATCGAGCCAGGCGATCTGGGTAAGGCCCCGCTCTTCAGCCCTGCGAATCGAAATCATGGCTTGCTCCTTCCGAAACTTATGCTCGAAATGGAAGGTGGTTGCGCCAGAGACGCTGGCAAGGCCGGCAAACGAACTGGTGATTGTGCCAGCCAGCCTGGACGGCGCTCGATCTTGCACCGTTCGACAGTCCCCGGTCCGGGCGTCGCTTTCCCCACGGGGCGAAAGACGGATGAGGGAGGCTTCAGCCGGCGCCGCACCACCTTTTAATCCTTTTGCCGTGCTGTGATTGCCATGCCCCGGAAACGGTGGATAGGCTTGGCTGGAAGTTACCAAGAGCGAGGAGTATGCGGAAAAACGGTTTGGACTGGCGCCGGCTGCGGGGGGCCGCGCTGCACGCCATCAGGCTCAGCGCCGCGGCGCTGCTGGCGCTTTGGGCATCGCACCGCCTCGGGGTGGCGCTGCCGCTCTGGCCCGTGCTGGTGGCCCTGATCGTGACGCAGATCAGCCTTGGGCGCTCGCTGAAAGTGACGCTGGATTATTTCGCGGCGACCGTCGGCGGCGTGTTGTGGGGCGCGGCCGTCTCCATCCTCGTTCCACATAATAGCGAGGCGGCGCTTCTGCTCGTGCTCTTCCTGGCGCTTGCTCCGATTGCCTTCCTGGCGGCCCTTTATCCCTGGCTCAGCGTCGGACCGGCCACCGCGGCGATCGTGGTTCTCATTCCGCAAGTGCTTCATACCACGACAATCGGTTCCGCGATCGAACGTGTGGAGGAAGTCCTGCTCGGCGGGCTGGCGGGGCTCCTCGTTTCCCTTGTTTTCCTGCGGTCGAGCGCCTTCCAGCATGCCCGCGAGATCGCCGCGCAGTCGCTTGAAAGCATGGCCCGTGCCATCCCGGAGCTGTTCGAGGGCTTCGAGCATGGTCTGAGCGAGGCCGAGGCGCATCGCATCCAGGACGGCATCGGCCAGCAGCTCAACCTGCTGTTTTCCGTCACCGCCGAGGCTGAGCGCGAGCGCCCTTTGCGGCTGGCCGAAGACCCGCTGACGGGGCCGCTGTTCCGCACGCTTCTGCGACTGCGTCACGATCTGGTGATCCTGGGCCGGGCCGCGCATTTCCCGCTGCCGGTCTCGCTCAAGGAACTGCTCCAGGCGCTCTTGAATAACATAGGGCAGGAATCGAAGGTTGCGTTGCAGGCCTGCGCGGCGGCACTCATGTCCAAGCGTGAAGCGCCTTCACGCGAGGCGCTGGACGCGGCGTTCGCCAACTACACCGCGGAGATCGAAGCTCTACGGCGTGCGGGCACGCTTCGCGAACTGCCAGGGGAAGCCGTCGAGCGGTTGTTCGCGACTGGCTTTGCCCTGGAGCAAATGCGCCTGAACTTGCGCGACCTCGACCGCTGCATCGGCGAATGGGCCGCGCGCCGGGGGTAGTTTCGCCGGCTACCCTTGCAGCCGGTGGCCCGCAAACTCCTTGATCTTCTTTGCCAATTCGTCCGCGCCCGCGTCGCGGAAATCCTGGTCCGCTCCCGGGACGACGCTCATGGTCACGTTCTTCAAGCCCGCGAATTCACCCTGGGCGGCTTGGGTTTCGCCGAGATTCGGATCGGCGTCGCCCACTGCCAGCAGGACCGGGATCTTGATGCTCTGCAGCAGGTTCGTGGTTTTGAACTTCTCGTTCGGCCCGTAATAATCGGCAAAGGCGCCCGCCGTCACCTGCGCGCGCGTGCAGTTCAAAAAGCCCGAAATGTCCATCAATTGGTTCCCGTGCTCCGTGGCGACCAGTTCCTCGGCTCTGCCAAGCTCGGGCCGCAGCGGCCTGCCGAAGCGCGCGCGGTACTCCGCCTCGGCTTTCTCGGGTGTCTGCATGAGCGGGGAAATCAGCACAAGGCGCTTTACGTTTTTGTCGAGCTTGTTGATGGCGTAAAGCGCAGCCTGATTGGCGCCCCGGCCATGACCGGCAATCGTGACGGCCTGCGCACCCTTGTCCTTGAGCCAGTGCACCCAGGCGGCGATCTCGTCGATGGCGTCTTCGTGCCGGTGATCCTGTTCAAGCCCGCAATCGAACATGCCATGCCGCTTGTCGAGGCCGAGCCCGAGCGTGATTGCAAGCGAGCTTATACCTTGGTCGCGCAGGCCGTCCTGAAGTGCGGCCATCAGCTCCACGCGGCCGTGGCCCTGCGTGTCGTGCACCAGGAGAACGGCGCCGTCCTTGAAGGCCTTGCCCTGGGCCATCTCAAGATTCGCGGAAAGCTCAAGGCCCAGATATTCGAGCGTGACCTCTTCCGCGCTGCTTCTGCCGGCAAATGACGCAAGGCAGATCACCGCCAAAGCAAAGACGACAAGGCCGCGCATGACAATCCTTCCGTAAATGTTCGGGGGCGCGCTTTCGCTAGCCTACCCCGTGTTTCTCACAAAGATCGGCCGCCGGCGCGCGCAGATTCTAAGAAATACGGGCTAGAGCGGTTTATGGACGAAATCTGGGCCGAAGGCCAGGGGCGAGACATTTTGCGGTGGGGGGGAAGTCATTTTCCGCGAGG
>PMBZ01000042.1:33794-54803 GCA_003153975.1 Hyphomicrobiales bacterium
GGGATGGACGAATCGAATCGGCACGAATGTCAGGACAGCGCAGGCGGCTATGGCGGCGGCGGCCAGGGCAGGAGGAATGGCGAGCACGAAGCAGTAAAGGACAACGGCGTTCCATATGGCGGGAAAGCCCACAAAATAGTTGTCCGCGGTTTTGCTTTGCTTATCGGCGAAGTGATAGAGGGAGGTCATCATGATGGCAGCGGCCAGCGGTAGCCTCAGCGCCTCGGGGACGGCCGGCCCGCGCGCCACCATGAAGGCTGGCACCGTTACGTACGTCAGATAATCGACGATGTTGTCGAGAGCCTCGCCCGAGAAGCGCGGCAGCACCCGCTTGACCTCCAGCCGCCGCGCCATGGGGCCGTCGGCGGTGTCGACAATCAGCGCAGCGCCAAGCCACGCGAAGGATGCGGCCCAATGCGATTCGCTTGCGGCAAGCAGCGCCAGAAGTCCGAGCGCCGCTCCGGTGGCGGTGAATATGTGCACTGCCGCCGCGCGGACGATAGCGGATATTTTCGGTTGTGTATCTAGGGCCATCGGAGCGCCGCACGAAGTTCTTCGCAAGCGCTTTAACCCGAGGCGATCGGGAAGGCAACGCATCGGCGGTAATTTTTGAAAGTGCCGGAAACTGAATTGCGCCGCCGCAAACGCAGCGGCGCCTGTTTCAGTGCGTGGCCTTCACCCGCCCTAGAATTTGTGGCTCAGCGTACCCTTAATCTGCATGTCCGGCTTACCCTGCAAATCCTCGGAGCGCTGATCGAAGTTCTGCGGATTGACCTGCAGCGACTCCGGAGTGTTCCGCCCGCCATAGAGCAGCTCCAGCCCGAAATCGAGCTTCGGCAGCTTTCCGACCGAGCCAATGCCGGGTATGGTGACCTCGGTGCCCTTATCCTTGCCGGTGATGGCAAGAGGATCGGAAGGCCCCTGTGGAGGCGTCTTGCCCGGTAGCGTCAATTGCTGACCGAAAGGTGTCAGCGGCGCCGTCTGCGTGCCGCCTTGTGGTTGTGGTGGAGGGGCTGTCTCGGCCTGAAAGGCCATCGCTCCTCCTATTGGGGCAAGCGACAAGGCGATGGTAAACGCCAGTGCCGCCTCCTTCAACTTTATGTGCCTACCCATGACTCGCTCCCCGCTATTGGTATTAAGATGATTGCGTTGCAGGGTGAATGCAAGTCTGTTGATTCAAAGGCTAAGTGCCTAGGATTCCAGCAGAATCTTTTGACTGCGGATACCGCAGTTGCCAAAAAGCCGCAGCTGGGCCGCCCAAGGGGCCATATTTTGGACAAAAACACCTAGCGGGAGCCCGCCGTTTGGGCGAAAAGCCACTCCAGGTACGGCGCCGCCACGTACTGTGGCTCAAAAACAATAATGGCGGGCACGGAATATGGGTGTTTGGCGGCGAGCGCTGTAAGTAACTGTTCTGACATGTCGTTTCTGGCCTTGATTAGCATGGCGGCCTCGCTTCCGGTTTCGATGCTGTCCTGCCAGCGATAGATGGAGACCATGCCCGGAAAAATATTTACACAGGCGGCGAGCTTTTCTTCCACAAGTTCCCGCCCTATTTTCCGGGCGTCGATTTCGTTCGGTAACGTGGTATAAACGGCGATCATCCCGGCATTTTCATCCATGGCATCCACTCCAATCCCCTCAATCCACCGGCATACGGCCTTTGCAACCGAAGCGTGTGCGGCAACATGACACACGTAGATTTGACTCCGGCCGCGGCGGGCATTCTACCCGATAAGGCGCGGATAGGATTTGTTGCAAGCCCCGCGCGTGAGGCCCAGGAGGCATTCAAGCGTCTTACCAAGCGCTATGGCGGGGCCGATCCCGAAGGTGCGGATGTCGTCGTCGCGCTGGGCGGCGACGGTGTGATGCTGCAAACCCTGCACCGCTTCATGGGCACCGGCATACCGATCTACGGGATGCACCGCGGCTCCGTCGGCTTTCTCATGAACGAGTATCACGAGGCAAAGCTCCTGGAGCGGGTGGCGGGCGCCAAGCTCAGCGTCATCCACCCGCTCAAGATGGTGGCGGAGAACGTCGCGGGGGAAACGCTGCAGGCGCTTGCCATCAACGAGGTGCATCTCTACCGGCAAACGGCGCAAAGCGCGCGGCTGGCCATCACGGTCGACGGAAAAGAGCGCGTGAGCGATCTCATCTGCGACGGTGTGCTGGTGGCGACGCCTGCCGGCAGCACGGCCTATAACCTTTCCGTGGGCGGGCCGATCCTGCCGCTCAAGGCGCACCTCCTGGCGCTGACCCCGATCAGCCCGTTCAGGCCCCGGCGGTGGCGTGGCGCGCTCCTGCCCAACAAGGCCCATGTCAGTATCGACGTGCTAGAATCCGATAAGCGGCCGGTGAGCGCGGTTGCCGATCACACCGAATTCCGTAATGTAATTTCCGTGACGGTGCGCGAGGAGCGCGGAATCGGCCTAAAATTGCTGTTCGATCCCGGCCATGCGCTGGAGGAGCGTATTCTCGCGGAACAATTCAGGTTTTGAGCCGGTCAACCAGCGCCTGACACCAATAGGCGGAAACCGGGAAGGGACACCGCTATGCGCATAGTGTTTCAACTTTCTCTTGTCTGGATGGCAGTTGGCTTGCTTGCGGCAAGCCCGGCCGCGGCCCAGGGCAAGACGGTTCTTGTTATCGACGCCACCGCGCAAATGAGCGCGAAGCTAGGCCAGGTCCGCAAGATCGACGCGGCGAAGACCGCCTCCGCCGATGCCGCGAGGCGCATGGACCCGCAATCCTCGCTTGGTGTCTGGGCGTTCGGGATCGATCCCGCCAGGAAGTGCGAGGATAAGGTTGCGCTTGTGCCTATGCAGGCGGCGGGAACGGCAGCGCCCGCACTGGATAAGGCGCTGAGCCCTGTTCAGCCGAAAGCGGGCCGGGCGCCCGTGCTTGGCGCATTGCAGGCAGCGCTCGCGGCGGCGGGCGAGCCCAAGGACGCCGCCATCTCCGCCGTCATTATCGCGGGCACGGGCGACGACTGCCTCTCCGATATCTGTACCGGAGCGAAGACGCTGCACTCCATCTATCCGAACGCGAAGCTGAGCGTGCTGGGGGTCAGCATGAGCGAGCAGCCGGCCGCGAGCCTTACCTGCGCGGCGAAGGCCATGGGCGGCGAGTTCATCGCGGTCAAGTCGGCAAGCGACCTCGACAAGCTATTGCGGCAGACCCTCGGTATTTCGGGGGACGCAAAGCCCCAGAAGGCTTCGGCGGCGGCCCCCTCCGCGCCGGAGCCCGCGAAGACGCAGGGCAGCGACAAGATGCTTGCAATGGCGGCACCGGATCAGGGCGCGCCGGCGGCGCCGCCTGCTCCCGCCGAGGTCAAGCCCGCCGCCCCGCCTGCCCCGCAGCCCGAGCCAAACGCCCTGCTTTCCGCCGTGCTGGCCGATGGCCAGCCGCCGCTCGATGCCGGTGTGACCTGGGAGATTTACAAGATCGCCACCACCGCGACCGGCCAGCAGAAGACGGCGGAATTGCCAAGCTGGGTTGGCGGAGGCGGCAAGGCGCAGGCGAGGCTCGCGGAAGGCCACTACGCGGTTCGCGCGGCTTGCGGTTTTGCGAGCGCCGAGGACAGCATAACCGTGAACGGCGGCAAGGCGGAGAAGACCGTGGTACTCAACGCGGGCACCATCGCCGCCGAAGGCTTGCAGACTCAAGGTGCCGGGGCGGCCGAGGGCGTCTTTTTCACGCTGTCGCGCAAGAAGCAGGGCGGCGGCCTTGAGGTGCTTGGCCGGTCGAGCGGGACGCCCACGGCCTTCCATGTGAACGCGGGCGACTATGTGCTCTCCGCCTCCGCCGGCCCGGCCGCGCTTACCAGCACCGTGAAGGTCGAGGCAGGCAAAGTCTCGGCGGTGCGGATGGCGCTCAACGTGGGCACCCTGGAGATGAAGGCCTACGAGGCGGAAGGGGCTGCCGGCACCGTGCCTGCCTGGCACCGGATTTATTCCGCCGCCGGCGCTGGCAAGAAGCCGCTGCTGACGGCCGGGGGCACGGCACCTCGCGTGCAGCTTCCCGCCGGGGATTACCGGCTTGAGACCGTGTACGGAAATGCGCGGGTGGAAAGCGCCTTCTCGATAGCGGCGGGGCAAACGGCGGCGAAAAGCGTCGTCTTGAGCGCGGGGGAGGCGAAAATCAGCGTTCCGGCAGGCAAGCCCGCGAGGGTTTGCGCCGTCTATGAGGAAGGGGCGGATCGCGGCGCGGGGCCTGTGGGGCGGGCGGCGGGGACGGCGATGAGCTTCATCCTCAGGGCTGGCGTGTACAGTGCCGAATGCCGCGCGCAAGGGACGCCGGCGCCCGCCAAGCCGGTGGAATTCCGCGTCGTCGCCGGCGAGACCCAGGAGACGAAATTGCAGGAGTGAACGGTAGCGGCTTGCACGGAGGGCATTACCCCTCACCCCAGCCCTNNAGCGGATATGGACGGGAGAGGGAGTCTGGCCGTGCCCGCTGAGAGGGCGTTCCCTCTCCCTGTGGGAGGGACAGGGTGAGGGGTAACGCCCTAAGGTTAGGGCACACCGCCAACCGCCTCATTTTCATCGCACAGGCACCTTAGCTTGCGCGTTCACCATTGGACTTATGCAGCGCCCGGAGGGCTGTACATGCGCAGATTGAGGCTGGCTTTCCGGATGCTGGCCGTTTCGTTCCTGGGATTGACGTTCTGCCTCTGGACGGGGCAGGCGGCGTTGAGCGCCTCGCGCGCCAAGGCGCCGAAGGGTGCGCCCGTTGTCGAGGGCGAGGATATCCCCACCATAGAGGACGAGGGGGTGAAGGCGCCCATAACCGGAGCCGGCGAGGCGGAGGAGCCGCCCCAGGCCCGGCCCGTGCCGCCCACCACCGGCGCCCCCGCTTCCGTCACGCTGACCGCCTATTTGAGCGAAGGCAGCCCGCCGATGACCTCCGGCGTCGTCTGGCGCATCTTCCAGGGCCGCGCGGCCAAGGATGGCAGCTATAAGCTCCTGCAATCGTTGCAGGAGGCCCAGGCGACGGTGGAGCTGAACCCTGGCGAATACCTCATCAACATCGCCTATGGCCGCGCCAACCTCACCAGGAAGATCGGCGTCTGGCCGCAGAACCCGGTCAAGGAAGACTTCGTGGTCAACGCCGGCGGCCTCCGGATCAACGCCACGCTGGCGCACCAGCCGATCCAGGCCGAGCACCTGCTCAAATTCGAGCTTTTCGCCGAGACGCAGGACCAGTTCGGCGGCCGGCACAAGGTTTTGGACAACATGCGGCCTGGCGTCGTGATCCGGCTGAACTCGGGCCTCTATCATGTCGTCAGCACTTATGGCGACGCGAACTCCACGGTTTCGACCGATGTGGTGGTCGAACCGGGCAAGATCACCGAGGCGGGGATCGATCACGATGCGGGCAAGGTAACGCTCAAGCTCGTGCAGCACTCGGGCGGCGAGGCGGCGGCGGATACGCATTGGATCGTCTACAACGCGGTGGGCGAGGTGATTAAGGAGAGCGCGGGCGCGTTTCCGGCGCATGTCCTGGCGGCGGGCGAGTACCGCGTCGCGGCCCAGCACGGCGACCAGCAATATGCGGGCGCGTTCACGGTGGCGCCCGGCGAAACCAAGCTGGTGGAAGTGCTGATGCAGTAGTCTGGGCAGGGGCGGCTGGTGCAGTTGCTGCCTCGCTGCCGGATGGGAGGGGTAACCGGCATGAAAATCCCAGACGCCCTTGAGCATCCGGAGCGCTATCCGGGATTGGCGGAACGCAAACTTCCGCGCGTCCTGCTGCGCATATGGTGCTACCCCTCCTTCGATCCCTATCGCTCCTGGGCTGCGATCCAGGCCAGGGAAGGGCTCTTCCTTCGCCGCATCGTTTGGGACCAGGGCCGCACCGGGAGGCTGAAGCCAACCACCTATGGCTCCGAGGTGCCGTTGGAGCACTCCGTCTTCGACGAGCTTGTAGCGGATTTGCAGGCTATCGAGCTTCCACCCTTCTTGGCCGTGTCCACGATCGGCCTCGATGGCACCTCGTACGGGGTCGAGACGGGGAGCTATATGCTTTCCGCGCGGCTGGCGTGGTGGCAAACGCCGCCGGAAGCCTGGGAGCCGCTCCGGAACTGGCACGCGCGGGCGTCAGCGCTCTTCGACTCGCTGCTGCCAACTGCCACGCCTGAATTCGATTAGCCGGCCACGCCGGGGAAGGCGGATCATGTGCGAGTGCCCGAATCGCCGGCGGCGGGCCGGGCACGATGCGGCATGGGAGGGCCTGCCGCTATGTTTCTCCGTGCGCCAGGGCATGCACATCGGCGGCGGTCAGGCCTTTGCCGCCGGCCCCCCGATCGCCATTTTCAGCGCAAGTATAAAGATACCCGAAAAATCTATTCAACCGCCGGAGTTTTTTGAGCCGTTCCCCGTTATCGATGGAGTTTTTGTGCCCGCAGGCGGCCGATATGTCCGCACCGGAAAACGGGAAGGGAAAGCCATGACACCGCTGTCCATGAAGGGCTTTGGCGCATTCTTGGGGTTTTTGGCGGCAGCCGCCGGCACAGGGGCGCAGGCTGCCGATACCGGACCCGCAAAGGATTATGCCTACGCGGCAGCCGATATACCGGCCCGGTGGGGCGGAGCCTATGCCGGCGCCGGTGTTTTGGGGGTAATCGGCGTCGCGAAGGTGCTGAACGGCGCCAGTGGCCCCGAGTTCAGCCTGCCGGGCAGTGCGGCGCTGGGCGGGCAGGTGTCGCTCGGTTACAATTGGCAGTCCGGTTCCTGGGTGATGGGGGTTGAGGGCAATCTCGGCTACAACAAGAACGAAACTTCCGGCACAGGTCCTGTGGTTGGAGCCGTCAAAGTGGCTGAAACCGATTACGGGTCGATCCAGGTTCGCGGGGGCTATGCGTTCAATCGATTGCTGGTCTATGTGACGACTGGTTTAGAGATTAACAGCAGGGGTGTGGATTGGAACCTGGGCAGGTTCGAGGGCGTGGGTGCCAGCCTGCTCCTCGGCGCCGGGCTCGAATATGCGTTCGATGAACGCTGGAGCGTCAGGCCGGAGTTGAAGTTTTCGGGTGTACAAGACAAGGGATTGGAGTTCGCTGGGGGAAGCCGCGACGTGCTGCAGGGGACTGGCGTAATCAGCCTCGGCGTTGCCCGCAAATTCTAAAGTCCCGCGCCACCCCGCCCGCTGGAATGCCGTGCTCCGTTCCGCTGCCAACGGCTTGGCTAATCGCCGCCGTCCCCCGGTGTTTCTCCAGGCACATATTCGAGAATATCGCCGGGCTGGCAATTCAGTTCCTTGCAGATGGCCGAAAGGGTGGTGAAGCGGATGGCGCGGGCCTTGCCGGTCTTCAGCACCGACAGGTTCTGGATCGAAATATCGATAGCCTCCGCGAGATCGCCAAGGCGCCGCTTCCGCTTCGCTAGCATCACATCCAGATTGACAATAATCGCCATTTCCCTGCAAGCCCGCCAGCACCGTCAAATCGTTAGTTCCTGCTCATACTTGATTTCGATTGCGTGCTCGATCACAACCTTCAGCGCCAGCAGGAACAAGCCCATGGCTGCGACGCTCAAATTCACATTTATCGGCAGCGGCCAATTGGGCGGAAGGTCCCCGAGCGCCCTGAGTGCGGCGTCTTCTCCATAGCGGACGGCTCCCATCAAGAAGGGCCAGACGATAAGGATGACGCCTAAGGATTTCAATCCCGCCAGCGTGTCTTCGACAAAGATTTGCCCCGAAATGAATTTGCGCACCATGCGGTGAAGCACCGCAAGCACGATAAAGAAGATCGAAATCTCGAATACGAACGAAGCCCAAAACACAATGCGCCCCACCGGAGAAATATACCCCGGATGGCCCAGCATACGCAGGCAACCCGCCGCTTCTGGCTCGCTGCCGGCGGCGGCTGGAATCAGAACCACCACTCTCCAATAGGTCCAGGCAACCGAGACCGGCAATCCCAGCCAGCACAGCCATAAAAATTTATTCAACCGGCGCAGTGTCTTGAGGCGGTCTCCGCTGCCATTGGGGCTTCCGTGTTTGTCCGTGGCCGTCCCTTTTGCGCTGCTCATGCCGCCTCTGCCTCCCATTCAGTCACCCATTTCACGATTATCATGAAAATTTTATTGACGCTATGCTTATCAGGCTATATTTCATGTTTATCGTGAAATTCCGGGGCGCTCCAAAGGGCACGAGCGGGCGCACCGGAGAACGGGAAGGGATAACCATGAAACTGCGATCCATGAAGGGCTTAAGCGCATTCTTGGGACTTTTGGTGGCGGCGGCGAGCACTGGGGCGCAGGCCGCCGACCTCGGGTCCACGAAGGACTACGGTTATGCAACGGCCGATATGCCCGGCCGTTGGTCGGGCGCATACGTTGGCGCTGGAATCGCCGCGGCGTTCGGCGGAGCGCGGGTACATAGCGGTGCAAGCGGAGACAAGTTCGACCTTTCGAACGACGGAACCTTCGGCGGAACGCTGTATCTCGGACGCAATTGGCAGTTCGGTTCCTGGGTCGTGGGCGTGGAAGGAGATCTGTCCTATAGCGCGTTGCAGCAATCGGGCACGAGCACAGTTCTTGGCAATGTCAAAGCCAGCGAACAGGATTTCGGAGCGCTTAAGCTCCGCGGAGGTTATGCATTCGGCAGCGTGCTGTTCTACGGGACGACCGGACTTGAAATCACCCACACCAAAGTAAGCGGAAGCCTGATTCCAAACGATCAGAACTACGTCAATCTTGGTTTACTACTTGGCGCGGGGCTGGAATATGACGCCGGCCAAAATTGGATCTTGCGATCCGAGGCCAAAATTTATGGCATGGGACAACGCGATGTGGAGTTCACAAGCGGCGCCAGGGATATGAACGAAGGCGGCGCAGCCTTTACATTCGGAGCCGCCCGAAAGTTTTGACGTCCTGCAATTCCTCCCGCCCCCACTGCCGGAATGCGCCGTTTGTTCAACGTGCTACATTCCGGTAGATGGCGTTTCTTTCTCCCATTTTACGTCAGTTTAGGTAGTTGCCGGAAAACCGGATCGATGGACTGCCTGTCAATTTTCATCTCATTTTTGTCATTCAGTTCGAGCGGTACATGGAGGTATATTGGGTACTTCGGCGGCAGCAAGGAATACACCGTGAAAAATCAGTCTGTGCGCTGGGGTGTTTGCTTAGCGGTGTTAGTGGCGGCCGGCGGTTCGAGGGCAGGCGATTTCGATTTCCCGAAGGATTATCGTTATGTGGTGGACGGGAAATCGGCGCAATGGATCGGTTGGTACACCGCTGCCGGCGCCAAGGGCACTTTTGCTGCCTTAAGGGCTGAGGATAGCTACGCGCCCGGAGAAATTGCGATATCTAGCTACAATTGGCAGCCCAACCCTTTGGTTGCAGGCTACGATTATGATTATGTCGCGGGGCAGACATCGGCTCGATGGGCCGGCTGGTACGCCGGTGCCGGCCTTTCGGGCAACTTCGCTGCCGTAGGAATACAGGACGCGGGCGGCCAGTCCCCTGAGATGGAAGGCAGCGGCGCTCCCGGAGAAATTGTGACGCTCGGCCGCAATTGGCAGTCCGGTCCCTGGGTTGTAGGCATAGAGGGCAATCATACGAACAGCACGATCCGGCTTAACGGCGCGGGCACTAAGCTGAAACATGCTTGGATAAGTGCGAGCGACTACGGAGCTTTCCAGCTTCGCGGCGGCTATGCAGCCGGCTGGTTGCTTTTCTACGCGACCACCGGGCTTGAACTTAATGAGAGGGAAGTGTTCTGGAACCATGGCAGATCCCGGGGCTACGGTGTCAATTTTGTTTCCGGTGCGGGAGTTGAGTATAAGATCGACCCACACTGGAATCTGCGGACAGAAGCGAAATTCTTCAGCGCCATCCCGAACAATTTCGAGCTTCCAGGCGGAGATGCAACGGTGAACGAAAGAACCTCCGTCTTCAGATTCGGGATTGGCAGCAAATTCTAGCCGCGACCCCTCCCCTTCAATACGGAAAACTGGACCCGCTTCCCAAGTAGCGGCGCCGATTCTTACTAATGGGGTGCTGCCGCGCGGCCAAGGATCATGTCCGCGGCTTTTTCCGCGATCATGATGGTTGGCGCGTTGGTGTTTCCGCTCACAAGGCGCGGCATGATGGAGGCATCCACCACGCGCAAACCCTCAAGCCCGCGCACCTTGAGCTGGCCATCCACCACGGCCATTTCGTCCCGCCCTATCTTGCAGGTTCCTACCAGGTGGTAGAGCGTCTCGCCGGTGGCGCGGCGATATTCGTAGACCTCCGCGTCAGTCTGGACCTTGGGTCCCAGCGCCATCTCGCCGCCCCCTATGCTTTGCGGTTGCGAAACATTCGCTGTATGGCTGCCATCAGCCCGAACAGATCCATGACGCTGTAGAGGCCAACAGCTTCCTTGAGGTGGCTGCTGGACGGCATATCCTTGATGCCGCTGCCGAGCAGGACGAACTGGTTTGCGAGGTCTGGCACATTCCTCATCCCCGCGACCGAGAACTTTTCCACTCTCTCGGAGCCATCGTTATAGGGTCCGCCTTTGGCGCGCTTCCCCAGCACCTCTTCAAGAGCCGGCCTGCGGCTGAATTCCGCGTCGTAAAGCTCGATCAGCGGCGCTTCGTTGAAGCGCAGGATTTCGTGGACGTGGGCAGCGTAATAGACATCGCCGAGCTGGATGGCCACAACGTCTCCCGCACGGTAGAAAGTCAGGCTGTCTCTGTAGGAAGGGCGCCGCTTCAAGGGCTCCGGCTCGCTTTCGATCAGTGCCTTGATCTGGTCCGTCTTGCGGAAGAAGCCGTCGCTGAGCGCAACGGCCTTGTTCAGCTTGTCGACTGCGGTCAGCGCCTTCTTGGTGATCGCCTTGTCCGCCACGCCATATTTGTGCAGCACCACGGCCAGCGCCAGGATGGTCTTTTGCTTGTAGAGGTCCGCGACTTCGTCCTTGCCTGCGTTCAGCACGCAGTTCCAGCGCGGAAGCAGCCTCGGCATCGCATAAGCGGCCACGCCATCCGCTGGCGGACTCATGGCCAGCCAAACGAGCCTGGCCACGTCCTCTTCGATGGACTCCACGAGATGCCTCGTTGCCAGCTTGTCCAGAATTTGATTGTGCTTCATCGGCGGTTCCTCGCCCAATTTGCCCGTTGCTTACACACAAGGGACCAGCTTCAATTCCGCCGCCCCAAGCTGACGGTGCTTTTGATGGCGGAACTGGCAGCTAAACGAAGGCTTAATAGCGGTAAGCGCCGCATCGTGGTTAATGCCTGCATGGTAAACGCGCGTCCGGTATGCGTTCCACACGCGCATTTTCGCGAAATTTTTCGCGTTTTTGCCCCGATTCCTACGATTCAAAATATCCGTTAAATATAGTCGCAACTAGCGAATTAACCCTTGCATGCGTCAGCCGGCTGGCGTGATGAATCGATATAATTCAAATATATCAGCGCATTAGATGACGTAACGATTTATCAAAACACTTCTGCTAAATTAGTGCAAATGCGGAAGGCGGGCCAAACGATGCAGGAACGGGGCGCAGGCCGGTTAACAGGGGGTAAACTGCCTCCAAAGCGGCCGGAGGCAGGGGAAGCCGTGTCAGGCCGCCTCCGCCGGAGCTTTTTCCGCGAGCAGGGGCGCATGCCCCAGGATCATGTCCGCGGCCTTCTCGGCGATCATAATGGTGGGCGCGTTCGTGTTTCCGCTCACAAGGCGCGGCATGATGGAGGCGTCCACCACGCGCAAGCCCTCAAGCCCGCGCACCTTGAGCTGGCCATCCACCACGGCCATTTCATCCTGGCCCATCTTGCAGGTTCCCACGGGGTGGTAGAGCGTCTCGCCGGTGGCGCGGTGATATTCGTCGATCTCCGCGTCCGTCTGGACCTTGGACCCTGGCACCATCTCGCCGCCCCGGTACGGGTCGAACGCCTTCTGCCGGAACACCTCCCGGGCGATCTTGAAGCCCTCGCGCAAGGTTTGCAAATCCGCTTCGTTCCGCAGGTAGTTGGGCTGAATGGCCGGGTGCGCGAGCGGATCGGCGGACTTGAGCGCGATCTCGCCGCGTGCTTCCGGGCGCTGCATGTTGTAGTAGCCCATGAAGCCGTGGCGGTAGATGATTTTGCGGCCGTGGTCGGCGTAGAGGGCCGGCACGAAATGGAATTCGAGGTCCGGCGCGATCGTGTCCGGGCGGCTCTTGAGAAATGCCAGCGATTCCAGGCCCATGGTCGCCGCCGGACCCTTGTGCGTGAAGAGATAGTGCAGGATGTGGCGGGGCAGGGCGGTGGGCTTGAACACCGAGTACAGGGATACCGGCTGCGTGCAGTAATGCTTGACCGCCCCGTGCAGGTGGTCCTGGAGGTTCTTGCCAACGCCCGGCAGATCGTGCGCCGGCTCGATGCCATGCCCGCGGATTTCATCGGCAGGCCCGATGCCCGACAGAAGCAGAAGCTGGGGCGAGTTGATCGCGCCGCCGCAAAGGATCACCTCGCGCTCCGCCCGCACCTCATGTCTTTGCTTTTTCTGGGCGTATTCCACGCCCACCGCGCGACTGTTCTCAAGGAGGAGGCACGTTGCCTGCGCGCGGGGGATGACCGTGAGATTGGGCCGGTCCAGGGCCGGGGTCAGGTAGGAGGCCGCGGCACTGGTGCGGCGGCCATCGGCCACGGTGCAATCGATGGGGCCGAAGCCCTCCTGGCTCGCCCCGTTGAAATCGGGTGTATAAGGATAACCGGCCTGCCGCCCGGCCTCGATCCATGCCTGGCTCAGCGGCCCCGAAATGCCAGGCCTCGACACCTTGAGCGGGCCATCGCTACCGTGATGGCTGTCCGCGCCCGGCAGGTAGGTCTCGGACTTCTTGAAATAGGGCAGCACATCGTCGAAGGACCAGCCGCGGTTGCCAAGCTGCGCCCACATATCGTAATCGCTCGAAACACCCCTTATATAAATCATGGCGTTGACCGAACTCGATCCGCCGAGCACGCGGCCGCGCGGCCAGAACAGCCGGCGCCCGTTCATTCCGGCCTGCGGCTCGGTATGGTAGCCCCAGTCGACGATGCCGGTCTTCATCAGCGCCGGATATCCGGCGGGCATATGGATAAGGAAGTTTTTGTCGCGGGGGCCTGCCTCCAGCAGCGCCACCGTGATCGCGGGGTCGGCCGACAGCCGGTTTGCGAGCACGCATCCAGCCGAGCCGCCCCCGATAATGACGTAATCGTAGGCCATGGGTTCGCCGCAGCCTCCCTATTCCAAACTTAAGTACAGCCTGAGATGGTAGAGTTCAATGCCCCCGTTGCGCCGGCGCTGGAAATGACGCATGCAGCTTGAAATATGGCTTATGAGGCAGGCGGAGTCTTCAACAAATTGAAATGACACGGAAAGAAGGTGGAACGGAAATGGCGCAAGCGTTGCGGGAATGCTATATACTGCTTTAGGTGAACGTGGATGCGCGGGAGGAGCGCGCTAAGAACCCTTGTTAAGAGCGTTCCAGCGCCCTGCATGAGTTAGGTATGATCGACGGCTGGATCATCGTAGCACTATCGTTTTTGTACATAGGCGGGCTGTTTGGCATCGCCTATTGGGGCGACCGCGCCGGCAGGAGGCAGACCTCGCTGAGCGGGCGGCCCTATGTCTATGCGCTCGCCCTCGGCGTCTATTGTACCTCCTGGACTTTCTTCGGAAGCGTGGGCTCGGCGTCGCAAAAGGGGCTCGACTTCATCGCCGTTTATCTTGGGCCGATTGCCGCCTTCACGCTGGCCGCCCCGCTTCTGCGCCGGATCGTCCTGCTCTCCAAGACGCAGAACATCACCTCCATCGCCGATTTCATCGCTGCCCGCTACGGCAAGAACCCGGCGGTCGCGGCTATCGTGACCGTGGTGGCGGTTGTGGGGCTCCTGCCCTACATCGCCTTGCAGCTCAAGGCGGTCTCGCAGTCGGTGGCGTTGCTTTTCGGCTTTCCGTCGCAGGAAGCCGGCATATCCAAGCTCCTGCCGGTCGACATGGGGCTCCTGATCGCGCTGGTGCTGGCCGCTTTCACCATCCTGTTCGGCGCACGCCAAACCGATGCCACCGAGCATCAGCGCGGGCTGGTGCTTGCCATAGCGGCCGAGTCGGTGGTCAAGCTCGGCGCCTTCCTGGCCGTCGGCATCGGCATCGTCTACTCCATGTTCGGCGGCTTCGGCCCGCTCATGGCCGAGGCGGCAGCCAGGCCGGAAATAACGAGGCTTTTCGAGAACGGCATTCACGGCGGAACGCTCCTGACCGTGACATGGCTCAGCTTCGTCTGCATTTTCCTGCTGCCAAGGCAGTTCCACGTCGCTTTCGTCGAGAATGTCTCCGAGGAGGAACTCAAGAAGGCGTTCTGGCTGTTTCCGCTCTATCTGATTGCCATCAACGTTTTCGTGGTGCCGGTGGCCATCGCGGGTGTCCTGCGGTTTTCGGGAACGGACGTCCCGCCCGATATGTACCTGCTCGCGCTGCCATTCTATTCGGGCAACCACGTCCTGACCTTCCTCGCCTTCCTGGGCGGGCTGTCGGCGGCGACGGCCATGGTGGTGCTGGAGACGGTCGCGCTCTCGATCATGGTCTGCAACGACCTGCTCCTGCCTGCGATCCTGCAGCGCCGCACGGCGGGCACGGAAGGCAGCAAGGACATGAGCCGCTTGCTCCTGAATATCAGGCGCGCTTCGATCCTGGGCATCATCCTGCTTGCCTACGGCCTTTACGACAGCATCGAGAAAACCTCCCTGGCCGAGATCGGCCTGCTTTCGTTCGCTGCCATCGCCCAGTTCGCACCGGCATTTTTCATTGGCTTCGTGTGGCGGCGGGCTACGGCGCGCGGCGCGCTTGCGGGAATTCTCGCGGGCTTCGCGGTCTGGGCATACACGCTCCTACTGCCGAAGCTGATCGGCGGCTTTCCGGATGGCGTGGCCTTCCTCAAGCAGGGACCGTTCGGGCTTGCGATCCTCAGGCCGGAGATGCTGTTCTATCTGCACTTCGATCACCTGACCCATGGCGTCGTCTGGAGCCTGTTCGCGAACCTTACGGCGCTGGTCATGGTGTCGCTGCTGCGGCCGCTGGAGCCGATTGAAAGGCTGCAAACCAACATCTTCATCGAGGACACCCCCTCGCTGCCGGGGGGGCCGGCGTTCAGGCCATGGCGCACGCGCATTCCCATGAACGAGTTGATATCGACCGCGTCGCGCTATCTGGGCGAGGACCGGGCGGAGCGCTCTTTCGCCGAATACATGGCCATGCGCGGCATGGACCCGAAGGAGCTTGCGCATGGCGACATGCACGCGCTCAAGTTCACCGAAAACCTCTTGGCGAGCGCGATTGGCGCGCCATCCTCGCGGCTCGTCATGTCCCTGATGCTGCGGCGCCTCAATGTCGGCCGGGAATCGGCGCTGAAGCTGCTCGACGAGGCCTCCGAGGCGGTGCAATACAACCGGGACCTCTTTCAGACCGCGCTNNACCGGCAATTCCGCGAAATCCTGATGCTGCCGCAGCAGTTCGGCCGGATCGGCGTGCCGCTGGACGAGATCGTGCGCCATATGGCGCAGCGCGAGCATGAGAGCCCGAGCGCCGTCGAGAACCTGGTTGCGGACCGGATCGCGAAATATCAGGTCACGATGGAGATTTTCCACGAGCGCTCCATCGAGGGGCGCATCGTCGAGGTGCGCACCAACGCCATGCCGCTTGGCGGCATCGTCGTGACCTATACCGACATCACCGAGCGCGAAGCCGCCGCCGAGGCGCTGGCGCGGGCCAACGAGCATTTGGAACGGCGGGTGCAGGCGCGCACGCAGGAACTGGCGATAGCCAAGGCCAAGGCGGACGAAGCCAATTTGAGCAAGACGCGGTTCCTGGCGGCGGCCAGCCACGACGTGCTGCAGCCGCTCAATGCCGCAAGGCTTTACGCCGCCAGCCTCCTGGAGCGGTCGCCGCCGGCCGAACTCGGCAGGCTTGCCCGCAACATCGATGCCTCGCTCGACGGCGTGGAGGAGATCCTCACCGCGCTGCTCGACATCTCGAAGCTCGACAGCGGCGCGATGAAGCCGGAATATGTGGTCTTCCCCGTCAACGAGCTGCTGGACCAGTTGCAGATCGACTTCGAGCCGATTGCCAAGTCGCGCGGCATCCAGCTTTCCATCGTGCAATCGCATTCGCTCGTGCGCTCGGACCGCAAGCTCCTGCGCCGGATCTTGCAGAATCTGATCTCCAACGCGCTGAAATACAACCGGGAAAAGGGCCGCGTGGTGGTGGGCTGCCGGCATCGCGGCAAGTCGCTTGTGGTCGAGGTGCACGACACGGGGCCGGGAATTCCGGAGCACCAGCGCGAATTGGTGTTCAAGGAGTTTCAGCGCCTGGACGGCAACAGCCGAGGCGTTCCCGGCCTTGGCCTGGGCCTCTCCATCGTGGATCGCATGTGCAAGGTTTTGAGCCACGAGCTGGATCTCAGATCGGTGCCCGGCTGCGGCTCGATCTTCTCGGTGGGGCTGCCGCTGGCGCGCTGGCTGGACCAGGAGCAGCCGCGCCCGTTCAACATGCGGCCTCTGCCTTACGGAAACCTGCGCGGCGCCATCGTGCTGTGCCTCGACAACGACCGCAGCATCATCGACGGGATGAGCACACTGCTTTCCAATTGGCATTGCCCGGTCATCACCGCCCTCGACAGCGTGCAGGCCATCGAGAAGCTGGAGGCGGCCAAGATCGTGCCGGACATCATCATCTCGGATTATCACCTGGACCGGGAGAACGGGCTCGAAGCCATCCAGGACATTTGCGCCGCCTGCTGCGAGCCAATTCCCGCCATCGTGGTGACGGCGGATGGCGCCCAGGAAGTCCGCCAGTCCGTTCTGCTGGCCGGGCACGCCTTCTTGCCGAAGCCTTTGAAGCCGGCGGCGCTCAGGGCGCTTATCTCGCAAATGATCGTGCAGCGCCGCGCGGCGGAATAAGCGCGCTTTCAAACAGCGGCCAATTCAACTACATTCCAGCCCATGGCCTTCATGGCTCCCGGCTTGTTTGCATTTCGAAGGCGCACTTATTTCGCATCGAGCCCTTGGTTCCAGGAGAAAAGCAGTGGCTGAACACGGCGTTTGTCCTTGGTGGGTTGGCTATCTGCTGGCAAGCCCGATCCGCAAGTTCTGGCAGGACCCCGTTCGCGTCCTTGAGCCCTATATCCGCCCTGGCATGACCGTGCTTGAGCCCGGCCCCGGCATGGGCTTTTTCACACTGGAGATTGCAAGGCTCGTTGGCCCTTCCGGCCGTGCGGTGGCTGTCGACGTTCAGCCGCGGATGATCGAAGCGCTGAAGCGCCGGGCGCGCAAGGCCGGCCTCTCGGACAGGATCGACGCACGCGTCTGCGGCCCGGAGTCGATGGGTCTCGCCGGCCTGGACCGGAGCGTGGACTTCGTGTTTGCATGCGCGATGGTGCACGAGCTGCCGTCAGCGGCAACATTCTTCGCGGAGGCTGCCCAGGCCATGAAATCCGGGGCGGCACTCCTGCTGGCGGAACCCGCGGGGCACGTTGGCGAAACGGAGTTCGCCGAGGAGATCAAGGCGGCTGCCGGTGCGGGCTTAAGCCTTGCGGAACGGCCAGTCATTAAGCGGTGCACGGCCGCGCTGTTACGGAAATCGTAAGCCGGGAGGTAAGAGGGGCGAAAGTCCGGGCAAGTTCGCATCGCATCTCCGCTTTCCAAGGTGAAGCAAGTGCCGGCGCGGCTCGCCGGCCCCGCGGCCACACCGGCCGGTCAGGGCGCCGTCCAGCCGCGCCGCTCTTCAATTCCTGCTGCCGGAAACGGACCAGCGCCAATTATTCGAGCCGGAGAGGCGCCTTCCGTCCGGTGAGAGCGCGAGATGGTCGGTGTTTCCGTTGTCCCAAACGAAAACGAACCCTCCTCCGGCGCAACTCCACGAACCTTTGCTGCCATTCGATCCCGCCACGGCTCCGCCCGGCCTGATCGACATGACCGTATTGCCGGCGAAGGGGCCGCCCCATGCCCATTGCCATGTTCCAGCGATGCTTGCGCACCGGGGTTCGGCGGGCCTTGCGGGGTCGATGGGCCTTGCCGCGGTCTGCACGCCCTTCAGCTCCTCGATCCGGCGCATGGCAAGCTTGCCGTAAAGCTGGTTCGCAGGCCCGTACTTGGTGAGGAATGCCTCGAAAATGGAAATATCCTTCGAGTCTTTGACGGCGTTCCAGGCGTGCTCCACCTCGGTAAAGGAAGGTCCGGCCGCCACTGGCGCGGGTGCTGGCGTGGCCGTGGTTGCCGGCGCCGCGGGATTGAAATAGAACCGCGCCCGCAGCGCATGGTTCTCCCAGGGCACCTGCTTCTCGTTCGTGGCCGCAAGCACGTCGTTCCTGACCGCCGTCAACACCGAAAGTATGTCTTCGCCCGGCGTACCGATCCTTTTAACCAGCGGCCCGGTAAAGGGCGAATTCCGTCCCGCGCCGTCGAGAGCCACATTTCCCGGTTGCGTCGAGAAACTTATCAGCGTGCCGACCCCGGACTCGGCTGCCGCGAGTCCCTGGCCGATGCTGGCGGTCCGCGTTCCCATCGAGCGCGCCAGGTTGCGGGCGAGCGGGTTGTCGCGGCAGGCGTCGAGGAACAGGATGTTGGTCCGTGCCTCGCCCTCCATGATCCGCTGCACGGTGTCGAGGCGTATCATTTCAAGCTCAAGCACGGCCGCCGTCGACAGCCCGGCATTCACCGGCACGAGATAGTTCACGCCGGAAACCTGCAGCCCGTGGCCCGAATAGAAAAACACCCCTGTATCCGCGCCGGAGAGCGCGTCCGCGAACTCCCGGATTTTGCTTTCCATCGCGGCCTTGTCGAGATCGGTGCCGGCGATGACGGTGAAGCCCGAGTCCTTGAGAGCCGCCGCCATGTCGGTGGCGTCGTTCTTGGGGTTTGGAAGGGCATTTGCGTGCGTATAGGCGCCGTTGCCGATGACGAGTGCCAAGCGCTTTCCGGCGTGGGCCGGGGCGCACAGGGCGAACGAGAAAAATACGGAGAGCAAAGCCTGCCACATGTGAAGTCCCCTGCTACACCCCGTCCGGTTTATGCCGAAAAGGCTATTCGCGCGCAAGCAAGCAAAAAGTCATGCACTTCCGGCAGCCTGGGGCCGCCGCGCGGCGGACCGGAATCGATCCGTTCCGCGCCGTTGCCCGCTTGAGCCAGGCGCGATCCGCTCCGCCGTCCGTTGCAATTTGGCCTCCAGGACTATCTAAAAAGCTTGGTCCAGGACGCACCAGCTGAGTCAAATTTATATATGCGCTCCGTAAGCCCTTGTGGATTGCATCCCAATGTGCAATCTCAGTTGCCCAAGCCGGGTGGAACCACCCGCGGCAGCGGCTGGACGCCGCTAGAAGCAAGATCGCCGCAACGCGGCTAACGAGATATCCGGTTTCAAAAATGCAAGTTACAGAAACTGTTTCAGACGGACTGAAACGTGAATTGAAAGTTGTTGTTCCCGCAGGCGAGCTGAAGACCCGCGCCGAGACGAAACTCGCCGACCTCCAGCACAAGGTTCGGCTGAACGGCTTCAGGCCGGGCAAGGTTCCGCTGGCACACGTGCGCCAGCTTTACGGCCGCTCGGTCATGGCCGAGGTCGTCGAGCAGGCGGTGAACGAGACCAGCGCCCAGGCTATGGCCGACCGCAAGGAGCGGCCGGCCCTTCAGCCCGGCATCAAGCTGCCCGAGGATCAGGCCACCGTTCAGCGCATCATCGAGGGCGAAACCGATCTCGAATACACGATGTCGTTCGAGATCCTGCCCAAGATCGAGCTGGCCGACCTCAAGGCGATCTCGCTGGAGAAGGAGATCGCGGAGCCTTCCGGGGAGGATATCGCAAAGCAGATCGGCCTGCTGCGGCAGGGCAACCTGTCCTACGAGACGAAGGACGGCCCGGCGGCGGACGGCGACCGGCTGATTATCGATTTCAAGGGCAGCATCGGCGGCGAGGCGTTCGAGGGCGGCACCGGCGAGGACGCCTATGTGGTGATCGGCTCGAAGCGGTTCATTCCTGGCTTCGAGGAGAAGCTCGTCGGCATGAAGGCGGGCGAGGAGCGCACCATCCAGGTAACGTTCCCCGAGGACTACCAGGCCAAGAACCTGGCGGGCCAGGACGCCGATTTCGCGATCAAGGTGAAAGAGGTGGCGGCACCCGGCGAGGCGCCGGCGGATGAGGATTTTGCCAAGTCGCTCGGCGTCGAGTCTTTCGAGAAGCTGGAAGAGGCGGTCAAGAGCCAGTTGCAGCGCGAACTCGACAACGCCACCAAGACACGGCTGAAGCGGCTGCTTCTCGACGCGCTCAACGAGCGGCATTCCTTCGAGCTTCCGCCCTCGCTGACCGAGGCCGAGTTCGAGGGCGTGTGGCGAAATGTCACCCGGTCGCTTGAGCAATCGAAAAACAGCTTCGAGGACGAGGGCACGACCGAGGAGAAGGCACGCGAGGAATACCGCAAGATCGCCGAGCGGCGCGTGCGGCTGGGCTTGGTCCTCTCCGAGATCGGCAACGAGAACCAGATCCGCATTACCGACGAGGAGATGCGCCGCGCCATGTTCGACCGCGCGCGCCAGTTCCCCGGCCAGGAGCGCGAGGTGATCGAGTTCTATAGGAAGAACCCGAACGCGGTGAACGAGCTTCGGGCGCCGGTCTATGAGGAGAAGGTCATCAACTTCGCGCTTGAGCTGGTCAAGCTCGACGAGAAGAAGGTGACGCCGAAGGAACTGATGGAACTGGTGGCAGGCCAGGAGCGCGAGCAGGCGCTTCTCGCTGGCGGCGAACACGATCACGAACACGATCATGAGTGCGGCCCCGATTGCGATCACGATCATTGATGGTGGGGGAGGGGGGGCTGCCATACAGCGCTCGCTCCCCTCACCCTGTCCCTCTNNGGAGAGGGCTGGGGTGAGGGGCGGGACGGCAGTGTTTTTCACTTACCATTCAGCGGCAAATGCCGCTGTGCATTTAATGCTAGTTGCGATTATGCTCGAAGAGTCCCATTTATGGGGTGCAAACGCCGGAAGGCCGGCCGCATCCGGTTTGTAAGACGGTT
>PMBZ01000026.1 GCA_003153975.1 Hyphomicrobiales bacterium
GAGGTGGGCAACATCCTGCGCTTCGAGAAGGACTTTCCCGGCGCCACCGTGATCCGGCTTGAGCACAATTACCGCTCGACCGCGCATATCCTGGGTGCGGCCTCGAAGCTCATCGCGAACAACGCCGGCCGGCTGGGCAAGACGCTGCGCACGGACGCGGGCGCGGGCGCGAAGCTGCTCGTGCGCGGCGTGTGGGACGACGAGGAGGAAGCCCGGCTCGCCGCCGAGGATATCGACCGGCTGCGGCGCGAAGGCGTGCCGCTCAACAATATGGCGATCCTGGTGCGCGCCTCGTTCCAGATGCGCGCCTTCGAAGACCGCTTCGTGACCATGGGCATGCCTTACCGCGTCATCGGCGGCCCGCGCTTNNCGCTTCTACGAGCGCCAGGAGATCAAGGACGCCATCGCCTATCTGGAGGTGATGCAGAACCCCGCCGCCGACCTCAAATTCGAGCGCATTATCAATGTGCCCAAGCGGGGGCTCGGCGACATTGCGGTGCAGGCCGTGTACCAGCTTGCGCGTGGCGAGGGGCTAAGCCTGTTCCAGGCCGCGCGCCACATCGCCGAGACCGAGGAGCTGAAGCCCGCGGCCCGCAAATCGCTGCGCGCGCTCACCGACGATTTCGCCCGCTGGCGCGGCCTCTCCTCCACCATGCCGCACACCGACCTCGCCGGGCTGATCCTCGACGAGAGCGGCTACACCGCCATGTGGCAGAAGGACAAGTCGCCGCAAGCGCAGAGCCGGCTCGAAAACCTCAAAGAGCTGATCCGCTTCATGGACGAGTTCGACAGCCTCGGCGCATTCCTGGAGCACGTCGCGCTGGTGATGGACGTGGAGCAGGCCGCCGAGGGCGACCGCGTCAGCCTGATGACGCTGCACGGCGCCAAGGGGCTCGAATTCGACGTGGTGTTCCTGCCCGGCTGGGAGGAGGGGCTGTTTCCGCATCAGCGCGCGCTCGACGAGAACGGCAACGAGGGCCTCGAAGAGGAGCGCCGCCTCGCTTATGTCGGCATCACGCGCGCCAGGAAGAAGCTCACCATCAGCTTCGCGCAGAACCGGCGCGTGCATGGCTCCTGGCAATCGGCGAGCCCGTCGCGGTTCCTGGGCGAGATTTCGGAGGAGCACGCCGAGCTGGTGATGAAGAGCGGCGGCTATGGCGGAGGCTATGGCGCGGCCAATGGGGGGTATGGGGCGAGCCGGTTCGACGAGGAGGCGTCGCCGTTCGATTACGACGAGCGGCCGGCGCCGGGCTGGAAGCGCGCGCAGGCGAATTGGTCGTCGCCGGCGGCGGTGCGCAACCGCGCGCGGGGCGTGCCAAGGGAGATCGAAGGCAAGCTGGTGGCGGCGAGCGTGGTGAACGCCGCGCCGGGGTTCAAGGTGGGGCAGCGCGTGTTTCACCAGAAGTTCGGCTACGGCGCCATCAGCCTGATCGAGGGGAATAAGCTGACGGTGGAGTTCGAAAAGGCCGGGCAGAAGAAGGTGGTCGCGAGCTTTGTCGAGGCGGTTTGAACGCGACTACACTGCGTTTGAGGTGAGAGAGATACTACCTCGCCGCAGTGGAAAACCGAGCCTTGCGGGAGTAATCGTCTACTGTAAACGTTGGCCTGGGCTATTACAGTAAGCCCGGCGAAACCACGATGGAAGACTGGCATGGGAAACATTGGCAAGCGAGCAGCTCTCAATGGGCGAGGATGGATTAAGATCGATCCGGCCGATATCGTAAATCCCGGTCACAATGCCGCTGCAGCCTCCCAGCTCCGAAAACTGTTCGAGAATTTGCCTGTGGACCCATATTGCGGCCCCAAGACCCGGTGCAGGCGGTTTATCGAGTTCGAGGTCGACCCGGTCCTTAAGGCTGTCGAGCCTTTGCCTGCGAAGGCCGATCCGGATACCGGCGAGATGTTTGTCGAGTACTTTCAGAACAAGCAGGTGAATCCCGATGACGGCGGACTAGGCCGCCGCTTTCCGGCACTGGATCTGAGCCCCTGCAATACGGTTTTTCTTAAGGAGATCATTTGGAATTGCTACGAGCTTACCGAATGGCCCCCGGAGACCCGCGATGTCAAGAAAGTCGCCGGGTTCCATACCGTGAGCTATCAGCCGGGCGAGACGCACCAGGCGGTTGCTTCACCAAATGTTTTTCATCAGGACGGCGAACCCTACACCTTCGGCATCCTCGTAGAACGCTTGGGAGTCAATGGCGGCGAGAACTACATCGGCACCCTCGATACAGCCAATAAGCGCCTTGACGAAATTCCGGGGACGGATATTTTAGACACGTTTACGCTCGAAAACGCTTTCGAGGGCTTTGGCGTATGCGATCGGATAATCACTCATTATGTAGCCCCTCTAACAAGAAAGGCACCCGGCGAAAAAGGTTACAGAAACATCATTCTTTTGGACTTCACGCCAATACCTTAGTCTAGGACAACCATTGCGTTGATTTCGTTCCTCAATATAGGACCAAAGCTACAGGCCATCGTTGAGAGCCGCACTATCCGATTTGGCAAAGACCGCATAAAGGCAGAGAATATTCGCTATGCGTTGGGCATTACCTATCCAACCTATTTGAAATACAAAGATGGAGATAGTGAGCCCAGCGAGCAGAAAGTTCTTGAAATCAAGACAAGCCTGAACAGCGGCACGACGATTGCTCCGCCCGTCACGGTACAGGACTTCTCGGACAAGGTTCCGGTCGGCGAGTTCTGCAAGAAATTTCATTTATCGCCCAAAGCGGGGCTCGGCGCAGACAGTCATTATATCGGTCATGCCACAAAGGAACGTCTGCTTGCGGACCATCCGTTTGGCGAGTTCAGTCTCAATCTGCGCGAATCGAAAGTTCATTTGCGGCAGCTCAAGGGAGTCTACCGCCTGCTCCGGAATAATGGCAAGGGCGCGCCCATCCTGCAGTCTGTTTTGCAGGTCCAAGGGTTATTGTCGATCGGGAAAAAGGTGCAGATAATATCCACGATGAGTATTCCGTCTATCGGTGGAGAACGGATAACCCCATATTCTTATACTGGGGTGACTTGCGTTAATCGGGAAGTGTATTATTGGTTCTTTAACCAGGACGACGAGCATCGCCGCGACTACATCATCCTTGTGACGACAAAAAATGGCGATCTTGGCTTGGGCGGCGAGTACGTTTCGGTGGGACAGGATTATTTTCCAATCCCGCAATCCGGGATCGTTGGCATGGAGCGCGTTGAAGTGCCGCAAGCCGGGCTGGACTCGTTTATTGCCGAGGAAAGCCGTGTGTTTCACCCAGGCGACGACACGTACTTGCGAAAACTGGCGCGGCTTCATGAACTTAACACGATTGGCGGCAGAACCCCCAAGAAGCTTAAATGACGCGCACAATAGCCACGTTAAAGCTATAGCTCTTTAAGGTGATGAAAATCAAATATTTCTTGTGCGCGAGGCGGGGCTTTAATGAATATCAAGGCTCATGACGGAGCGGTAGTGCGCAGGTAGCATTCCAAGCGGGTGGGTCCACTATTGGGACACTAAGAAAGGAGCCCGCATGTTGGAGCAACAGCCATGTGCCGACTTCCTTATCGTCATTGGGAAGCAGTTATGGATGTATCTCGTTAGCGACGAGGGCCATATAGTGTTTGGCATCGTAGCGACTGCTAGAGGCATAATCTACTATCTAAAGCGAACAAACACGCCAGAGTCAACCGAGTTGGCGAATACCGTGTGGGTAGCGCTATTCTTGGGTCTGATTTTGGTTGCCACCGAGCGTTTGGCTCCGAGTGTGCACCATGAGGCGTCCATATGCAGGGAGCATCCGTCAAAGATGTCGAAAATACAGCCATCTAACTTGCCTTGACGAATAGCGGGAAGCCGGCTCGCCGCGCCGCCGGTCGAACTCGGCCGGGCCAGCTTCCTTTGGGCACCGGACTGCCTCTCCCAGGCAGCCGGTTGGGGCCGCCGCAGCCGGTGGAAGGCAGTTCATTGGTTAGAAGCGAGCCCTTGCTTCGCCTGGATTTTCCTGCATCCTGGAATTATGACGCGAGGTAAGCGTCCTTTGAAGGCTGCCTT
>PMBZ01000071.1 GCA_003153975.1 Hyphomicrobiales bacterium
TCTTACCGCACCCTTTCACCCTTACTTCCTTGGGCCTGTCGCGCTCCGCGCACCTTGAGGCCGGCTGGCCAGCGGTGCGCTGCTTCAGGTCCAGAAAAGCGGTTTGCTTTCTGTGGCACTTNNGCCCCCGCCGGACGTTATCCGGCGCCGTGTTTCCGTGGAGCCCGGACTTTCCTCCACTTGAGGTGGCGCGCATCAACCGCGAACGGCCACAGCGCGCGCCTCCCAAGCAGCGGCCATCCAGCCAACTGGCACTTCATGTAATGGCCTTTGGCTGCATTCCGTCAAGGGGGCGCGCTGGAATGCCGGCAGCTTTAGCTCGCGGCCCGGAGCAATCTCTCGAATTTATTCGCGGCCCGAAGCATTTTGTCGAATTTTTCTTCGGAAACGATATTGAAGTTATCCAACTGCTTTTGAATTGCGCGGGTAAAAATTGGGCGCAAATCCTTGTCTCCGGTTGGCAATGTGACTAAGAGGCCTGTCGCCTCATGCCTGTACACGGCATGTCTACCCTTGCCCGCCCTTAGCTGAACAAACCCGATTCTCTCTAGGAAATTAATCATATCCAGCGTTGCAACGGCATTTCTAGACATGTTTCATCGATCCGATTTGCGCGAGCACCTCTGACTTGTCCGCCCGCCAGCCATGCACCGAATTTTCGTCCACGATCTGTGCCGCATCCATCTCGATGGAAATCGAGTTTCCCTTTATGCCGGACGCTCGCACCCCATTTATTTGAAGATACTTTTGGAAGTATAGCCAATATGCGGCCTCGGCGGAAGCGTCGAATAAAATTAAATAGACCGGAAACGGCTCATCCTGCCACAAATCGACGTCCTTCTTGCCGACGGAAAATGAAAAGCTCTTCCGTTTCCGGTACTTGCTTATATGGTCCGTAGCTTTGAGCTGCACAAATATGTTTCCGTTCTCCACCTCGCCGCTATCGCTATAGGTGAACAGCAAGGCGTCGTAGCCGTAATCGGATTGGGTCGCTTCCAGCGTATAGCCGCATTTGGCGATGGTGTAAGCGACGTGGTGAAGGCTCATGCTGGCGATGACATGCCGCCTGGTTCTCTGCTTCCGCTCGATCATGGGCTTCCGCTTCGCGGCTGGAATTAAAACGCAGGCACTTCCGGCGTTGGGGAAGAGGCGGAGGGGCTGGCACCGCCGCCCCGGAAGTGAATGAATTCTTTTTCACAGTCAACAGACTTGTGCCCCGCCTTGCATTGGCTGGCCGGCTACGCCTGCCCCCTTCCGGACCTGCCCCTAAGGCTGGACCTGGATGTAGCCGTCCTGCACAAGCTGGACGATGCGCAGCATGGCCCCGCCGTTCACCCTGACGCCGGGCAGCAGATCGGCGTTCCCCCAACCGTTGCTTCTGGCGGTGTTCACGCACAGTTCGAATTGCACGCCTTCGTCCTGCAGCGCCTTGATCTGGTCCTTAAACGGATTGCCCCTATCGGATTTGCGCACCTTGCCGTACGCCGCGTCGTTCAGCATCATGTAGCCTGCCTCGCCAAAGAACACCGCGGCCACGTGAGCGGGAACCTGGCTGGCCTTGTAGCGCGCCATCATGAATTTCATCTGAGCGAGCCCGGCGGGCTGATCGCCCAGGAAGGCAAGACGGTTCATGCTGAAGACCACCTTCGATTCCTTGAGCGGCACCGGGACTTCGATCTGAAGCCCTGTCTCCGGCCCCTTTTCTTCGGCCCAGACAGGCACGGATTGACCGGATATAAGGAGAAGAAGAACAATCGCGGCGCGCTTCAGGGGAGGCATGGGCAGCTCCTTTTTGCAGTTCAGGCTGCTGGCTGCCTAACACACATTCCCACATTCATATTTTCACATATAAGCGAGAGATGTAACGCGATGTGCCGGCACAGCCCGGCCGCCGGCAGGGTCCGTGGCCCTGGGAAAACCGCTTACAATTTTGCGTTGAACTAATTCGGGTTTGCGGTTGTGGAACGCGGCCCTACGGGCTAAAGCGCGAGGATATGCGTTTCCGGCCAGGAGTATTCCCGATGAAAATTGCCCTTTATGCACCGCTGGCAGCCGTGCTGCTTTTGTTTTCGCCCCAGCCAGCCGCCGCGCAGGACGCCAGTCCGTGCAAAGCCGACCGGGAGAAATTCTGCGCTGGGGTCCAGCCGGGCGATGGGAAATTGCGCGAGTGCATGCAGAGCCACGAAGCCGAGCTTTCGCCGGAATGCAAGGAACGGCAGGAGGCGCGGAAGAAGCTGCGGGCGGCTTGCAAGGCCGATGAGGACAAGTTCTGCGCGGATGCGGGGAAAGAGCGCGGCGTCATGGTGAAATGCCTGGAAAGCCACGCGAGCGAGCTTGGGCAGGAATGCGCGGATGCGCTGAAGTCGCGGCCCGCAAAGAATTCATAGCGGGCCATCGAACTGTTGCTGAGGTTGGAGCGCTACTCTGCCGGTACAACCCCTCACCCTGTCCCTCTCCCTGTGGGAGAGGGGACGCTTGTTCAGGGGTCCCCTCTCCCATTAGGAGAAGGACAGATGAGGGGTAATACCTTTGGCGCAATCCGCTTCCCAGGCAATGCTTACGATCCCGCCTCTTCCTTATGGCACTCCGCCCCAGCTTGCGCGGGCTTGAAGTCCAGCGCGGCCCCGTTGATGCAATAGCGCAGGCCCGTGGGCTGCGGGCCATCGGGGAAGACATGGCCCAAATGCGCCTCGCAGCGTGCGCAGCATACCTCCGTCCGGTGCATCATGAACGAGCTGTCCTCGTGCTGGGACACGGCCTCGCCTTCGACGGGCTGGTGGAAACTCGGCCAGCCGCTGCCGGACTCGAATTTCGCACCGGACAGAAACAAGGGCTCGCCGCAGCACACGCAAGCGAAAACCCCCTCGCGCTTTTCATGGTAGAGCGGACTGATGCCGGCGCGCTCGGTGCCGTGCTCGCGGGTAATCCTGTACTGCTCGGGCGTCAATTGCGCGCGCCACTCGGCCTCGCTCTTCTGAATAGGCTTTTTCATGGCGGGTAAACCTTCTGGATTCTTCTCTGGTTCATAGTTATTGGGTAGGACAGGGCGGTTGTTAAGGGACCTCAAGCCCGCGCCCAATACTCAAATCGGCGTCATCAAGGGATTAACCGTTTTGTCTGAAGGCTCTATCAAGGCCGGCCGCGTGTTTGCCGGCGCCTGCGCTTTCCTCACGGCAGTGCTCGTGTCCAGCGGCGCAAGCGCCGCTCCGGCCGCCCCGATCGACGGCACCAAGCTGAGCCTTCTGTGGGTGCTGCCTTTCGCGGGCGTTTTATGCTCGATTGCGCTGCTGCCAACGGCCGCGCCGCGTTTCTGGCACCGCCACTACGGGTTGGTATCCCTCTTCTGGAGCTTGGCATTTCTGGTGCCGGTTGCCACGGTTTTCGGGTTTGATGCTACCTTTCATGGGTTCGTCCATGTGCTCCTGCTCGAATACGTTCCCTTCATGGCCCTTGTTACGGCGCTGTTCGTCATCGCTGGCGGCATCTATATCGGCGGAAGCTTCCGCGCATCGCCGCTCCTGAATTCCGCGATCATGCTCGCCGGAACGATCCTGGCGAGCTTCGCGGGTACGACTGGCGCCGCGATGATCCTGATCCGGCCGCTCATTCGCGTCAACAAGGACCGGGTGCACAAGGTCCACACGGTGGTCTTCTTCATTTTCCTGGTTTGCAACATCGGGGGGGCGCTGACGCCCTTGGGAGACCCCCCGCTTTTCCTTGGCTACCTTCAAGGCGTGAAGTTCTTCTGGCCGCTCAAGTTCCTTTGGCTGCAAACGCTCCTAGTGGCTGGGATTGTGCTGGTGTCCTTTTTCGTTCTGGACTCCATCTACTATGCGAAGGAAGGCGGAACGGAGACCCCCCCGGAAAAAATCCAGGCGCCCTTTGTGCGCGGCCTTGTAAACGTACCATTGCTATTGCTCGTGCTTTTAGCGGTCATGGCCAGCGGCTCCAACGGATATGGGAAGGTGGAGATATTCGGGACGGAGGTGAGCTGGGCCAGCCTCGCGCGCGATTTCGTTCTCATCCTCCTGACGGTGGCGTCGCTGGTGCTGACGCCAAGCGCTTGCCGCAAGCACAACGAGTTCAATTGGGAGCCCGTGCTGGAGGTCGGAAAGCTGTTCGCCGCGATTTTCATCACCATCATTCCGGCGATCGCGATCCTGAAGGCCGGCCCCCAAGGCGATTTCGCTCCGTTGTTCAGCCTTCTGGGCGGCACGGGGACGCCAAACAACGTCGCGTATTTCTGGCTGACGGGCCTGCTGTCGAGCTTTCTCGACAATGCGCCGACCTATCTGGTGTTCTTCAACGCGGCTGGCGGCGATGCCGGGACGCTCATGGGACCGATGGCGCAGACGCTCGCGGCGATCTCGCTGGGCGCGGTGTTCATGGGCGCGAACACCTATATCGGCAACGCGCCGAATTTCATGGTCAAGGCAATCGCTTCCCATCTCGGCGTGAGGATGCCAAGCTTCTTCGGCTTCATGGTTTGGTCCATGGCGTTTCTCATCCCGCCTTTCGTCCTGGTGACCCTCATCTTTTTCCGCTAGCGAAACGTTCGCCTGCGGGTTCGGTCATGTTGAACCTTGGACCGGCGGCTTGCACATGGCGCATTACCCCTCATCCTGCCCTTCCCGTGCAAGCTCACCTTGGCGAGCTTGCCTCTCGAAAGGATCGCATCCGCAGGCGGATGCGATGGGGAGAAGGGACGCCGGCTCGATCGCTGCGCGCCACCCATTCGCCATCCACCTTCACNNCGCGGTAGATATCCCGCGCGTGCGGCGGGAGATGGTTGCGGACGGGAGGCGGCAAGTCCTCATCGGTTGCATAGGGCATGGTTCCCGCTCCATATACGTTGACGGCAGCGTAGCGGTTAATCCTTGCTAAAGCGGCGTGCCGCCGCTTAAACACAGGTTCAACATCCGTAAGCGCCCGCCTTGCCAGGCAGTTCCAGGAGGCAGTCAGTCATGGCCTTACGTGTCGTCTTCATGGGCACGCCCGACTTTTCCGTCCCGGTGCTGAGCGAGATCGCAAGCGCCGGGCACGATGTCGTGGCGGTATACACGCAGCCGCCAAGGGCCGCCGGGCGCGGCATGGGGGAGCGGAAGTCCCCGGTTCACACCTTCGCGGACGAGGCGGCGATCCCGGTGTTCACGCCGAAGAGCTTGCGCCGTCTGGAGACGCAGGAGGAGTTCGCGGAACTGGCGCCCGATGTGGCCGTGGTGGCCGCCTATGGCCTGATCCTGCCGCGCGCGATCCTGCAAACGCCGCCGCTCGGCTGCCTGAACCTGCATGCGTCCCTGCTTCCGCGCTGGCGGGGCGCCGCCCCCATTCAACGCGCGATCATGGCCGGCGATAAGGAAACCGGCGTCATGATTATGAAGATGGAGGAAGGGCTCGACACCGGCCCGGTGGCTCTCATGTACCATATGCTCATCGGTCCGGATAGCACGGGGGGCGAAATTCACGACCAGCTCTCGCTGGTGGGCGCAAACCTGATGCTCACGGCGCTTTCCATGCTGGAAGCCGGCGAGTTGGACTTCACGCCGCAAGCCGCCGAGGGGAAAACCTACGCGCCCAAAATCACCAAGGAGGAGACGCGCATCGACTGGAGCCTGCCCAGCACCGAGGTTCACAACCGTATCCGCGCCCTCTCGCCCTATCCGGGCGCCTGGTTTGAGGCGCTGCTTGGCGGAAGGGCCGAGCGGGTCAAGGTGCTGCGCTCGGTGCTTGTGCAGAACAAGGGCGATCCGGGGCTGCTTCTCGACGCCAATCTGACCGTGGCCTGCGGTTCGCAGGCCGTGCGGCTGACCCAGGTGCAGCGTGCGGGCAAGCGGCCGATGGGCGGCGCGGATTTTCTGCGCGGCTTCCCGCTGGGCCGGGGCACGCAGTTCGAGTGAGCGGGCTAAATCGTCGCGAGCACCAGGACCGCGACGAAATCGAGGAGAAGAAAGGCCAGGCCCAGCACTAGGCACAGGGGCGAGTAGAGGCGCACATCAAGGCTTGCGAACGGCTCCGCGGGGTGGAGGCGGCGCCAGAACGGGAGGTAGCCTACGATCCCGCGTGCGAGGAACGCCAAACCCGCCAAGAACGTGGCGCCAAACGATCCCCCAAGCACGCTGAGCGGAAGGTTCAGCGTGTAGATCAGGCTCCAGGAGACCGGGGCAATCGCGAGCGGCAGCAATGCGGTGCCCGCCAGCGCGATGCCGGCAATCGCGGTGATCCATGCGGGGGGCATCTTGTCGCGGCGCGGATTACCGATAACAGTGTCGATGAGCTGCCGGGCCGAGCGCGCAGGCCACAAGCCGCCCGCCGCCCAGTAAAGGTGCAGGGCGGCGATGGCGGCCAGGGTGGCGGATGCCGCTATATCGATCGCGTAAAATAGGAAGACCATAGGCGGCACCTTCCGGTTAGCTGCGTTTCCTGGTGTGAAAGAGAGATCATCGGCTGCGATTACGGCGGAGCCTGGGTTTGTCCGCGGCGGCACACCTGTTTTCCGGGAAGCCTTGGCGATGCGGCAACCGGACAAAGAGACGTGACTGGCAGTTGAAGCTCGCATTTTGCATTCTCTCTCTCTGGAGACTTACCAGTTGTGCCGGAGGTGCTTGTGATCAGGTTTTCCGCTTTTGGGCTCCTCGCCCTGGCGGTTTTTCTCGCCGGCTTCGAGCGTAGCCTCGCGCAAGAGGAGGCCAGGCCGGCAAAAATGTCGGTCGTCGAGCTGTTCACCAGCCAGGGCTGCTCGTCATGCCCCGCCGCCGACCGGGTCCTCCGCCAGCTTGCGCAGCGTCCAGGCGTGATCGCACTCAGCTTTCCGGTCGCTTATTGGGACTATCTGGGCTGGAAGGATACGTTTGCGCGGCCCGAAAATGCCCTGCGCCAGCGGCGCTATGCGGCCATCAAGGGCGGCGAGGTGTATACGCCCGAAGCGATCGTGAACGGGCTGCGGCATTGCGTGGGCAGTAATCTCGACGCGATCGAGTATGCGCTGAAGGCGACCGATCCCATCATCCGCGGCGAAGCCGTTTGGCTGAGCGCCCGGCGGCAGGATGGAAGGCTCATTATCGAAACGGGTGCGGCGCGGGACAGCGCACGCTATAAGATGGGCAAGGTTTGGGTCGCGGCGGTCCAGCGCTCGGCGGAGGTCGCAATCAAGGCCGGCGAGAACTCGGGCCGGAAGATAACCTACACCAACGTGGTGCTGGGCCTTACCGAGGCGGGGGCATGGGAAGGGGCGCCCGCGTCCTACGCGGTGCAGCTAAGCTCGATCCCGAAAGGCGCGCAGATGCTCGTGGCCTTCCTGCAGGCGGAACCCTTGGGTCCCATTATCGGGGCAGCCCAGCTTAGTGGATAGACGGCATTTCGCATGGCTTTTTGGCTTTTCAAAACGGAACCGGAGACATTCTCCTGGGCGGATCAGGTCGAGGCCGGGGCGCGAGGCGAGGAATGGAGCGGGGTCCGCAATGCGCTTGCCCAGAAGCATATGCGGGCCATGAAGCTTGGCGACCTCGGCCTCTTTTATCATTCCGGCGGTGAAAGGAGCGTCGTTGGCGTGGTCCGCGTCGTGGCGGAGATCCACCCCGATTCGACCGATCCCACGGGGCGCTGGAATTGCGTGGATGTCGAGGCCGTTGGGCCGTTTCCCAAGCCGGTGACGCTTGCCGCCATCAAGGCCGGGCCTGGCCTCGCGGACATGGTGCTGGTCAAGAACTCAAGGCTGTCGGTGCAGCCGGTAACCGCCGAAGAGTGGGCGCTCGTCTGCCGCATGGGCGGATACAAGGGAGCGTAGGGGGGGCGGCCATTTACACCTTTTGCGTCCACAATCTGGCAAACTCATGAGAGTGGACCGGGCCGTGGGCATCGTCCATGAATTCCGCCTCTTCATATGAGAGCGTCCGCCCCTTTTCGAACCACCGGAGAAGCTGCCCTTTGCAAAAAAAGTGACGGATCTGGCTTCTGCATTCGCTGACTGCCAGGCATTTCTCCCCCCGGCCGGCCCTGCAACCGGCATCCCCCTCAGTATGGCACTCGATGTACGCCACTCCGTAGGGTGCCAACCCGCCGTAAATCTTGCCGGCAAGGGTGCGGGCATCACGCACGCTGAGGTGATCCAGTATTGTCGCAGCGACGATCAATTCGTATCGCCCCGCCAGAATAGGAAAATTTAAGACATTGTCGTGAATTGCCACGATAGCTTTTTTCGCCGTCCTGGCAAAACTATCAAGTTGCTGTATGCCAATAGCTGATAAATCTACAGAGGTTACCTCGAAGCCCTTGTCCGCGAGAAATTTAGAGAAGCGCCCTTGACCGCATCCTAAGTCAAGAGCTTTACCGGCAAAAGGGACGTACCGCTTATAGGCCTCCTTAAAATGAATAGGAGGATAGCTACCAAAGTAATCAGGCGTGTCTTGGTAATACTTATCAAATAAATTCATTGTTGCGCTCTTCCATGTTGCCGTGCCGCAAAATTACACGAGTAGATGGATGTAAAGCTTATCTAATTGCGGATACCCATCTCCACTCCCGGGAACCGGGAACTGAGCGTTAGATTTTTACCGGCAACCCGTCTCCTGGCGCCTGCGCAGCGAAGCAATGGCGTCATCTATCAGCCGGTTGGCAGCCGCCATCTCGGATGTGGCGGACGAATCGCCGCAGCAGTCCGGGTGGCTCGCCCGCGCGAATTGGCGCCTCAACCGGCAAAGCTCTTCCATCGAGCCGGCCTTTCCAATCTGACTTTCCAGATCGGACAGCGAAAGTTGCGGTTCAGGCTGTGGCGGCTCATCCGGCATGGCTTCATAGCCCGAGGGCCGCCGCCGGGAGCCGTCCTTTTTCTTGGGGCCAAGCGCAGCCACCACAAAGCCCGCGCGCGCCGAAACGCGTAAGCGCGGCTCGCCCAAAGCCCTTTCCCAAGTCTCTTCCGCGCCGCCAAGGTCGTTCAATACCCGGCTGAAGCTCCGCACCATCACGTCCATTCCTCCAGTGTGGGCGAACAATCCCAACCGGACCGCTTAGCCTATTTTACCCCCAGGCCTGGCACCATCCGGTAAATGCGCTCCCGCACCGGCAACATCCTGCATTTGCCGTGAGCGGGCCTTGCGCCGCATCGACTTTTGGACCTCATCCGGAAAAAAAGAGGGCCTGTCTTATCCGAACGTTAAAACTTGAGCGGTGGTTTTCCGCTTTTCGCAATCAGGCTCGTGCAAGCTGGGTCCAGTAGTCGAATCCTGCGCGAGGAGAGAGTTGTGACGATTGCATTGGGGCTCATGATCACCCTTGGCTGCATGCTGGGCGGCTTCGTGGTCATGGGCGGCCATGTCGGCGTGATCTGGCAGCCAGCAGAGTATGTCATTATCTGTGGAGCCGCGACCGGAACATTTATCGTTGGCAATTCCGCAAAGGTTATTAAGGACGCAGGCAAAGGAATCATCGAAGCTATAAAAAACGCGGAGCCGACGGAGGGTGAGTATCTCGCGGTGCTTGGGTTACTATACTCCATGATGCGCGAACTCAAGGCCAAGCCAAAGAACGAAGTCGAAGTTCATATCGAAAAGCCGGCGGAGTCGCCGATTTTCGCCAAGTTTCCCGCAGTTCTAAAAAATAAAGAGTTGACTCAATTTATCTGCGATTACTTTCGCCTGTATATCATGGGACATGCACGTCCCGACGAGATTGAATCCCTGATGGATGAGGAGATTCAGACGGTGAGGCATGACGCCCTCAAATCGTACCATGCGCTGGTAACGATTTCGGAAGCTTTCCCTGCACTTGGCATCGTCGCCGCGGTTCTGGGCGTGATCAGGGCGATGGCCGCGCTCGATCAGCCGCCGGAAGTGCTGGGCGAGCTTATCGGCGACGCCATGGTCGGCACGTTTTCGGGCATCCTGTTTTCCTATGCGCTGGTTTCGCCAATCGCCGCAAAAATCAAGATCGTGAGAGAAAAGCAGCTCCGGCTTTATCTCTTGGTCAAGCAGGCAATTCTCGCATTCATGAATGGCGCCATGGCGACGGTCGCGGTGGAGCATGGCCGCAAGATGATTTCCGCATACGAACGGCCCAGCATCGACCAGATGGAAGCGAACCTCAGCGGGGCGAACGATGGAGGTGGCGGCCGGAAAGAAGCTGCTTGAGAATTGAAATCCGCAGGGAGCCAAATCCAGGTTCCGGCATCTCGAAAGTATAGCGCATGCAACCGAACAGCGAACACCCACTCTTCGAAGAGGCGCCAGAGAGCGCCAAGGCCGCCAAGCCGGGCGAGGCGGCCGCCGCGGGTGGTCAGCAGAGCAGCGGCGGCAACATGGACATCGTGCTGCGCATCCCTGTTCACCTCCGGGTTTTGCTCGGCTCGGCATCCATGCCGATTTTTCAATTGACCAAACTAGGGCGCGGCGCGGTGATTCCATTGGACCGCAGGGTGGGCGAGCCGGTGGACGTCATGGTCAACAACAGAATCATCGCCAAGGGCGAGATCGTGGTTCTGGACGAGGACGGATCGCGCTTTGGCGTGACGCTCACCGAGATGGTCGATAACGCCAAGCTTCCCGTTTAAGTTAGCGGGTTACCAAGTCCTTGGCCGAAGACACCGATAAAGAAAGCAAAACCGAGGAAGCAACCGAGAGGCGCCGCACTCAGGCGCTCGAAACTCAGGGTGGCCCTTTTTCAAGAGAGGCAGGCTCCGCCGCGGTTCTCCTCGCGGCCGCCTTGCTGCTGGCCACGGCCGTGCCCAGCCTCTTGAGCAATACCGTACAGCAGCTCGCGCTTTTCATCGAAGACCCAGGCGGCTGGCGGCTGGAAAACGGCGCCGATGCCGTTCAGCTGCTGCAGGCGGCGATGGTGGCGGTCTCCGGGCTCATTATCACCTTCGCGGCCGTAATCTCAGCCGCGGGCATCGCGGCCTCGGTCTTGCAGAACACGCCGCGGTTCATGGTGGACCGCATCGCACCGGATTGGTCCCGCGTCTCGCCCGGTGCCGGAATCGGGCGGCTTTTCAACATCCAGGGCGTCATAGAACTTCTGAAGGGCGTGGCCAAGATCGTGCTCGTGGGGCTCGCCGGACTTTGGGGCCTTGGCGGCCTTGCCACGGGCTTCCATGCCTTGCACACCACCCCGGATGCCATCCCGGGAATCATTGGAGAGCTGACCCGCCGCATTGTCTTGATTAGCGCGCTCCTCGCCACGGTGATCGCGGCGGTGGACATATTCCTGTCCCGGCGCCAGTGGCTTGAACAACTGAAGATGAGCAAGCAGGAGCTGAAGGAGGAGATCAAACAAACCGAAGGCGATCTGGCCTTCAAAGCCCGGCTCCGTGCCATTGCCCGCGCGCGCATCAAGCGCCGCATGATGCTGAACGTCCCGAAGGCGACGCTGGTTATCGCAAACCCCACGCATTACTCGGTCGCGCTGCGCTACGTGAAGGGAGAAGATTCCGCGCCCAAGGTGATGGCAAAGGGCGTGGACGGGTTCGCGCTGAAAATACGGTTGATCGCGGAACGGCATAACATACCCATTGTGGAAGACAGGCTCCTGGCAAGGACGCTTTACGAGGCAACGGAAGTCGATCGGCAAATTCCGCCCGATTTCTATAAGGCCGTCGCCGAGATCATCATTTTCCTGAGTAGAAAGCAGCGGCCGGGAGGGGGAGGGGCGGGCAAGGACGGGCCGCCGCCGCGCAAGCTCCGCTGAGCCCATAAGCCCCGCGCAAGACGAACAACCTAGACACCGGGCAGATTGCGCAGGTTGTGCGTAAAGCTCTCAGCAGATGGATGCTGATATGATCGCAAATGATGTATTCGGCGTCGCGGCGCGTCAGGCGTCGTGGCTGCTTGCGAGGCAAAGGGTGGTCGCCCAGAACGTGGCCAACGCGAACACGCCCGGCTACAAGGCTGCCGATTTGAAGCCGTTCGAAGCGACCCTTCATTCGGCCTCGCTGCCGCTTGTTACGACATCTCCCATGCATTTCACAACGGCCGGCGAAGGCGAGCCCGCCGCGCCCGCCGCCGAGAAAGCGGACAATGCCGAGGTCTACTTTTCCGGCAACGATGTCAGCGAAGAGGCGGAGATGGCGAAGGGCAATGAGGTCTACCGCGCGTACTCGCTCAACACCTCCATTGTGACGGCCTTCAACAACATGATCTTGCAGTCGGTCAAGGGGTAGCGCCATGATCGACAATCTCTCCGCCTCGTTCTCTATCGCCAACTCGGCGCTGAGCGCCCAGTCGCAGCGCATCCGTGTCGCCACCGAGAATCTCGCCAACGCCGAGTCGACCGGCAATACGCCGGGCGCCGATCCCTACACGCGGAAAATCATTACCTTCGAATCGCACCTCGACGAGGCCACGGGGGTGAACCTCGTCGCGGCCGCCGGCGAGGATTTGGACACCACGCCCTACCGCATGGCGCTGCTCCCCGGCCATCCGGCCGCCGACAAAGACGGTTACGTCAAGTTCCCTAATGTCAGTTTGCTGATGGAGCTGTCCGACATCCGCGAAGGGAACAATTCGTATGACGCAAATGTGCAAGTTATCAAGCAGGCGCGTGATCTTGTGAATTTAACAATAGGCCTACTGAAGAACACAGCATGACAGTAACATCCATACCGGCACTTTCGGATATACCCTTCGTTGGCAGTTCCATACCTACGCGGCCTGCCGCGCAGGGCGCGCAAGCCGCGGGCACTCCCGACTTTTCAAGCGTTCTGGCGGACATGGCCAAGCAGACCGCCTCAACCATCAGGACCAGCGAGGACATGGCCATCAAAGGCATGCAGGGGCAGGTGCCCGTGCAAGAGGTCGTCCAGGCCGTCATACAGGCGCAGACATCGTTGCAGACGGCACTGGCCGTCCGCGACAAGGTGGTTTCCACCTATCAAAGCCTGACGCAGATGCAAATCTAATAGGGGGAAACCATGCTCGCAGTTTCACTAAACACCGCGGCAACCGGCATGCAGGTGCAGACGACCAATGTCGATGTGATCGCCAACAACATTGCCAACTCCAACACCACTGCCTTCAAGCGCTCGCAGGCACAGTTTGCCGACCTCCTCTATATGACCGAGCGGATGGCCGGCGTTCCCTTCCAGGGAACCGCCTCGACCGGGCAAGTCCCGGAAAGCGGGCAGGCGGGGCTCGGCGTGCAGACCGTTGCGATCCAAACATTGAACACACAAGGCCCCCTCACCCAGACAGACAATATGTACAATTTGGCGCTGCAAGGCCGCGGCTGGTTCCAGGTTCAGGGGCCGAACGGCCAAACGCTTTACACCCGCGCGGGAAACTTCAGCCTGAATTCAAGCGGTCAGCTTGTAACGATGCTGGGTTATCCGCTCACGCCCAGCATCACCTTCCCGACAACGATTCTGGACGTTCAAATCAACACGACCGGAGCAGTCTACGTCGACCAGGGAACCCCTCCTGGGACGTACACGCAGATCGGGCAAATCCAGCTTGCGGTTTTCCCCAACGATCCGGGGATGCAGGCAATTGGCAACAATCTCTATGAGTCGACTACAGCTTCCGGGGCCGCACAAACAGGGAACCCCGGCAGCCCGGGTTTTGCGACCACCATTCAGAAATATCTCGAACAGTCGAACGTCGACCCGGTGTCGGAAATCACAAATCTGATCACCGCCCAGCGGAACTATGAGCTGAATTCGAAGGTCATAACCGCCGCGGACGAGATGTACCAGACCATCACCAAGGGTACTCTCTAGAGGCGGGGGGCGGAAATGCGAAGGACACTGTTCCGGCTGGTTGCCGTGGGCTCGCTTTGCCTTCCGGCGGGTGCGTTTGCTTACGACGCCGGCAGCAGCGTCCTTTTTCCAGTCCTCAAGGCGGCGGCCTATCCCGGCGACATCATAAGCGAGGAGATGATCGTCTTTATGCCGGCCGGGCACAGGTCGCCGCTCGGGGGCATCGTCACCGGCAAGGAAAGCGTGGTTGGCAAGATGGCGCGGCGCACGCTGCTGGCGGGCCAGCCGATCCCCCAGAATGCGTTGCGCGACCCCTTCGTGATCCGGCAGGGCAAGACCGTTTCCCTGATTTTCCAGTCAGGGAACATTTCGATCACCGGCATCGCGGTGGCGCTGGAATCGGGAAGTGCGGGCGAGATCATCGGCGCGCGCAACCCCGATTCCGGAATGACTGTACACGGCGTCGTTCAGGCAGATGGCAGTTTGCGGGCACAATGATAATCAAGGGCCTCATGCTTGCGATTCTCCTTGCCGCCCCGGCCGAAGCCGCGACGAGGATCAAGGATATTTCGATTGTCAAGAATGTCAGGCCGAACCAGCTCGTGGGCTACGGCATCGTCGTGGGGCTCAACGGGTCCGGGGACACGCTCAGAGGCTCGCCGTTCACCAGCCAGTCCATCCAGTCCATGCTCGACCGTATGGGCATCAACGTCCGCAACAGCCCCGCCAACGCCGGCAATCCCATTCAAACGAAGAACGCCGCCGCCGTGATCGTGACAGCGGAATTGCCTCCCTTCGCCAACGAAGGCGGGCGCGTCGACGTAACCGTCTCATCGCTCGGCAACGCGACATCGCTTTCTGGCGGAACGCTGATGCTCACGCCGCTCTCCGGCGCCGACAACGTCATTTATGCCGCCGCGCAAGGAGCGGTGAGCATCTCCGGCTTTGTCAGCACCGGCCGGGCGGAGAAGCTGACGCAGGGCGTGCCGACCGCTGGCCGGATTGCCAACGGCGCCTTGGTCGAGCGCAGGCTCCCTAACAATCTCGAAAGCGAGAAGTCCTTTACGCTCGAACTCCTCAACCCCGATTTCGCAACCGCGGCGCGCGCGGCGGACGTGATCAACATCTACACGATGGAGCGCTACAAAGGCTACGCGGCGCGCGCGGCGGATCACCGTTCCATCGTCTTGCTGAGGCCGCCGCATCTGGATGCCACCCAGTTCTTAAGCGAAATCGGCGAACTGGCGGTCGAGCCGGACTCACCCGCGAAGATTGTCATCGACGAGAAGACCGGCACGGTCGTGATCGGCCACGACGTTCAGATCACCCCCGTCGCCGTCGCCCACGGAAATATCACGGTGCGGATAACGGAAACACCGAAGGTGGTGCAGCCCCTGCCGTTTTCCCAGGGGCAAACAGCCGTGCAGCCGCGCACGGCGATCACCGCGGACCAGGCAGGCGGCGCATTAAACCTGGTTCAGGGAGACAATCTTCACACGCTTGTTGCCGGCCTGAACAGGATGGGACTCAAGCCGCAAGACATTATCACGATCCTGCAGACGATAAAGACCGCGGGCGCCCTGCAGGCGGAGCTTGTCGTACAATGAAACAACAGGGCTGCATTCACTCGATCGCTTTGCTCCTGGCCGCGTGCGGCGCATTCGCGGTCCAGGCGCAGACCCCGTTCCAGACGGAGGTGGCGCCAAGCTGGGGCTGGAAGCCCGACGAGGTTAACCGCTACAAGGATTATCTCAAACCGGGAAGGAGCCGTCCCCCCTGGAGCACGGCCGTCGTTGCTCCCCCCGCGGGGGCCAAGCCGGCCGCCCCGAAGCCCGGAGAGGCACAGCCAGGTGCTGCGGGCGAAACGCCCCCCGCGATCAAGGCCTATTGCCAGAATATCGAGGACCCCGCGCTGGATGCGCGCTTCCTGTATCAAAAATCGGAGCTTCAGCGCCTGGAGGGCGAGCTGAAAAAAAGCACTTCGGCTTTGGAGGCCAAAATTGCCGAGGATCAGCAGTGGGTACAACGGCGCGACGAGTTCATCAATATGGCCGACGGCACCCTTGTCGCGCTCCTCACCAAAATAAAGCCCGATGCCGCGGCGGCGGAGTTGGCAGGCATCGACGAAGCGGCAGCCGCCGCGCTTTTGCTGAAACTCAAACCCAAAATTTCCAGCGCCATTCTCGATCAGATGGACAGCACCAAGGCTTCCCGGCTCATCTCCGTCATGATCGGTGCGGCCAGGCGGCCGGAGAAGCCTGCATCCCCAGAAACCAAGCAGGCCGCGGCAACGCCGGACGCCGGCAAGGCACAAGGGACGCCATAGCCTCAACCCGCGGAGAAACAATCATGACAAAAGCCGTATTTGCAGCGGGGGCGCTCACAGCTTTGCTGGGCGGATGTTTACAAGATATAACCGAAATCGCAAACGGACCAAAATTGTCGCCCGTGGGGACAGGGCTTACTCAGGACCAAGTGGCGATCAACAATATGCAGGCCGCCCCGATTGCCTATACAACGCACGCCTCGCTCTGGCAGGACAACGGCGCGGACTTGTTCAAGGATCCCCGGGCGGGCAGGGTCGGCGATGTCGTGACCGTCAGGATCGCCATAAAGGATCAGGCCTCGCTCAACAACTCGACGACCACCAAACGCGACTCGAACCGGGAGATCAATGCAACCGAGACCACCACTTTGAGTTGGTCTCCAAGCAATATAAACGCCCAAAGCCAGGGGCAGGCGGACCCGAAGATCGAGACCCACACGAAATCCGACGGGTCGGGTGTGGTCACTCGCTCCGAGAGCATCGATCTGCTGATTGGCGCCGTTGTCACCGGCGTTTTGCCCAACGGCAACCTCATCGTGAGCGGGCGGCAGGAAGTGCTTGTGAACAAGGAAGTCCGGGAGTTGCTCGTTGCCGGCATCGTACGGCCCCGCGATATCGCCACGGACAACAGCATCTCCTACGACAAGATCGCGGAAGCTCGGATTTCCTACGGCGGGCGCGGCCGCGTCATGGAAATGAATTCGCCCAGCTGGGGCCACCGCCTCTTCGACATCGTCAGCCCATTTTGACGGTGTGAGCTGAGGCTGGCGGCATGGCGGACGGCGAAAACTCCAAGGGTGCGGTTATCGGGCTGGTCATTGGCACAGTGGCCGCGATCGGCGGCGGCTTCGGCTTCGGCGCCATCTTCCTGAAGAAGCCCGAACCGGGAGCGGTCACCCAGGCAGCGGTAAAAGAGGCCAAGGCAAAAGAGCGCGAGGTCAAGCTCTTAGCGCCGATAGTTACAAATCTCGGCAATCCGCCGGATACTTTTATCCGCCTGCTGGGGGCCGTCGTTCTTGAGCCTGAGACGCCGGATTCCAACGCGCTCGTCACAAAGGTTGGCGACGATATCGTGACCTACCTGCGCACGGTTTCCCTGACCGAGATCCAGGGGCCAACCGGCTATCAATTCGTGAGAGAAGATTTGAAAAAGCGAGCCATCCAGATCGGCGGGGGGAAGGTCCACGATTTATACATTACAACTTTTGTCGTCGAGTGAATGTAGGTTTCCGTACTCTTTAAAGGAATTTGGAGTTCGTCATGCGCACAAGCGGAATTGCAGCGGCCGCCGTCAAGCTTTGTCTTGGCATATTTGTTTCATTTTTGCTCGTGGCATTGGCAGCGAGCCCGGCTGCCGCGGAGCCAACCGGCTTTAATACGATCCTTCAGGAGGCGAACAACATAACCTCCGCGCGCGTCATTCAGCTTATGCTTGCGATTACGGTTTTGTCGGTCGCGCCCGGCATCCTCGTAATGGTGACATGCTTCACGCGATTTATCATCGCGTTTTCCTTTCTGCGGTCGGGCCTTGGCCTGTCGTCGACGCCCGCAAACATCATTCTCATCAGCCTGGCGCTGTTCATGACGTTCTTCACCATGGCGCCGGTGTTCGACAAGGCGTGGGAGAGCGGACTCAAGCCGTACATGGACAACAAACTCAAGGAGGAAGAAGCCTTCGAGCGCGTGAGCGATCCTTTCCGGCAGTTCATGACCCAGAATGTCAGGCAGAAGGACCTCGACCTGTTCGCCGAGCTGTCGCGGAACCGGGGCGGGAGCGAGGCCGCTGGGCAGGCGCCCCCGCTCCGGCTGCTGATCCCTGCGTTCATGGTCTCGGAATTGCGGCGCGGCTTCGAGATCGGTTTCCTGGTCACGCTGCCGTTCCTGGTCATAGATCTCATAACCGCGACGCTCACCATGTCGATGGGCATGATGATGCTGTCGCCTTCGGTCATATCCCTGCCCTTCAAAATCCTGTTCTTCATCCTCATCGATGGCTGGAACCTGTTGGTAGGCGGGCTGGTGAGGTCGTTTCATTAAGCTTGGGGTCAGCCCCGCCGCATACGCTCCCTTCCAGAACCCAGCCGCTTACTTTTCATGTGCGGATACGAATCGCCGATGCGGCCGTGATGGTTCATAGCTGCATGCCTGTGTGGCCCTGGATTGCTCTTTGTGGAGTATACGGAAGCGCCACGGACGAGGCTGGCCAGATAGGTTGCCGCGCCAGAGTTACAGTGTAACCCGTAAAGATTTGGACGAAAGGCTTGTTAAGCCTTTATTTATCATTCTGAACGAATGGTTGGCGATTTAACCTTTCGTCAAGACTTTGGGCGTCTTCTAAGTCTATACAGGAGCGAACCTTAGGCTATAATCGGTTCGCAGGCATGATGCCGGTCCTGTATGCCGGATCAAGGCCGGTATGTCCCGTTCAGCTTCGTAACCTCAGGGACATCCCATGACCAGTATCCTCACGAACGTCGCTGCCAACACGGCTCTCTTGAACCTCCAAAATACGGTTCAGAACCTTCAGAACGTTCAAAACCAAATCTCGACCGGCTTGCGCGTAAACAGCGCCGCCGACAATGCAGCTTACTTCTCCATCGCAACCGTTCTGCGTAGCGACAGTGCAGCGCTGTCGACCGTTTCGGACGCGTTGAACCTTGGCGGCTCCTCGCTTGACGTTGCAAGCAGCGCGCTGTCCAAGATCAGCACCACCTTGAGCGACATCAAGCAGCAGTTGCTCTCGGCCACGAGCCCTGGTGTCGACAGAGCCAAGATCCAGGCGGCGATCACACAAGATCAAGCTCAGCTCAAGAACATCGCCAATTCGGCGAACTTCAACGGGCAAAACTTCCTCTCCGTCGACTCGGCCGCCACGGGTTATAACGCGACGAAAGAGTTCATCTCATCGTTCTCGCGTGATGCCGCCGGCCAGATCAGTGTGGGCACAATCGCGATCAACACCGCGAATACCGCACTCTTCGACTCTGGCTTTACAGGCGGTCCGGCGGTAGCTGCCTCCGAAGCTGCGACCGCGGCTCACCCCGCTAACGTCAGCGGCACCACCGATACCACGGTGACCAACGTCACCGCCGGCGCACTGACGATCACACACTACACCCCAGACGCGGGTGTGGCAGCTAATGCGAATACGATAGCCGACACGGTAACGGTTGCGAGCGGCGCAAGTGCCGCCACGAAGGTGACCGTCGAGGCAGTTTCCGGGGCGACCACTTTGGAAACTGGCGATGCGGCTGGCGCGCTCTCGGCGTCTTCGAAATATACGTCGACCAAAGACGGCTCCAGCATGACGTTCTATGTTGCCCAATCTACGGACAGCACAGACGCGACCAAAGTCCAGTACTACAAATACACGGTCTCCGGGTTAACAGGTGTGACTGGCGGCATCCTTGACACTACCGATACGACCACTGTCGGCAAATACACGGATGCAGTTGGTACGGTTACTTCCAGCGCTGCTGGTACCGGCAAGTCTATCTACAACTTGGACATCGGTAGCCTGAACGACTCCGCGGCGAACATGGCAGCCCTGAATGCTTTCCAAAAGCAGGTCGACGCGGCGATTTCGAATGTTACCGCCTCGGCTTCGGCACTTGGCACGGCACGGGCGCGTATCACGTCCCAGTCGTCCTTCATTTCAAGCTTGCAGACCTCGATCAACGACGGTGTCGGCTCGCTGGTGGACGCAGACCTGAACGTGGCATCGACCCGTCTCCAGGCACTGCAAGTGCAGCAGCAGCTCGGCGTTCAGTCGCTCTCGATTGCGAACCAGTCGAATCAGTCGATCCTGAAGCTCTTCCAGTAAGCTCGCCTAGAAGGCGGAGGGCCAATTGGCCCTCCGTCATTATAGTAGCGGCGCCGGCCATGCCGTCACCGCTACTCTTCTTTTTCCTGTGTAGAAGCGGTCCCAGGCCGCGAAGGGAATGAGTCAGGCAGCAGCCGTTTGGCCCCGCCAGATCAATAACTTACTTGGACAGAGCGTTGCCGCGGCGCCCATCGGCGAAGCGGGAGCGCGCGTTTTCATTTCTGGGGTTATCCTGCTCCGCACAAGGTGGCACGCAAATCATCGCGTCGGAGATTCTCAATGCTGCGGGGATGCAGGTGGCAGCTGGCGATCAACTGGAACGGCTCTGGTCGAACCTGAGCAGTCTCGGGGCGCAACGTCTTGCCGCGCTCGCTACCGTCGGCATAGCCATTTTCGTGTTCGTCGGTTTTGGCAGCTACTATCTCAGCAGGCCCGATTACGAAGTGCTCTATGTTGGCCTTTCCCCTACGGACGTGGCGCGGGTCGGGGCGGTGCTGCACGAGGCGGGCATCCTTTTCGACGCGAACGCGGAGAGCACCAAGGTTCTCGTGAAGCACGGTGAGGCAGCCAGAGCCAGATGGATATTGGCGGAGAGAGGCCTGCCGAGCAGCACCACGGCGGGTTATGAGCTTTTCGATAAGCTGGGCTCGATGGGGCTGACTTCGTTCATGCAAAATGTGACGCGGGTGCGGGCCTTGGAGGGCGAGATAGCGCGGACAATCCAGGCCATGAAGGGGGTAAGGGCGGCACGCGTGCACCTTGTGCTTGGCGATCCTGGTTCGTTCCGGCAGGCGCCGCAAACTCCCTCGGCCTCGGTTGTCGTGCGGGCCGACGCCGCCCAATTGCCCTCGGCCGCCGCCATCCGCCAGCTCGTGTCCTCCGCCGTGCCGGGCTTGTCTCCAGAGCATGTGTCCGTGCTCAGCACCGACGGAAGCATCCTGGCGGCCGGCAGTGAAGGCGGCTCGGTCGCATCGGGAAAGATGCTCGATCTTGAGAAGCAGGTTGGCCGGGAAATCAATGAAAATATTCGAAAAACGCTGGCACCGTTTTTGGGGTACGGCAATTTCGAGGCGAGCGTTTCCACGCGGTTGAACCTGGACAAGAAGCAGACCAACGAGACGGCCTTCGATCCTGACTCGCAAGTGGCGCGCTCAACCAGGGTAACAAAAGAAACCAAGAACTCTCAAAATGAGAACGGCAAATGGAATGTCAGCGTCGAGCAGAACATTCCCAACGCCGAAGCCGGTGCCGCCAAGCCCCAGAATCAATCGCGCCGGAGCGAAGAACGGAAAGATGAAGCCACGAATTTTGAGGTAAGCTCGAAAACCACGTCCACGATAAGCGACGGTTACCGCATCGAAAATATCACGGTGGCGGTTGTGGTTAATCGCAAGCACCTCGTTTCGGCCGCCGCGGACAAGAATTCCGGCATGCCGGTGGACGAGCAGATCCGGTCCGTGGAGAAGCTCGTAGCCTCGGCTGCCGGGCTTGTTCCCGCGCGCGGCGATAAGGTCACGGTGGCTGCCGTCGATTTCGCCGCCGGGCACGAGCTTGAGCCGTTGCCTGGCCCTTCCCTCATGGATCAGATTGCAAGTCAGACAGGGAGCTACGTCGTGGGAGTCGCCATTCTTCTATCGACGATCATCTTCATTTCGCTGGGCCTGCGCCCGGCGCTTCGCCTCGTGCTTGAGACCAAGCACCCGCCATTCGAGCTGGCAGCGCCGAAACTCGCGGAAGAAGGCAAGCCGCCGCTTTCGATCGAGGCGGCGGCCGCCGCATTGCCGCAGTTGCAGGCGCCAGGCGAGGTACTGGCAGCCGCCGCGGCCGCCAGGAAGCAGTCGCTCATCAAGCAGGTTGAAAAAGCGTTCACGGAAAACGAGCAGCAGGCAGTCGAGATTTTAAAAGAGTGGATCAAAGAGACATAGCATGGCAGGCGTCCCCCTTATCTCCTTCCTTGAACGCAAGCACCGCGAACTCACGGGAGCTTCCGCCATCCCGACGGCAGAGGACATCCAGACCACCACCGAAATCTGGTACGAGAAGGGCTTCAGGGAGGGCACCGAGCATGTCAAAGCCTCCTGCGATGCCAAACTGGAGGTCAAGGAGCAGGAGTGCAAGGCCTGGATAGAGAGCGCGAGAACGGTCTGGGCGGAAGCCGAAGGCGCCCGGCTGGCCCAGCAGCTCGCCGATGCGGAGGCAAGCATCAAGACGGATATCTCAAACGCGGTTGCACGCATACTCGGACCGCTGGCCGCCCAGAAGCTTGTTGATGAAGCTTTAGCTCAACTTGCTCATGAAATCGATAAGCTCCTTTCATCCGAAGATGCGATACATCTTAAGATCTCAGGTCCTGCCGATCTTGTGTTCGAGTTACGCAAGAGCATCCCTTCGAATGCGATCGTAACGGTGATGGCTGGGGAAAGGCCTGAAGTAACGGTCACAGCGAACAAGACTGTGATCGAGACGAAGTTGAGCGAATGGCTAGAGCGTATACGGGTAGATAGCCGTGTCCAAGAACTTGAACCCTAAGGATCTGAAGCACGTTGCCCCTATCGTTAAGAAAAAGCTGCACCCTGAGGAAGCCGGTCATCACGGGGGTGTGTGGAAAATAGCTTACGCCGACTTCATGACGGCGATGATGACATTTTTCCTCGTGATGTGGCTCATCAACTCCGCCTCCAAGGAAAAGATTATCCAGTTAGCCAATTACTTTAATCCGGTAAAGCTGAGCGATCGCGTCCCCACCACGAAGGGTGTTCACGAAAATCAGAAGAGTGGGCCGGAGGCCGAGAACGCGACCGACGAAAATAAACAAAAGGAAAAAGAAAATATAAAGGCGAAGGAAAAGGAAAGCGCAAAACAAGCCGCGAAATCCAATAATAACAACGACAATTCCGCGCGCAAGGCCGACGAAGAAAATCTGTTCCGCAATCCATTCGGTGTGCTCACGCAGCTCGCTTCCCAGGCGGATGGAGCGATGGCAGCGGTGTCGGCCCAGTCCAAGCAGGACAAGCTCGATTCCGGCGGCTCATCCCACGACCCATTTGTTACAGACCCGATCATGAGCCAGATCGTCAGCCGGACCGCAGGCGCGGGTGAGCGCTTGGGACAGGCCCGGGACGCTGGAGGCGGCGCGGCGGCCTCTCAAAAGGCGGACGCTTCCGCCCATCCGGAAGAAAAAGCCGCGGATGCAAAGACAAACCCAGGCCTTGCGGAAAAACAAGAGAAAGATAAGCAAGGAAAGGCGGAAGGGCAGGAGAAGGCTGCTCAGTTAGAAAAGGAGCTGGCCCATCTGGCTGGGGCACTGCCGCAGTCGTTCCGGCCGAACATAGCAACAAGAGCGACGGCCGAAGGCATCGTCATCAGCCTGACCGATGACACCAATTTCAACATGTTCAGGATTTCCTCGTCGGAGCCCTCTCCTCAACTTGTGATTTTTCTTGAGAAGGCGGGAGGGCTTATCAATAAATATCCCGGCAGGATCGTAATCAGAGGGCATACGGATGGCCGCCCTTACGCCGGAGACCAGTACGGCAACTGGCGTCTGTCCGTCAATCGCGCCACCATGACCTATTACATGCTGTTGAGGGGAAAGGTCGACGACGGCAGGTTTCTTGCGCTCGAAGGCTACGCGGACCGCAGCCTCAAGAACAAGGGAGACGCCCTGGCTGGAGAAAACCGCCGCATCGAGATTCTCATCAAGGCCCCGGAGGCGTGATGAACTGGATGCGGACGGCGATGGCGGCTTTTGCGGCCTTGTGTTTGCCGCTCCAGGCCGCGTTCGCTGCTGAAACGGCCGAAACGGAGGAGACGCTGATTAAGCAAATTCGTGCAGCCGCGCAGCAATACGACGGTATTGCGGACCGGGGCGTGTCCCAGGCGCCCGATCTGACGCAGGTTCGCGACTTGTACTTAAGGATTCTGAAGCAGGCCGCCGCGTCCGGAAGTCACAGCCAGACCATGAGAGAGATGGCTGAGGTCTACGTTCTTAGCGGAGGTGAGCCCGGAATATTGGCGAATTGGAAGGAAGGGCTCGATCCGGGCAGCACGGAGGGCAAAATTTTCGAGGGCGTCCTAGCTTATGGCGAGGGGAAGACCATGGACGCCGAAACGAAATTGCTCCGTTTCGACCCGGTAAGCATGACACCATGGCGCGGAGGGCATTTGGCCCTCGCCCAGGCGCTCCTTACCGTCCGGACCGACGCGAAACGCGCGTTTCACTATTTGAGTATCGCGGCGCTGTTGCTTCCCGGCACGCTTGTCGAAGAAGCCGCCTTGCGGCAGAGCGCCATTCTCGCGGCCAGGACAGCCGGCGCGGCCGAGTTCTCCACCGCGATCACCGCCTATTTCCGCCGCTTTCCCAGGTCGGCCTACCTGCCTGGCTTCGAGGGGCAGGCGGTGTTCTATATCGTCCGCTTCGGGGACAAGGATGGGTCGCGCATTTTGCAAGATCTGCTTTACGCGCTGCCCGAAGGATGGGGCCGGTGCTTGTCTTGCTTTCTTACCACCATCGCTGAGCAAGCCCTTCTGACAGGCAAAATCGAACTGGCCGGAAACGCTTCGGCTGCCGCCATGCCGCTTGCCGCCAGCGATAGCCGGGAGCGGCAGCGCCTCCTGATTTATTCAGGCGCCGCTATGTTTCTCGGCGGAAAGTTTCAAGATGGATTGGCGTCGTTGAACTCCGTTCAGCCGGCGAAGCTCAGCGAAAACGACCGGAGCCTGCTCGATGCTACGCTTGCCGTTACAGACAAGGTTCGGAAAACCCCGGTGCTGTTAAGTCAAGCTGAGCGCAGCGCCGCCCTCCGCCCGGTGAAGGGAAATCGCGCTTTCCCTGTCAGTGGCCCAGAAGAAGCCGCGAGGCGCGCACTCGCGGCTGCCGAAACAACTTTGAACAGTGCACAGTGATGGTACCGACCCAACAACTCTCGTCTTCCTCAAGTGCAGCGCAGCTTGCGCCGTCCGCGGGTAAAATTTCGCAGAAACAGGCGGGGGACGATGAAGCTTTCGCCAGCCTGTTGGGAATGAATAATGGAAACGCAACGGAGGCAGGCCCGGACAGCTCGACAGCCTCCGCCGGCGTTGCACAGCCACCAGCGTGGTCTCCCAGCAATGGGCAGCAGACAAAGCCGTCCGCGGATGACGGCACTGGCCAGCCTTCCGGCACATCCGGCACGGGGGAGGCTACAGCGCCGGCGGTGGAAGCGCAGCCTCCTGTAGCTAGGCGCGCCTCGCTCCCAGCAAGCGATCTTGCCTTCCTCTCGCGCTCCTTTTACGCGATCGGCACCCCCCCCGGCGCCGCTCCGGTCCGGGTAGCGGCAGGGACAAGCGCCAAAACGGGGACAAGCGCCGATACCAAGAATGCCAAGGAAGCCAGTGGTGACCCCTCCCAGGCAGCCACCCCGGCTGCCACCCAAATAGACGTTGGCGCAAACGGCAGCCTCGCCGTTCTCGCAGCGCAAATCCAAAACGCGCCGGCGCCTCAGACTGCGGTGGAGCAGGGACAGGGCGCGGAACAGGCATTAATCGCGGGCGCGGCCGGTGGCGGCTCTGGCGCGGGGCGCGCAGGCTCCAGGGGCAGTGCAAATACCCAAGCTTTGCCGCAGGCCTCCGGATTCGTGTCGGGAGGGGACATCAAAGGCATGCCAGACACTGGCAGCAGCGGACAGGGGCAGGCCATGCCGGCGGACGGCACGCCACCCGCGGCCGCCACACTCTCCAACGCCGCAAGCGGCTTCCAGTCCGCGGGGGGCGCGCCCTCGAAGCCGGCGGCCGATGCTGCCGCGCAGGGCGTGACCGTCACGGACGTCCGCACGTATCTCGCTCCGGAGAGGCAGACTGCCAAACTTCAAGTGCAGGAAGGCGCGTCCGGCGCAGGCTCCTCTCTGCCCACCGATCTTCATGCCGTGCCAGCGGCAGCATCCAGCACGGGCCAAGCTGGCCAGCCGGCAACGGTAACCGGGAGCACGGGTTCTCATCGCGACCCTTCCGGCGGAGACACGCCGGCATCGCCGCAAACGGTCAAGCCGGCGGTGCAGTCCTCTGAAACAGACACCGCAACTGGCACCGCGCCCACGGCGTCTCTTTCCAGTCAAACGGCGTCTCCCGCCGGCCAAGCCGCGCCGCCTCCAGCGCAGCAAATATTCAACGCCATCCAATCCGCGATGTCAGAAGCGGCCAGCGCCCAGCCGGCGGCCCAGACGGGCAATCCATCCATTCCGTCCGGCTACCAGCCTCTGAAAACCATTACCATCGCGTTGCAACCAGACGGCCTTGGCACGGTTGCCATACAGCTTTCCCTGAGGAGCAGCCATCTCGGTGTGCGCGTCGAGGCAAGTGAGGCTGGCACCGCTCAGCTCCTCCGGCAGCATGACGGCGACCTGACCGCGCTCTTGCAATCGGCTGGCTACGCCGTGAGCAGCATCGCCGTTCACGCAGCCCCGCAACAGGCGCCGGCGGAAGGCGCGGCACAGCAGGCTGGGACTGGCGGTCAGGGCGGATTCAACCCCTCGAACCCAGAGGGCCGCGGGACTGGCGGAGGCAGCTCGGGCACTCAGGGCGAAGGCCAGCGCCAGCCCGGCAGCCGTAACGAACAGAGGGAGGGGGGATATGGGCGCCCTGATACGGCTAATAGCGATAAGTCTCTCTATGTTTAGTGCCATGCCGCCGGCACATGCTCAAGAGGTAAACCTTTGTGAGAAGGAGATGACGCAGGCTGCTGGAAAGTATAATGTTCCGCTTGGTATCCTTTATGCTGTCGGATTGACCGAGACCGGCATCAACGGAAATCTTCACGCTTACGCGCTTAACCTCGAAGGTAATACCGTTTACTCGCTCAACAAGGAACAAGCGATCGAGCGCTTCCATACGGCCAGGGCCGCTGGGCTTAAATTGATCGATGTGGGCTGCATGCAGCTCAACCACCACTTTCACGGCGATCGCTTTTCCTCAGTCTCCGATATGCTCGATCCTCACCGCAACGTCGACTACGCGGCCAAGTTTCTTGCCGAATTGAGAGAACGCGAGGGAAGCTGGACGCTGGCCGTTGCCCGCTACAACGCCGGAAAGAACAACGATCCGGCCCAGAAGCGCTACGTTTGCAGGGTGCTGGACCGGCTCGTGAAGAGCGGCTTCGGCGCCTGGACGGCTAAATCCTCTGCATTTTGCAGAGATGAGTTGCGAAGGGGCAATAGCGCGTCGCCGGGTGCCGCAAAACCCGGCGAAAACAGTCTCGCACAAGTTCGCTGAGACAACCTTCACGCAGCGTTGCGACTGCAATCACTTCCCGCGTTTAGAGCTAAGGGCATTCAAGGAGCTCAAAAGCCAATGGCCTCGAACCTAAAGATCCTCGTTGTCGACGATTACAATACCATGGTGCGCATCGTCCGGAAGCTTCTCAAACAAATCGGCTACGAGGACGTCGATGAAGCTTCAAATGGCGAGATGGCCTTGGGTATGATTCAGAAGACCCAATACGGGCTCATCATCTCCGATTGGAACATGGAACCCATGACGGGATTCGAACTGCTCCAGCGGGTGAGGGCGGCGGAGGCGACGGCAAAAACGCCGTTTATACTCGTGACCGCCGAATCCAGGCCGGACAACATCATCGCCGCTCAGAAATGCGGAGCGAACGAGTACCTGGTAAAGCCGTTCACGGCCCCAGTGCTTAAAGAAAAGATCGAGAAGGCACTTGCCGCGGCTGCCGCATAGAAACCGCCTGCCGTTCCCGCGCAGCGGCGCGGGCTGGAGAGCATGTGAAAAAGTCTAACGGCGTACCGCTCGCAGTGCCAGCGGAGAAATGAAATGCAATCAGCCTTATACGTCGGAATATCGGCGCAGGTAGCGCTTCAGGATCGCGTTGACGTGATTGCGCAGAACGTGGCGAATGGGGACACGGCTGGCTATCGCGGCACGGAGGCCAAATTTGACACCGTGCTTTCGAATCTGAGCGCGGACCCAGTCTCATTCGCCACCTCAAATGGCCAGATCGTCAGCCAAATGCCCGGCGCACTTTCCAAGACCGGCAACCCGCTGGATGTGGCTGTGAAGGGAAGTGGATGGCTTTCCGTAGTAACCGCGCAGGGCCCCATATACACCCGCGACGGCCGGATGAAGATCAATCAGGGTGGCACTCTTGTTACCTTGAATGGCGCGCCGCTGCTGGATGCGGGGGGCGCGCAGATACAGCTCGATGTTAGCGGTGGCGCGCCGGATATCGGCGCGGATGGAGGGGTCAAGCAGGGCGGAAAATTAATCGGAGCCCTCGGGCTTTACTCCCTGCCTCCGGACGCCAAGCTTTCCCGTGTGGAAGGCGGCGTCGCATCCAGCGTTCCAGGAACGCCCGTTGCGGATTACAGTAAGAACGGGGTCGTCCAGGGCTTTGTGGAGCAATCCAACGTCAATCCGATCATGGAGATTACCCATCTGGTATATGCGCAGCGCGCCTTCGAAGGCGTCAGCGCCGCCATACAATCCGTCGAGACAAGCTTCAAGAATGCGATCCAGACGATCGGATCGTCGACCTGATGCTTGTTTTTTGCTTGAAGGCGGTTGCGAATGAATGCCCTTGAACGCTTGGCGGTGGATTTCGAAGCCGCGGCCGGCGGCAGTTTGCTTTCGGTATGGGGCAGCGTAACCGAATTGACAGCCAGCCACGTCCGGGTTGCCGGCTTGTCACGGTTCGCAAAGCTGGGCGATTGGGTGGCGATCGAAACCGAGACAGGCGAGCAGACCGGCGAGACCATCCGGGTCGACTTCGAGACCATCTCGGTGCGCACGTTCGAGGATAGGGTCCGGGCCGCCATCGGTGCCAGGGCGAGGATTGCGCCCACTTTGGAGCTTCGGCCGGATGTGTCCTGGAAAGGGCGCGTGATCGATGCGCTGGCCCAGCCGGCGGATGGCGGACCTCCACTGGCAAAGGGCCCCTGTTGCATGCCGCTCGACCGGCCGCCCCCGCCTGCCTTCTATCGCGAGCGGCTGAACACACCTGTAATGACCGGGACGCGGGCAATCGATGTGTTCACTCCCCTCTGCGCCGGGCAGCGTATCGGCATCTTTGCCGGCTCGGGCGTTGGCAAATCGACGCTACTGTCGATGCTGGCGAAGGGAAACAAGTTCGACACGGCTGTTTTCGCGGCGATCGGAGAACGCGGGCGCGAGGTGAAAGAGTTCGTGGAGGACGCGCTCGCCGGCGGCATGGGCAAAGCGATTGTCGTCGTATCGACCAGCGATGAAAGCCCGATGATGCGCCGGCTTGCCGCGAAAACCGCGCTGTCGACCGCCGAGTATTTCCGGGATCAGGGCGAGCGGGTCTTGCTCATATTCGATTCGATCACCCGCTATGCCCAGGCAGCTCGTGAAATTTCGCTCGCTGCGGGCGAACCGCCGGTTTCCAGGGGCTTTCCGCCAAGCGTTTTCACCGAGCTTCCGAAGCTTCTGGAGCGCGCCGGCTGCGATGCCAAGGGAGGATCGATCACTGGCGTGTTTTCGGTCCTCGTGGAGGGCGACGACCATAACGATCCCATCGCCGACACGATCAGGGGTATTCTCGACGGGCACGTCGTGCTTGACCGGGCAATCGCGGATCAGGGCCGTTTCCCGGCCATCGATATCCTGGGTTCCGTTTCAAGACTTGCAATGCGGGTCTGGACACCCGCGCAGCGCGTTGCCGTGCGGGAACTCAAGAGCCTGATCGCCAAATACGAGGAAACCCGCGATATCCGGCTGATCGGCGGCTACAAGCCGGGCAACGATCCGCAACTCGACAAGGCCATGCTCATCGTGCCGCCTCTTTACCAATACCTTAACCAGGGGCCGGATGATGTCCGGCAGGACGAGACCATCGACGGCATGCTCCGGGTGATGCTGGGAGGCTACCAGCAGCGGGCGGAGGCCGCGCCTTTGACGTAGCAAGGGCCGGCGGCCTGATGCGAAGGGTCGCAGAGCCGGCCGTTGGGGGGGGGTAAGAATTGCTCATCAACTGTCTTCCAGCGCGGGCCAAACCGAACGGAGAACCTTGCCCGATGCCTCGCGCCACGGCAAATCAGGCAGCTTGCCTGAGCCTGCTCCAGGAATTCGCTTGGCGGGCGGCAAACGAGTGCGAACTTCAGGCCGGCTCCAATAGCCTGTGGGTATCTGTCGCATGAGAGACAGGCCCGCCCGGCCCCGCTGCCGCACCGCTTTCCCACCTTCGCGATGAAACGCTGCAAATGCAGTTACTTGCGGTAGCGCACAGCCGCTTTCGACGTGGGCATTCCTTATCGGCTCCGGCAAAGGCAAGGATTTTGCGCTTAACCGTAATTTTTCGCTTGTAATAGCGGGCAAAGGGGGGCAATAGCCCGCCCTGTTCATATCTGGACATCTACTGGTTGGGGAGGACGCCATATGGCATTCCATGACGGCCTCTTCCAATTGGGGATGGACTTGGATCGAGGTTCAAGCACCGCCCAAACGGAAGAAAAGCATGCCCTCGCCGTTACGCGCACCGACGGCGATTTGAAGAAGGACTGCTTTTGCGAGCGCAACGGTATCGAGTTTGCCGGAACGCAGCTTCTTACCTGTGTGTTGTATCGCGCGCAACCCAGCGGCATCGATCACATCGAGCAAGCTTCCAGGCGGCTTTTAGAGGTGCCGGAGGCCACGCTCCTGCACCTCCCTTCGCATCGTTTCAGGCCCAAAGGCGGGGTATCTGGGGTGGCGGCGCCGCTGGAATTGCACATTTCGATCCGTAGCTGGCCAGAACGCGGCCGTGTCGCCACCGGCACTTTCATGTGCGGCCCCTCCAAGCCCCATCTGACGATCGATGCGATCTGGCAGGCGTCTGAACAGGAAGAGAAAATCGGCAGGAAAGAGCGGCGGGGGCAGCAAGCGGCCTGGCAAATGAGGCTCGCGGCGTAAGCCGTGCGCTTTCTGCGCATTTGCGCAATGCAAGCGCCCGCTCAACTTCAAAAATTGGCAGCGGGAGAAATAAGCAGCTTGTGGACGGCCGTCGTTGCCGCAGCCGTGTTTGTTCCCTAACGGTTCACAAACTCGCGGGCAGCCTGTTATCGCACAGTCAAGAATCGCAGCTACCATCGAGCTGTTCTATTGAGCACTTTCGCAACACACAGAAGGATATGCTTCCATGGCCGAAGGAACGGTACTTATAATAGGCGCGGGGGGCGTCGGGAGCGTAACGGCGCATAAGTGCGCCATGAACGACGGTGTTTTCAAGAAGATCCACCTGGCAAGCCGCTCAATAGCAAAACCCAATGCTATTAAGAATTCCATCAAGGTGCGCACGGGCGTGGATATCGACACACATATCGTGGACGCTGACGAGGTAAGCCAGGTGGCTGGTCTCATTGAGAAGGTGGCGCCTGAAGTGGTTATCAACGTAGCACTTCCCTATCAGGACCTTGCGATCATGGAGGCGTGCCTGACGGCAAAGGTGCCCTACATCGATACGGCCAACTACGAGCACAAGGACAAGGCGCATTTCGAGTACAAGCAGCAGTGGGCGTTCCACGATAGATACCGGAAGGCGGGCATTCTGGCCGTGCTGGGCGCCGGTTTCGATCCTGGCGTCACCAACGCCTATTGCGCCTATGCGCTGAAGCACTATTTCGACACGATCCGGTTCGTCGACATTGTGGACGCGAATGCGGGCTCACACGAAAAGGCCTTTGCGACCAACTTCAACCCCGAACTCAACCTTCGCGAAGTGACGCAGGCGGTCCGGCACTTCGATAACGGCAAGTGGGTGGAAACTCCTGCCATTCTCGAAAAGGACAGCATCCATTTTGCCTTCGATTACCCTTTCGCCGGTCCTAGAGAGAGTTATTTGCTCTTCCACGAAGAATTGGAATCGCTCGCCAAGCATCTTCCCGGGCTGGAGCGCATCCGCTTCTGGATGACATTCTCGGAAAACTACCTGACGCACCTGCGCGTGATACGCAATATCGGCATCGACAGCATCGAGCCCATCGATTTTCAGGGCCAGAAAATCGTGCCCATGGAATTCCTCAAAGCGCTGCTGCCCGATCCAGCTTCGCTTGCCGCCAATTACAGCGGCAAGACAGTCATCGGCTGCATCGTCACCGGCCTCAAGGACGGCCAGGAGAGCACGAAATTCATCTACAATATCTGCGACCACGCCGAGACGTTCAAGGAAGTCGGCTCTCAGGCGGTTTCATACACAGCCGGCGTGCCGCCCATGGTCGCGGCCATGATGGTCATGCAGGGCAAATGGGCCGGCGCCGGCGTCTACAACGTCGAACAACTCGATCCGGACCCGTTCCTGCAAAGCTTGTCCGTAAACGGGTTGCCACATGAGGTGATCGATTATCACCCCCTGCCGGCGAAGATATAGAACGGAAAAAATCGAAAATGCAGGCGCCGGCAAGGAGCCCGCAGCGTCGTCCCCGCGAAAGCGGGGACCTATATAAGAGCTTGTTCCCATGTCAGAAATGGAATCCCGCTTTCGCGGGAATGACGTTGCGGTGCAAACTGCGCGGGAATAACAACCGGCGGCTCTGCTTTGAATGAAGGTGCTCTCGAACATGGAAAAGCGGCCCAGGTCTTCAGTCGAACCGGCAAAGGTGGGCGCGGCCTCCTTCGTCATAGAGGAGGATATTCTCCGCCACAATCTGAGTGTCCTGAAGTACGTCAAGGAGCAAACCGGCTGCAAAATGTTCCAGGCGCTGAAGACCTGGTCCACCTGGCCGCTTTTCAAAATCACCAGGGAATATCTGGACGGGACCGAGGTGAGTTCGTTGAATGAAGCCCGCCTCGGCTACGACGAGTTCAATCATGATGTGCACATGTATGCGCCGGCATACAGCGAGGCCGAGTTCCCTAAGATCCTCAACTATTGCAGCACGGTCATCTTCAACAGCTTTGCCCAGTGGGAGAAGTTCAAGCCTCGGGTGGATGCCCGCGTCAGCCGGACGGGCAAGAAGATCGAATGCGGGTTGCGCATCAATCCGGAATATGCCGGAAAAGACGAGCATGGCGGCTTATGGACGCCCTGCGCTCCTGGATCGCGCCTCGGCATTCGCATCGATGAGTTCAAAGCCGCGCTCGCCAAAAATCCCCGCGCGCTCGATGGGATTGGCGGGTTGCACTTCCACATCTTTTTCGACAAGACCTTCGAAGACCTGAGAGATGCGCTAGGCGTCATCGAGGAGCGTTTCGGCGAGTATTTTTCGCGAATGCAATGGATCAATTTCGGTGGCGGCCAGAAAATCACCGATGACGATTACGATGTTGAAGGGCTTATCCAGCTCGTCAACGCGTTCCAGAAAAGGCACGGCGTGACCGTTCACATGGAACCAGGCGCTGCCATCGTAAAAAATGCCGGCGTGCTGGTTGCGAACGTGCTGGATATTGTCGAGCGCGACGACGTGGGCTTCAAAATCGCGATTTTGGATATGTCGTTCAATGCGCATATGCCAGATTTCCTCTTGAGCCCGGAGCTGGACATGCCGGTGGCCGGCGCGGAAATCGTGCGCGATGCGGCGGAGCTGAAAAAGCACGCGCATGTCTACAGGCTGACCGGGGGCACCTGCGTTTCAGGCGATCAGCTTGGGCACTATCACGCTTTTCAGGAGCCACTGAAACCAGGCGATAAGGTGATTATGGAGGATGCCATCCAATACAATTTGGTGCAATGCACGATGTTCAACGGCGTCCAGCATCCGGCCATCCTGCTCTGGAAAAACGGCCAGCTGGAGGGTGTCCGGGAGTATACCTATCAAGACTACCGGGCCCGGATGGGATAACCGGCGCGTTCGAACCTGCGGAAAGTTGTATCCCGCCTTCGCTGGGGCCACGCCGAAGCGAGAGGTGGCTGGCTAGCTGTGCTCCCTGTCTAAGGCTTCGCGCTGGGCGGGATATTCAGCTCCCGGCAGGTGAAATCGATCATCTGGGCGGCGCGCTCGCGGATTTCGGCGTGCGTCCAGGCAGTCTTCTCCGCGACGCTGGCGAGCGTGCGGTATTTTTTCGACTGCTCCTTGATGACCGGAAGCTTCTGCTGAAAGTCGGAGTTCATGAGCCTGACGTTCTCGGCGTAGTCCATGAGCGCGAGGTTGCCGATGGAATGGCAGGCCGAGAAGCGCTCCTCCTCGTCGGGGAAGTCGGCAAGCCATTGCGAGTCCTTGGCCGGGCGCTTGGGCAAAATGTGCTCGACCGTGGCCCGCGGGGTATCCCCGTCCACTTCGGGACCGCCGGACACCGATTCAATCCACCGGACGAGTGCAAGGCGCATCTCGTCGTCGTAAAGCGGCGTCGCCAGGGTTTCGAGGATGCGTTCGATCTGAGAGGCGCGGAAGGTCAAGGCGCCGGGCCGTCCCGTGCTGGTCGAGAAGGGGTTGCGGCTTTGCGATAGCGCCCGGCCGAAGATACGGGCGCGGTCGTTGGCGGAAAACTTGGCCAGCATCATCATCATGCAGATGCGGTGCAGGGCCGCGAAGCGCAGGCGAAACGTCCTCTCCGCCTTGGTTCCGGTGCCGCTCGCCTTCGCACTCCGCTTGGCATTGTACGCGTGATACCAAGTCAGCGCCACCGGCTGCCATTCGGGCCATTTAAAGAAGCGAAGGCGCCAGACATCCAGATCCGCCTCCGAGGCGGGCGCCGCGCTCAGCTTCTCCTGAAGCGAAACCCAGGTGGAGGCATGGCGCAGAATATCGTCCAACACCTCGGGTAGGCGCTTCGCCCCATAATTCCTCTCGATACTGGCCGCGAGCTTGGCAAGGTGGTCGGCGCCCTGAGGCTCGCATCGCTTCACGAAGTCGTAGGCGCGCATGAAGTCTTCGATGCCGTTGCCAGCCAGATGCTGGAGGCCGTGCCAGCGCCGGGCAACCATTTCGGCAGGCTCGCCGTCCCCCGCCAGATCGAGGAGCTGGCCCTTGAAAATGTCGGCCGGACTGAGCTGCACTCCGCGATTGTTGGCCGTGATGAACACTTGGCGCGCGAGCGTGTGGCTCTCCGTCTCGGAGACGACCAGCAGCGTGTGCGAAAGCAGAAAGTCCGCGAACAGCGACAGGCGTTCCTGGTCCCAGGCGGAGAGATAGCCATGGAAGATCGAGCGCGAATGCCTGATGCGCGTGCCCCTGGCGCCGGCTGGGCGCTTGAAAGTCTTGAGCGTCTGGCCTGGACCCTGGATTTCGCTGGAAAGCGTGTAGTCGGCACCGGCGATGTGGAGCCTGTTGGTGCCGCGGTCCTGGATCAGGCCGCCGATCCGGCCTCGTAACTCTCCGGACGCGGTGAGGTCGCGAATGATGCAAAGCAGGATGGTGAGCGTGGTCGCGCGCTGTAGTCCGTCGAAGATTTCGCATGTGCCGGGACCCGCGCGCCGGAGCACCATGGCGCCCAGGTGGTAGCCGGCGGCATCCTCCTGCCCGGCGGGTAGAACCCAGGCTCCATCGGCGGCATCGGCTTCCTCGCCCGTGTCGCCGGCGATCGATATCACCGGCCCGCTGTGCTGCTCGGGCTCTGGCAAATGCGCGGCGCAGGCACGCTCGATATCCGCGAGCAGTTCCTCGCTCTGCTTGGCATCCCAGACATAATCGCGCTGTACGTTTGCCGCGGTGAAGATGCCCAACCGGAAAAACTGTTCGACCGTCAATACGCGCGCAGAGAGCAGCATGGCTGATCCAGAAGTGAGGGACGCAAGGCAACCGCAGTGGACACCGCAAAAAGCGCGAAGGCGCTAACCCTCGCACGATTTGCATTTAATCCGGATAAACAGCTTAAGCGGTTTGCGCAAGAAGCGCCGGGGCCTTTCCCTCGTCCTGGACGACATCGAAAAAAATCCGTGGTCAACGAAACCCGCGCCGGCCGGTCGAGTGGGGTTATACACCATAACCGTTAACCTGCCCAGCGCGAGGGCGGCCTATTTCACCGCCAGGAGTTCGACCTCGAAGAGCAGCGTGGCATTCGGCGGAATGACACCGCCGGCGCCGCGCGCGCCATAGCCGAGGTTCGCCGGAATGATGAGTGTGCGCTTTCCGCCCACCTGCATCGTGGCGACGCCCTCGTCCCAGCCGCGGATCACTTGGCCAGCCGCGATCTTGAACTCGAAGGGCTCGCCACGGTCGAGCGAGCTGTCGAACTTCTTGCCCTTGGCGCCGTTCTCGTAAAGCCAGCCGGTATAGTGCATGACGCAGATTTGGCCTGGCTTGGGCTTGGGGCCAGCGCCGACGGTGGTGTCCTGGATCTGCAAGCCTGAAGGTGTGGTCATGGTTTGTCCCGGGGTTTGTGCCATTGCTTCGGAACCGGCCGCCGGCAGCCCGGCCGGCACGCCGATGAGCGCCAATGCGATTAGAACGCCGGCCCGGTGAGCCGCGAATACACGCAATTCCTTTACTCCTCGTAAACTATCCCGCCTGCTGCCTGTTTAGCGGAAAGTTAACGGGCCTGCATTCTTTTTTGCCGTTTCGGTTAAAGCGGGGCCTTAAAGCGACAACTTTTGAATTTATGCAAGAGCGTCATGAGTTTCGCATAAGCTTTAGCGATTCGGTAATCATAAAGCGCGAAAAGGCAGTTCCAGCGTGCAACCAAACGGGACCTTGAGATGAAACCCGAGGATATAGCGAAGTGCAAATGGCACATCGAATCGGCGCTCCACATAATGGAGCGTGAGGCCGATACCCAGCCGGAAGTCCATGTGCTGATCTGCATTCGCGAACTCATGGAGGACATCGAGTGGCTCGAAGCGTATGAGGCGCAGTCGGCGGGCAATATCGTGCGTTTGTCGGACGTGAGGCATCTTCGCGCATTAAGCGTCGTGCGCGCCGTGGAGTGATGGACCGCATGAGGGGGGGGCGCTTGTGTTCGAAGGTTGAGAACCGCATGCAGCGAGTCTCCCCTCACCCTGCCCCTCTCCCCACGGGAGAGGGGACGGTGTTGAGCGGGCACGGCCTGCATTCGGGCGTTCCTTCTCCCGTTGGGGAGAGGGACAGGGTGAGGGGTTGAACCGCCAGTTCCTTGCTCCGCCTTCGCCGCATCCTCTTCAATAAATCGGCCAGAGGCCGGGGGTGGCGAGTTCGATCAGGTGGCCGTCCGGATCGCGGAAATAGATGCTCTTCCCGCCGCGCGGCCAATCGGTGCGCCCTTCGATTTCCACCCTGTTCGCCTTGAGCCTTTCCTCCCAAGCGGCAAGCTGGTCCGCGCCGGTCGCGAACGCCAAGTGCAACGGCCCCGCGCCATCGTGTGCGGGAATCGTGCCGCCCGGCAGCACGGCCGGCTCAAGGGAGGCGCCCCGCTTGAACACCAAGAGCACGCTGCGCCCGGCCACATCGTAGGCGGTCAGCCGCCGGTCCTGGAACATCGGCTTGAGCCCCATCACCTCTTCGTAGAAGGCTTGCGCGCGCGCCATATCGTCCACATAGACGGCCGTTTCGAGAATTCCGTTGAGAGTGGTCACGATGCTCTCCCTGGTTGCCGCCGCTGCCGCGAATAAGCCTAAAAGTCACGAGACATCGGGAGCCCCGCGAGTGTAACATATTGCGTCGAATTGCCACCAACGCCGGCTGCCTCCCGGCCCGGCCAGAGGAACTGGAAGCATGGATGCGCTGACGCTTGCCCAAGCCAACGAACTCACCCGGCTCGCGATGGAAAAGGCCAAGGCGGAGTATAGCCGCCCGATTTGCGTGGCCGTCTGCGATCCGGCGGGCTTCCTGATCGCCTTCCAGCGCATGGAAGGCGCGCCCCTGCGCAGCATCGCCATCTCGCAGGGCAAGGCCTATAGCTCCGCGCGCATGATGGTGAGCACCGACGCGCTGCTCCAGCGGCTGGAGAAGGAGAACATCCCGGTCGGCTATTTCTGCGACGAGAAGCTCACGGCCCTGCCGGGCGGCAGCGTTTTGAAGAACGCGGACGGCAAGATCGTGGGCGCTGCGGGCATCAGCGGCCTGACCTCGGCGGAAGACCAGGAGGTCGCCGATTTCCTCGCGAACATGGCGGCGCAGTCGGTGGTGTAGCAGGGAATAACCCTCTTCCCATCCGCTTGCGGGTGCGGAAGCGGAAAGAGGCAAGCTCGCCAAGACCAGCTTGCTGGGAGAGGGTGGCCGCGAAGCGGCCGCGTGAGGGATTAGCCGCGCGCCGCATCGGTTCAGCCAGGAATCTGCTGGCGTGGCTGAGAGCTTCGAAACATCCAGGCGACCCAAAACCATGTTCGCTGCGCCGCTCGCCGCTAACTGCCCGTTAACCAGGGCGGAGCGGGTTTTCCATGTTTTGGCGCGTGTGGAGGCCGGTTCATTCATGCCGCTACTATAGGGCGGAAAGTTTTCTAAAGTTTTAAGTGCGCGCTAAGTCATTGTTTTGATGACGTGAATCCATAGTGCCGCACGGCGCTTGCAGGCACAAGATGCGTCAAATCGTGGTTAATATTAAAATCACAGCTATATTTAACGGTGTTTTCGAAACGCGAAAATCGACCTGAAAACGGAAAAATTTCGCGAAAATTCGCTAGAAAAGCAGGTGAAGTTTTGCCGTTTACCACGCCGTCATTAACCATGATGCGCTGCCTGCGGGGATTTACTTTGTTTTAACCCGGCTGCGGAGCTTTTGGCTCCCCCTCACCCCCAGCCCCTCTCCCGCAAGGGGAGAGGGGAGTGAGGCTGTGCCCGTTGAGCGGCCGTTCCCCTCTCCCCTTGCGGGAGAGGGGGCAGGGGTGAGGGGGAGAGCAAAGACCTCAGCCGGTTGTCCGCGCAATCTCTCCGCGTTTCACTCCAGCGGGGCGCCCGGCTCCTGCTTCGCGGTCTTGATCGTGATCGCGGTTTTCACCGAACTGACGTTCGGCGCGGCCGTCAGCTCACGGATGATGAAGTTCTGAAACGTCACGACATCGGGCGCGACGCACTTCAACAGAAAATCGGTATCCCCGGACAGCATGTGCGCCTCGCGCACGATATCCCACTGGCGTGTCCGCGCCTCGAATGCCGACAGGTCGGCCTCGGACTGGCTTTCGAGCTTCACGTAAGCGAAGGCCGTCAGGTGGAAGCCCAGCCGGGGCAGGTTGAACGCCGCGTGATACCCGGAAATAACGCCGGCGCGTTCCAGTTCCCGGACGCGCCTGAGGCATGGCGGAGCAGAAAGACCCACCCGGAAGGCAAGCTCAACATTGGTCATCCGGCCGTTTTTTTGCAGCTCGGTCAATATTCGCCAGTCGGTGGCATCCAATTTCGCAGGTTTGTTCACGTCGTTAAGCGTCCGTGTAGAGGCCATGGGCACCCTCTAGGCTAAACCTATTCTGATAACCGGCAGGAGCAGGATAAAAAATGATTAAGATCAAAAAATGCAAATTCAGAAGCAAAGTTTCGTTAATGTGAGCGGATGCGGGCGCCGCCCGCCGCGCCCGGACGCCGTGCCCCCAGTTAATCTTCTTGCAAAAACCCCTTGCAAGCCCACTTGTGCGATGCAACACAAGGGGACGGGGAGAGAAATGCGCCATGACAGAGCGTAAGGCGAGGCTCGTTATCGTTGGGTCCGGTCCGGCGGGCTATACGGCGGCAATCTATGCCGCCCGCGCCATGCTGCAGCCGGTTCTGATCGAGGGAATGCAGCCGGGCGGCCAGCTTACCATAACCACCGATGTCGAGAACTATCCGGGCTTCGCGGCGGCGATCCAGGGGCCGTGGCTCATGGAGCAGATGCGCGCGCAGGCGCTGCATGTGGGCGCGGAGATCGTCCAGGATCACATCGTCTCGGTGGACTTCGCGCGGCGGCCGTTCACGCTGCAAGGCGATTCCGGCACAAGCTACACCGCGGAGGCGGCGATCGTTTGCACGGGCGCCCAGGCCCGGTGGCTTGGCCTGCCAAGCGAACAGAAATTCCAAGGCTATGGCGTATCGGCCTGCGCGACCTGCGACGGCTTTTTTTATAAGGGCAGAGACGTTGCCGTGATCGGCGGCGGCAATTCCGCTGTCGAGGAGGCGATATTCCTGACCAACTTCGCGCGCTCCGTCACCGTGATCCACCGCCGGGATTCCTTCCGCGCCGAGAAGATCCTGCAGCAGAGGCTGTTCGCGAACCCGAAGGTGAAGGTGGTTTGGAACGCCGCGCTCGATGAGGTTTTGGGAAGCGAGAACCCGAAGGGCGTGTCCGGCATAAGGCTGCGCGACGTGAAGACCGGCGCGGCCAGCGAGCTTGCCGTGGACGGCGTGTTCATCGCCATCGGCCATGCGCCCGCGACCGCGATATTCAAGGGACAGCTGGAGATGAGCCCCTCGGGTTATATCGTGACCGCCCCCAAATCGGCGGCGACCAACGTTCCGGGCGTGTTCGCCGCGGGCGATGTGACCGACGACACTTACCGCCAGGCCGTTACCGCCGCCGGCATGGGCTGCATGGCGGCCCTGGACGCCGAACGCTATCTGGCAAGCCTGGAAACCCCTGCGCAGGCCGCCCGCTAGGCGCCTGGAATCCCGGAGGCAAAAGCTATGCCCTTGGATTGGGACAAGCTGCGTATATTTCATGCCGCCGCCGAGGCGGGAAGCTTCACGCACGCGGGCGAAGCGCTGGCCATCAGCCAGTCCGCCGTCAGCCGTCACATCAGCGCGCTCGAACGGGATCTGAACGTTCCCCTGTTCCACCGTCACGCGCGCGGCCTGGTGCTGACCGAGCAGGGCGAGCTGCTCTACCGGACCGCGCAGGACGTGCTGAACAAGCTTGCGACAACGCAGATCCTGCTCGCGGATTCGCGGGGCAAGCCCAGCGGCGAGCTGAGGGTGACAACGACGCAGGCGTTCGGAACGGGCTGGCTCACGCCGCGCCTGAACGAGTTCATGAAGCTCTATCCGGATATCCAGCTCAACCTCCTGCTTGGCGACGAGACCCTCAATCTCACCATGCGGGAGGCGGACGTGGCGATCTGGTTCGGCGCTCCGACCCAGCAGGATCTCGTGCGGCGGAGGCTGTTCACCGCGCACTATCACACCTACGCCGCGCACGAGTACATAAAGCGGCACGGCAAGCCGCAGTCCGCCGGCGATCTCGATAAGCACCGTATCCTGACCTATGGCGGGCCGGTGCCCAGTCCGTTCAAAGAAATGAATTGGCTTGAGACGGCAAACCGCGATGCCAGGGGGCCGCGCGAACCGGCACTCAGAATCAACAGCCTTGTCGCGCTGCGTGAGGCGGTCGTGCATGGCATCGGCATCGCCGTCCTGCCGGATTATCTCGCGAAAGACGACCCGCGCCTGGTCAATGTCCTGGAAGAGATGGAAATGCCCGTATTCGACGCATTTTTCGTCTATCCGGAGGACTTGAAGGACACGAAACGCGTTAACGCATTCCGCGACTTCCTCGTGGCGAAATCGCGCGAGTGGTCATTCTAATTCGGCGAAGCTCACGGGCGGCCGCGAACGCCGGCCGTTCCCCTGGAGGTGCCGCGTCCGGCTCCGTCACCGCGGCCACGCAAGCTTCGATCCACCGAAGCATGTTTTGCTCCCCCTTGCCGATTGTGGTGCAATTCCGCAACGAGTGTGATGAATTTGAGGCGAACTGGCGCGACAGCCATTCGCACGGGGCCGAAACTGTTTACACTTTATTAGTGCTGAGTGATTCGGCTGCAATTTCAAAAGCCGAGAAGGATGGCGTGGGTGCGTAAAGCGAGTTTCCCAGGGGGCCAGGCTTAAGAGGCGCATGATCGCCTCGCGAGCCAATCAGGCGGAACGAGGCGAGCTATGAAGCTCTTTCAAATTATCGCAAGCGCGCAGGGTAGCCGCGCATTTTCGAACATGGGGCAGGCGTTCGGCTTCACGGATGAGCTGATGGCGCAGGCTGTCCGGTATTTCATCCCGCCGATGGCCAAGGCCATCGAGAAGCGCGCGCAGACGCATGAAGGGCTGCTTGCGGTTCTGGAGTTCCTGGGCTCGCGCCGCTACGACCGCTTCCTCGACGATCCGCGCATCTTCGGGCACGGCCAAGTGCAGAAGGAAGGCGAGCGGGTGCTCGAATATCTGTTTGTGCGCGATTCCCGGGTGAAGAAGATCATCGAGAACCGGACCAAGGTTCTGCCCATCGAGGCCCCGGCGCTGCAGAACATCCTGCCCTATATCGCCGTCATGGTAATCGGCGCCATCGAGGTCAAGACGCGGCGCCCGCTTGGTGTGATCTGGCACCGCATCGCCAAGGGCGCGGCCGACGACCGCGAGCTTGCCAATCCTTATCTCGCGCTTGCACAGCACCTCAGGAAGCAGGAGCGCGACCAGAAGGAACACCGCCGGCGGCGGTTCTTCTCCTTCCTCGGCGTGGGTTCCTCCCAGACGCCGCAGGTGCGCGACGAGCCGGTTCTCGATGCGCCCAACCTCTTCCAGTCCGCTTAGGGGCTGGATGCAAGGTCGGGGCTCCACCAGTCGATGACATGCAAAAAGGAGCCGGTGACGTTGCCGCGGCACAGGCCGTGCGCGGGGACTGGCTCTCCATCGGCGTTCACGGGGGTTAGGAGCTTTTCGCCCTCCTCGGCGAGCACTGTGGAATAATGGAACTCGTGGCCTGAAATCATGCCGCCGCGCTCGCCAAGAGCGCATGGCGCCAGGAGTTCGGCGCGCCGGTATCCCAGGTGAAGCTTTCGCGCGGCGAAGCTCGTTTCAAGCCGCAAAAGCCCCAGCATGGCGTGCCGTGCGCCCTTCGCATCGAGCAGGCCGTCGCCCAGCACCATGTAGCCCCCGCATTCGCCGTGAACGGGCCTGGTTTCCGCGAAGGAGCGCATCCCCGCGATGAAATTCGCAGCCGAGGCGAGCCGCCCCGCGTGAAGCTCGGGATAGCCGCCGGGCAGCCAGGCCACATCCGCCGATGCGGGCGGCGCTTCGTCCGCCAGTGGCGAGAATGGCAGAATTTCGGCCCCCGCATCCCGCCAGCCTTTGAGAATATGCGGATACACGAAGGAAAACGCCGCGTCCCGCGCAAGCGCGATGCGCTGCCCTGGGGGAGGCAAGGCCCCTCTCACCCTGTCCCTCTCCCACGAGGGGAGAGGGGACGATGTGGCCGCCGGCAGGCTCCCTCTCCCCTCGCGGGAGAGGGCGGGGGGTGAGGGGGCTATTTCCAGCAGCGCTTCGATATCGATATGTGTCTCCGCCACGTCCGCGAGCGCATCGAGGCAAGCTGAAAGCCCCGCGATTTCCCCGGCCTGCACGAGGCCCAGATGCCGTTCGGGCAGCATGATCGCTCGATTGCGCGGGATCGCGCCGAAGACCCGCATGCCGATTTCGTCGAAGCCCGCGCGTGCCAGGCGTTCGTGGCGGGGGCTTCCCGCGCGGTTCAGGATGACGCCCGCGATATCGACGCCCGGCCGCAAACCGGCAAACCCGCGCGCGACTGCCGCCGCAGTCTGGGACTGCCCCGAAATATCGAGCACCAGGACAACCGGCAGGCCCGCGAGTACGGCGATATCGGCGCTCGCGCCATTGCCCCAATGGCTTGGCGTGGCAATGCCGTCGAAAAGCCCCATCAGCGCTTCGGCGACGATGAAGTCGGCGCCATCCGCCTCGTTCAGCAGCGCGAGTGCGGTTTCCTTGCGCATGGCCCAGCTATCGAGGTTATAGCTCGGCCGCCCGCAGGCCGCCTCATGGAAGGCCGGGTCGATGTAATCCGGTCCGCATTTGAAGGGCTGGACGGCGAGGCCGCGCCGCCTGAGCGCGCGCAAGAGCCCGAGCGTCACCATGGTTTTGCCGGAGCCGGAGCGCGGCGCGGCGATAAGAATGCCATGCGGCTTGCTGCGAGAAGGAAACATTGCTCTACATAACGCCTATGAGCGATAGCGGCAAACCTTCGCATTCCAAGTCCGATGCAATCCCCGGCACTGCCCTGCGCCGCGGCTGGACGACGGGAACATGCGCGGCCGCCGCCTGCCGCGCCGCGGCCCAGGCGCTTTTCGGCGGCGGCTTTCCCGATCCCGTCGCGGTGACGTTGCCGGGCGGGATGCGGCCAAGCTTTGCGCTCGCCCTTGAGGAGATAGGCCACGGCTTTGCGCGCGCGGGCGTGGTCAAAGACGCAGGCGACGATCCCGACGTAACGCATGGCGCGCTGATCGTTGCGACGGTTTCGCGTGGGGCACCTGGTAGCGGCGTCACCTTCAGCGCGGGCGCGGGCGTGGGCACGGTGACGCGGGCCGGGCTTCCCATTCCGCCAAGCGAACCCGCCATCAATCCGGTGCCGCGCGCGATGATCCGTGAGGCCGCGCGCGAAGCAGCGGAGCTTTTCGGCGGGACGGAGGATATCGCGGTCGAAATCTCCATTCCCGGCGGAGAGAAGATCGCGGAGCGGACGCTGAACGCGCGGCTTGGCGTGATCGGCGGCCTTTCGATCCTCGGCACCACCGGGATTGTCGTTCCCTATTCCTGCGTGGCCTGGATCGACACCATCCATCGCGGCATCGACGTGGCGCGCGCGGCCGGGCTCACGCATATCGCGGGCGCGGCGGGTGCCACCTCGGAAGCGGCGGCGGCGCGGGAGTACGGCCTGCCCGAGATCGCGCTCGTCGACATGGGCAACTTCGCCGGCGGCATGCTCAAATATCTCAAGACGCACCCGGTGCCGCGCGTCACCGTCGCTGGCGGGTTCGCGAAAATGTCGAAGCTCGCGGGCGGCCGGCTCGACCTGCATTCGAAGCGGGGACTCGCGGACATCCCGGCGCTGGCGGGCTGGCTGGCCGGGCTCGGCGCGGATGAAGCCCTGGTGCAAGCGGCACGGCAGGCGAAGACCGCGCAGGAGGTGCTTGCGCTCGCCGGGCAGGCGAAACTGCCGCTCGCGGATTGCGTCGCGCGCCTCGCCCTGCAAGAGGTGCGGAAGGTGCTGAACAATCCGGGCATCGAAGCGGATATATTGATCGTTTCCCGCGATGGCCGCATTATTGGACGTGCCCGCGCTTAGGCGCCGGGCAGCAGCGATTGGGCTGGGTTGAGAGAACGGAGCGGGGGAGAGCAGCATGAGCGGCAAGCTTAAGCCATGGACGGTGCGAGGCTCGAAGCACGTGCTTCGCAGCCCTTGGATTTCCGTGCGCGCGGACGATTGCGTCACGGCGGAGGGCGTGGAGATCTCTCCCTTTTATGTGCTGGAATACCCCGATTGGGTGAACATCGTCGCTCTCGACGCCGAGGACCATGTGATCCTTGTGCGGCAGTACCGGCACGGGCTCGGGCGTATCACGCTTGGAGTGCCCGCGGGCACCATCGAGGCAGGCGAACCCATCCTGGAGGCTGCTGCCCGCGAGCTTCTGGAAGAGACGGGTTATGGGAATGCGGCGCAGCTCACGCTCGTTGCGAGCCTTTCCGCCAACGCGGCAAGCAACACCAATCTCTGCCACACCGTGCTGGCTGAAAACGTGTCGCAAATCTCTACGCTGCGCCACGACCCAACCGAGGTGATCGAGGTGGAGCGCATGCCCTATCGCGAGGCTTTGGAGCTTGCCATTGGCGGCGCGCTAACGTCGATCACCGTGGCCTCCCTGATGCTCGGCCTTAACGCGGCCAATAAAATCAGCCTGTGAGCAGGTTTCCGTGGTAAGCGGCCTCGCGGCGGCAAACGGGCGAGGGTTTTGCAATGCTTTCCTTGGCGCAGTTCTGGTCGATGCGAAGCCGTCTGCGCTCGCTGGTCTTTCTGTTCTGGGTCTACAGCTTCGTCAGCCGGTCGGTCGGCGCGTTCTCGGCGATTTACATCTATAAGCTGTTCGACAGCGTGCAGCTCAACATCGTTGCCGCGATGGCGAACTTCACCGGCAT
>PMBZ01000006.1 GCA_003153975.1 Hyphomicrobiales bacterium
CTACGCACTGCTCAGACAGAGCTTTACCGGAACATAGCCGGGGATGCGCTCAGCTGAGAATTCGAGAAGGATACGGGGGAATGCGTGGCGGCACGGCCCCTCGCATTCGCTGCGCCGAAACGTACATCGATGGAGAGAGCCCCACCTCGATGCCATTTGCAAATGTTGTGCAGCTTCTCTGAAACATCCCCCAGCGTCGCGCCGCGCGGAATGCAAAGGGACAGGGGGCCATCCTCAAACTCGATCAGCACCTTGGTGGCAATAAAGCGCTCTTCTGAGATAGTACGCATGAACATCGCCTCTCATCTGTAAGGTAGCTTCATCTTAGGAGATGGAGGACGCGGCCCACAGACTCGGAAAATACTCAATCGAGTACGCAAAGATCAGATGGGCAAAACGCCGTGCAAATGGGCAAGAATCTTAGCGGCCGGGATTTTCGTCAGGTCCTTCGCCAGTTCGCCGGCCAATACGTGCTTGAACGCCGTCAAAGGCGATGCCACCATAGGGATGGAAGATTGCAAGACCAATGCGGCGCCAGATGACACTATAGATTCGGGAAATACTCAGTGTGCAAGTAATAACTTTGGCGGAAAATATGCGGTACGGGCCATTTCCCGCGCAATGAGAAATGCACCCGGTTTAGGTGCATTTCTCATTGCAAAGATTGGGGGGCAGGAAAACCTCTAACGGTTTTCTCTGTGCTCCTCGCGCCGCTGTTCGTCGCGATAGTAGCCATTATCGCTACAGACAACTCTCACCTGCCTTTCGGCTTCGTCGCGGCTGCCAAAGCTCAACGGGCCAATCCGAATGAACTCGTTACCTTCCGGGATGCGCTCCACAACATTGCAATGCCGGTCATGGCCATGAACGATGTAGTATTCCCCCGCCATCGCAGGGGCGGCGAGTGCAGCAAAAACGCCAAGTGCAATTATCAATCTGATCATTATAAGTCCTCCGTTTGGGTGCACTCTACGTGCACTCCGATATAAGGTAAAAAGTTGGCAAATTAATAGGCTCGGAATCTACTCAGGCTTAGTTTTCAGCCGCGACATGAGCTTCGTTAGCCTGGGCGGGTGGCTAATAGCTTACGAGGATCGATTTGATAACAACAAGGAGGGCCGCCAGGATTAGCAAGACGGCGAACCATGACGTGCTCCGCGGATGAACGCCGGCTTCGAGCCTAGGCCGGCCCGTGACAGCAGGCCGGGCCGGCAAAAGCGAGATCAAGCGATCGGAAACCGTCCGGGCATCGAGGTAGGCTGATGAAGCGCCGGGTATGGCGGCAATCATCGAGGCCAGTCTCTCAGCCGCAGCAAGGCGGGGCAATTGTGCCAGTCTGGCCGCCTCTTCCCAAGGATCGATGCCCAGCCGGGCAAGCACTGAAAGCACGCTGAGCGGCGTTTCCTCGCTATTCTTGTCGATCCGCGCAAATAAGAAGTTATCGAACGCAAGCGTAATATTAGAAGACGCCGAAGCAGAATTTGTCATTTCAATCACAGGCTTTCATGTTCTTGATCGAGCGCTGGGATCGGCATAGAGGCATGTTAACTCGATATGATGTGCCGCAGCCCTCCCCGTTAGGGCCGGAAACTACCTAAGGTACGGAATTTCAAAAGCGGCGGGCCAATTTGGCGAATACGCTTAGCGCAAACACCGGCTTCAGCGCAGCGAGGGTTGCCTGCGTGCGGCTCTCCTGGAGCAAACCGGGCGCAGCATTGAACAGCCAGGAGAGCGGTGATGATCGCGGCCTAGAAGTACGGGGCGAGACCTCCGGTAAGCTCAGAGCGGAGGCCGCCTCTGTTATTCAAACAACTGCATTGGCGGGATGATAATCCGCGGGCTCAACCGATTTGGCGGCGGTATGCGAGTCGAGGCGTGAGGGGTTGGACGTGCTGAGGATTGACTTGGCTTTCGCCACTTCCTCGGCCGTGCCGTGCGCCATAACCAGGAAGTTGTCAGCTTTCAAGGCGGCCTCGTATTCGACCACGCTGTCCTTCGGAATGCCAATACTGTAGAGTGCCGCCCCAAGCGCACTTATCCCGCCCACGAGAATTGCGTTCTCAAGACCAGCGATCACGATGGCGCCAAGATATCCCAGCACGACGACGGACCCTCCAAGCGGCGCCGTCAAAAAAATGCCGCCAAAAAGCAAGCCCCAGAGGCCGCCCCAATAGGCGCCCCNNACAATGCTGAGGTTCTTCATCTCGAACCCGGCCTGGGCGAGCTTTTTAATGGCTGTTTCCGCCGCCTGGTGGTCAGCAAAGACAGCAATGGCTGTATCAAGGTTTTCCATTCGATCCTCTTTCGGGACGGGCGGAACCGGCAAAGGGCTTTCTGCACGGCACGCGCCGGATGAGATGCAAGCCGAGCCAGACCGGCCGGGATTCGGCTATTGGGTGCGCCGCCCAGCTTTGCCGGCAATACCAGGCAGTTATCCTGCGAAGATAGGCTCGGAAACTACTCGGCCTGGAGCGGCTATATAAGTAAAGAAACGCCACGATTGTTTCCGCGTACAGGACGCCTCCCAAGTTAAGCCTTTCATGCACGAAGAAGGGCCGCGCGATGGCGCCGTTAAGCCGCCCTGCCTCCGGAACGGAAATCGTGCAAAGCCATAAAGGCCTTGTACAGAACGCGCGGATCGAACTTTCCCATATATACCGCCGGAGGCTCGCGCTTCAGGCCGAGCAGTGCGTAAACAGCGGTCTGCGCCGAGCGTATCGAATACTCGACGGTGAACACGACATCGTCCGGCTGTTCGCAAAACTGCCCCATGAAGGCTAGATTTTTTGAACCGTCTGGAAAAACCGGGGGCCGGTCGCCCTTTATTCGCGGCAGAAACTGGCTGGTAATGAAAGGCATCATGCAGGGAATACAGATGGAGGTCTCAAGTATCTTCGATGCCTCCGCCTCGATGTGCAGATGACCGAGTATTTCCGTCATGATCTCGCGCCCGGTGCAGGCGGACATGGCTTTTTTCACGAAATTGCCGGGCTGATCGACGGAGAGGCCGTAGCCCCAGAGCACGCTGACGCCTTCCGGCTGGCCGATGAAATGCGGCTGGTGCGGGATGACGATGGAGGCAAGCCAATTGGAATCTGGGAAAGTGATCAATCCGCCCTCGCCAGGCACATTGCCTGTCAAATCGCGGACGATGCGCAGCAAGTCCGGGCCGTGCATGGTGGTGGTGAACGATAGCCATTTGGACCGGCCGATGTGATCGTCGAAGACCGAGGGGCGGCCGAACCCAGGCTGGCCCTTGGCGATTGTCTCCCAGAGAGTCCACGCGCCGCCATCCGCCTTGCCATTGAGCATGGGCGCGGTGTCCATGCCGCCAACGCTTGAGGCTTCGGTCATCGAGCCAAGGGTGACTAGCACATGGTCGGTGGCGCGGACGGCGATCTCACCGGTTTGTCCCCCGCGCTCATAAGCGATGCCGGTTACGGCGAACTTACCGTCTTGCCTGTCGAAGAGGAGATTTGTGACGTGCGTATTCAGCTGAAAAACCACGCCGCGCTCGTCGAGCCACTTCTCCAACGGGCGGATCATCGAATCGTATTGATTGTAGACGGTCCGCAGTATCCCTTCCAAACGCTCGAAACCCGAGACCATATGGGCGAACCGCACGAGATAGCGCTTGAACTCGACCGCGCTGTGCCAGGGCTGAAAGGCAAACGTCGTGCCCCACATGAACCAGAAATCGGTTTTGAAGAATGCCGGATCGAACTGGCCAGCGATCGTGGTGCTTCCAAGCATGCTCTCCGGCTCGGCCGCCAGCCGCTCGATCGTCAATATGTGCTTTTCGCTAAGGCCGAATTCGGGGGCGGTTTGCCGTTTGCCATTGCGGAAGAGGCGCGATTTCGACGAGGTCTTCATCGTCTTATTCCAGCCGAGGGTTTCCGCGGTAACCGACTGGCTTCCATCGAGCGTTGGGATCGAGGAAAAAAGCTCGAAGGTGCAGAGGTATTTGCTTTCGAACATCCGGCCGCCGCGCAGCAGATAGCCCGCCTCGGGGGAGCCCGAGCCATCCATGCTTCCACCGATTTTATCGAGTTCTTCGAAGATTGTGATGTTGTGCCCTGGAATGTCGCCATCGCGGATCATGAAAGCGGCAGCGGCCATCGAGGCGATGCCGCCGCCAACGAGATAGACTTGCGGCATGTTCCTGCCGGCGCTGCCGGAGGGATCGGGCGCGCGAGTAACCGGTGCCATGATGGAACTCCCTACGTTGTTCTATGCTGGCCGCATCGGCCGCCTGGGACAGTGAATGGCCGGGCACAGGTGGGGGACTGTGCCCGGCCCTCGCACCGCAATACAGAGGCAACCCTGACGGCCACCTCAAGTCTCATGCAAAGCACGAAGACTTAAGTAATACGCTGTGCTGTTCTAACGAAGATAGACTCGGAAACTACTCAGCCGGATCGGCCAGCATTCCGCCGCTGGGCGAAATTCGCCTCCTTCTTGGCCCCCTGTCGCCGGCGCCGCGAGCAATTGCGCTCATGCAGCGCGGAGCGCGGTAGAGCACGAAAACTGCGCTGTTGAGTAGTACTGGCAGCGGTAGCTTGACGTTACTAGCACAAAATCGTGTAAATGCTGGCCATTATCCAATGCGAATCTTAGGCGTTCTAATATTTTCCAACCTCGCGGCATGAGTAGATTCCGACTCTTTCGCCCAGCGGAGCAAGTGATTAAATTCCGCCCCATCGATGAGACACCGAATTGTTGCTCCATCGCGGCTCGCCGGACGGAGGCGAAGCCGTCAGCTCGAAAGTGCTTCACAAAAAGAACAGGGATATTATCGATGAAAGCTCTCGTTTACTTGGGACCTGCGGAGAAGGCCCTACAGGAGCGTCCGAAGCCGCAAATCGCAGCCCCCACGGATGCAATCGTCAAGATAACGAAGAC
>PMBZ01000176.1 GCA_003153975.1 Hyphomicrobiales bacterium
CAAGCAGCGCGAAGCGCGGTAGCGCCTGTTAAAGCATAGCCTCAAGGAGCGCGCATGTCTGCCGTAGACAGCCTGATCAATATCCTCGACCTGGAACAGCTCGAACAGAACCTTTTCCGGGGCCGCAGCCCGCAAAACGGCTGGCAGCGCGTCTATGGCGGCCAGGTCGTGGGCCAGGCCCTCGTCGCCGCCGACCGCACCGTCGCGGCCAAGGACCGCCTCGCCCATTCGCTCCACGCCTATTTTCTCCTGCCCGGCGATCCCAAGGCGCCCATCATCTACGAGGTGGACCGCATCCGCGACGGGGGCAGCTTCACCACGCGGCGGGTGGTGGCGATCCAGCATGGGCAGGCGATGTTCACCATGGCGGTGTCGTTCCATAAACCCGAGCCGGGTTTCGATCATCAGGCCGCGATGCCGGACGTGCCACCGCCGGAGGAGCTTGCCTCCGAGGAGGAGCTGAAGGCGCGGCTCTTGCCGAACCTGCCCGAGGTGATGCGCAAGTATTGGGAGTTCGAGCGGCCCATCGAGTTGCGCCCGACTGACCTTTCGCGTTTCCTGTCCCCCGAGAAGGGTGAGCCCAGGCAGCATATCTGGATCAAGGCAAGCGGGCCGCTGCCAGACGATTTCCGGCTGCACCAGTGCGTGCTGGCCTATGCGTCGGACTTCTCGCTGCTCGATACGGCGCTGGTGGCGCATGGCCGGCTGATGTTCGATCCGCGCATCATGATGGCGAGCCTCGACCATGCGGTATGGTTCCACCGCCCGTTCCGCGCCGACGAATGGCTGCTCTATGTGCAGGACAGCCCGAGCAGCCAGGGTGCGCGCGGTTTTTGCCGGGGCAGCATTTTCTCACGCGATGGCGTGCTTGTGGCGTCTGTGGCGCAGGAGGGGCTAATTCGAGAAAGGACGCAACGATGATGGGGTATATCGATCCAACCAAGGAAGCTTTCGCGGACTTCCGCGAAAACGATCGCGAAGGGCCGGTTCACGCGCTCACCGTTATCCGGCTGCGGGAGCGGGCAGCCTATCCGGACGGCCGCCAGGCGACGGGTGCCGAGGCCTACGCCGTTTACGGCCGCGAGAGCAGGCCGGTGTTCGCGCGGCTCGGCGGCCGGATTATCTGGCAGGGCAAGTTCGAGATGATGCTGATCGGCCCAAGCGAGGAGCGCTGGGATATTTGTTTCATTGCGGAATACCCCTCCGTTGCCGCTTTCGTCGAGATGCTACGCGATCCGGCGTACCGCGAGGCGGTCAAGCACAGGCAGGCGGCCGTTGAGGACTGCCGGCTCATCCGGCTGGCGCCGCTCGTGCCCGGAGGGGCCTTTGGCGAGGTGGTGGAGTAACGCCGCAACGCGTTGAAAAAACGATGTATTCGCTCAGTCCGGGGTAGCAGGGGCAAAAGATGATATGGGGCGAGCGGCGAAGCAGGTTACATCGTCGCGAACAACCAAAATGACGTGAACCAGCACAGAGACGCCGGAAATCGCCCCATATCAACTTTTGCCCCTTTGGGGTGCGTTCCGCTTAATGCTTCTTCAAAGAACTTGCGCTAAATTAGTTCAACATCGAAAAGCAGCAGTCCCGCACCCAAAAATGCCAGGAAAGCTGGTTAACAGGTGGTGAACAAGCGCCCGGCCACGCGGATGCCGTACCCAGCGGGAGGCCCGGCCTTAGAGGAGACCGAGCTTCTTTTGCAGGTTCGATGAGGAGGTTGTGTACTGAAAGACGACGCGCTTGTCCGGATAGATGTGGCGGTGCGCCGCCTGCGCCATGAGCGCCCCCTCGTGGAACCCCGATAGGATGAGCTTGAGCTTGCCGGGATACCAGTTGATGTCGCCGATGGCGAAGATGCCGGGCTCGGAGGTCTCGAACCTCTCTGTGTCGACGGGGATCAGGTTCTCGTGCAGGTTCAGGCCCCAGTCCGCGATGGGTCCCAGCTTCATGGTGAGCCCGAAGAACGGAATGAGCCGCTCCGCCGCGATCCCGTATTCCTGTTCGGGTCCGCCGTTCACTGGGCCGCGCACGGTCAGGCTCTTAAGCTCGCTGCCCTCGCCATTGAGCTTCGTGACCTGCCCGATGAGGAATTTGAGCCGGCCAGCGGCTTCCAGCGCCCGCATCTTGTTCACCGAATCCGGCGCGGCGCGGAACTCGGGCCGGCGGTGGATCAGCGTAACCGACTTGGCGATGGGCTCAAGGTTCAGCGTCCAGTCGAGCGCGGAATCGCCACCGCCTACGATGACAACATGCTTGCCGCGGAACGCATCCATCTTGCGTACCGCATAGAAGACGGAGGTGTCCTCGAAGGCCTCGATGCCCGCCAGCGGCGGCCGCTTCGGCGTGAACGAGCCGCCGCCCGCGGCGATGACAACGACCTTGGCCAGGAAGGTTGTGCCTGCGTCCGTGACAGCCTCGAAGCCGCTATCCACACGTTTGAGCATATCCACCCGCTCGCCGAAGTGGAAAACCGGCCCGAACGGCTTGATCTGCTCCATGAGCCGGTCTGTAAGTTCCTGGCCGGTTACGGACGGGAGTGCTGGAATGTCGTAGATCGGCTTCTCGGGGTAAAGCTCGGCGCATTGCCCGCCGGGCCTGTCCAGTATGTCGACGAGGTGCGCCTTGATGTCGAGGAGGCCCAGTTCGAAGACGGCGAATAGCCCCACGGGGCCAGCTCCAACGATGAGGGCGTCGGTTTGAACGGGAGATGTCATTTGCTCGCTTCGGCCGGGGCTTTCGCCGCTAGTTCTGATGCTCGGGGATGCGCACGACCAAGCCGTCCAACTCGGGCTTCAGCCGGATTTGGCAGCTCAGCCGGCTTGCCGGGCGCACGTCGAATGCGAAGTCGAGCATGTCCTCTTCCATTGGCGACGGATTGCCTGTCTTTTCTTTCCATGCCTCGTCCACATAAACGTGACATGTCGCGCAACTGCACGCTCCGCCGCATTCGGCGACGATACCCGGTACGGCGTTCCTTATGGCCGTCTCCATCACCGTCTGGCCGGGTTCGCCCTCGACCGTATGCACCTTACCGCTGTTCTCTATATATGTGATTTTCACCATGGCACCGCCAAATCGCTCGCAAGGCTCCTTCTCTAAGGGAGAACGGCCAAAAATTCAAAGCCGCAATGCTTCGCTCTTTTGGAACGAGGCCGCGGGATCGGATGCGCGGTAAAATTGCATCAAATCCCCAAAAAGTTGCGATTTTTTTCCACACCAGCGAAGGTAGATGATGAAATCGCGGCGAATCGTAATATTTACAATGCGAAACAGAAGTTTAAGATTGTGGTTTTGAGTGGGCGATTATTTTTTGGCGTCCGGCTATCTTTTTTTGGCCTCAAAAATCCATTAGCCAAGGCGCAGAATGGGTTTCTTCGGGGCGCTTTTAAGCGCACGTTTGAGGAGCAATGAAGAGCTGCCTGGAGTTTGTGCGTAATGCCGGGGCGCGGGATCGTCAGCGATCAGCCTGCGGTGTTGGCGGTATCTCACACATTTTACATACGGTCAGGACGGCCTGATGAGCCAGAAACAAGCGATCTCCCAGACGCCCATCGATCTTACTCCGGAAGATGAGGCGAAGCCGCAGGACATAAGCGGAATTGCTCCAGCGGAAACGGGAACAGGGCCGCGCGCCGAGGGTGCGCAGCCAAATCCGGGGCAAGGTAATGTGCCAGGACGGACGCCACAGCGCGGCCCAGGCGGCCCCGGCAATAGCGTCCAGCTTTCGCCTGGCGGCGGCAGGCCCGCGGCGCAAAAGCGTGGGGCGGGCGCGGCACGGCCTCACATCCCCGCGAACGACGACATGCCTTCGATCGGTGGGCTGATCTACGCGCTTCAGCAGCGTCCATCGCGGTCGCCGTTCCTGATCGCGCTGATCTCCTCGGCAGTTTGGTTCGTGCTCGGGCTCGGCGTATCCTACGCCGTGTTCCAGAAGGCCTTCGACAGCGCCGGCAGCACCGCCGACATGCTTACCAACCCGGCCATCGTCGCGGTTATTGCTACTGTCGTCGTACCGATTGCGCTGTTCTGGTTCCTGGCCATCCTCGTCTGGCGCGCCCAGGAGTTGCGCCTGATGTCTTCCGCCATGACCGAGGTGGCGGTGCGGCTGGCCGAGCCGGATCGCATGGCCGAGCAGTCGGTCGCTTCGCTGGGCCAGACCGTCCGGCGGCAGGTAGCGGCGATGAACGACGCGATCTCCCGCGCACTTGGCCGCGCTGGCGAACTTGAGGCGCTGGTCCATAACGAGGTCGCCGCGCTCGAACGCTCCTATAGCGAAAACGAGAACCGGATCAGGAATCTCATCAACGAGCTTGCAAGCGAGCGCGAGGCGCTGGCCAACAATAGCGAGCGCGTGAGCGAGGCCCTGCGCGGCGTCGGCAGCCAGGTCACGAGGGAAATCACGGCGGCGAGCGAGAAAGCGTCGCAGGCGCTTGGACACGCGTCCGTCAATATGAGCGAGACTTTCGCCGCCCGCGGGCAGAAGATCACCGCCGCCGTCACGGCAGCGGGGTCGGCCATCGACGAGAAACTCGCGGAACGCGGCGCTCGCATCACCGAGCAACTCGTGAAGCACGGCGCATCGGCGGCTGAGTCGCTGCGCACGTCGAGCCTTGAAGTTACCCGCGCGATCCAGGAAACCTCCGACCGCGCCGCGGCAGCTATCTCGGCCAAAGGCAACAGCCTTGTCAGCTCCGTTGTCGGCATGAGCGAGCGGGTTGGCCGGGAAATTCCGGCGATCCTCGACAAGATGGGCACGGAGCAGACCCGCCTCAGCTCGATTATCGAAGGCGCTACACGCAACTTAGCGGCGCTGGAAGGGGCACTCACCGAGAAAACCCAATCGCTGGGCCAGGCTTTGGGCGAGCGCACCTCGGTTCTTCAGACCGTTCTGCACGATCACACGCAGCGTATCGACGACACGCTGGCGGAGCGGGTCCAGGCGCTGGAAAGCATCTTGAGCCGCCGTACGCACAGCTTCGAAGTAAGTATGACCGAGCGGACCAAGCATCTCGACGCCACGCTTGCTCAACGCACCCAGGCACTGGAGACATCGATCGCCCAGCAGACCGGCTCGCTCCGCGACACGATCGACAAGCAAGCGGGCTCGATGGAGCACACGCTGGCACGGCAGGCGGCTGCCATCGAACGTGTGGTGTCCCAGAACTCCGCCAGCCTGCAACGGTCTGTGGAAGAGCTGGCAAATCGCTCGTCGACTGGCTCGGATGCACTGTCCGGCCAAGCCCGGGTGCTGAAAGAAGTCTCGGCAACGCTGGTCAACCAGCTCGGCGGCTTGACCAAACGTTTCGAGGAGCAAGGGCAGGCGCTCGTCAATGCGTCCCGTACCTTCGAAATGTCGAATACGAAGGTTGACGCCATGATGGAACAGCGTCAGGTCAACTTCAATAAGCTCATGGAAAACGTCGGCTCGCGGGCTCAGGAACTCGACCGCATGATGAATTCCTACTCCAACATGCTGGAGCAGTCGTTGAGCCAGGCCGAGGTCAGGGCGCGCAAGGTCACGGAGCTTCTGGCCAAGGATTCCGCCGAGAAATCCCAGGTGGCCATTCGCGAGATCGAACGCTTGCGGCAGGACGCACAGGTCCACACGCAGAAGGCGGTAACGGAGCTGCAAGCCAATTTCAGCTCGCTTTCCGATCAGGTCTCCACCCAGCTTACGTCGCTTTCGTCGAAATTCTCCGATACGACGCGCGTCGTCCGCGATACGACAAGGCGTGCCACGGTGGACCTCGAAGCAGCGCAGAGCGAGCTTCAGCGCCACGCGAAGGCCCTGCCGGAGACGGCAAGGCAAAGCGCCACCGCCATGAGGCGCGCGTTGCAGGATCAGCTGTCCGCCCTCGATGCGCTTTCGGATATCTCCGGCCGCCACAGCTATTCCAGCGCTGTCTCCCCTACGGAGCAAAGGCCCGAGCCGCCGCTGCGGGAACAGCCGGCACTTCCGCCCCCGCACGATGCGGCATTCTCGCCCCGGCCAGCCTACGATTTCGGCCAGCCCGCCAGCGAGAAGAACTGGGCCCCAGAGGCGCAGCTTCAGGCCCCCGCGCCCTTGCAACCGTTCGCCGAGGCTCAACAGGCACCCGAGCGCCGCAACCAGTGGTCGCTTGGTGATCTGTTGGCTCGCGCTTCCGAGGACGAAACAGGCTTCGCGCGGGATGAGGCGGGGTTCGCCCGGAAGGATGAATCCTACGGACTTCCGCCGATGGCTGCGCCCCAGACGGTGCGCGGTGCTGGCGCCGTGGCTCAACCCGATGCTGGCGGCATGGATTTCAGCATGGCCGACATCGCTTCGTGCATCGACGAGCGCCGGGTTTTGGACGTCTGGTCCAGGCTGAAGCGCGGCGAAGCCGAAATGCTGCAGCAGCGCGGCTTCTATTCACGCCCGGCGCAAGCCGTCGTGGATCGTGTCCAGCGCCGGTATGAATCCGATCAGAACTTCCGGGGCGTGGTCGAGCGCTATCTGGCCGACTTCGAGAAAATGCTGCAGGACGTGAGCCGTTCCGATCCGCGTGGCGGCTCGGTCCAGTCGAGGCTCGGCTCCGATGATGGGCGCGTCTACTTCGTGCTGGCCCACATCAGCGGACGGCTCGGCGTTTAAAGTATAGGGCTCTGCCCTTCGAGGGCAAGCTGGTTGAGATGACCGGATGCGGCCAAGTTGGCCGCATCTTTGGGTACGCGGCTCGTCCCAAAGCGGGCTCGTCCGGCTGGAGACTATCCACTACTCGGCGAATTAGGTGGCCGAGCGAGCGTTCATCGAAGCCATCGATGGAAGCCGCGGCAAGAAACCGCACCTCCGGCTTCAAAAGCGCGGGAAGTTGTCGAGGGAGCCATCGCGGCGGCGGAGTTTGTAGTTGCGCTTCCTACCTGCGGAACCGCAACGCGAGCCATCAAAGCGCGTTTTCCAGGGATTCGAACACGAAATCCGTGTCGTTTGCCGGCTTAAAGCTGATCTTGTAGCCGACCGTCCCATCCTTCAGCGAAATCGCTCTGTCCGGCCCAAAGCCGCAGGTCACGCTCTTGATCTTCTGCTTGACCGCTTCCTTGCCAGGGGCATCGCGGCACACCCGCCGGATCGCTTCGAGCGCGGAATCGCACCACATATGTGCACTTTGGTTGCCCAAGGCGTCCTCCTGGAAGCCGCTCCAGTCGAATGCCGCGGCGATCGGGGTGCCGCACTCCTTGCTCGTGTTCTCTGCGTCCTGGGCAAGCTTCGCCGCCTCGGACGCCATTAGCTGCTGCATCTTCGGAGACGGGGATTGCGCCTGGGCGGCAGCCGCAATCAGAGCTACGGCCGCCGCAAATATTCCGATCCGGCCCAGGGTCTTCATCGCATTTCCCTTCATTGTTCGACAATTGCGCGGCATCTTTTTTCCTTCATGCCCGTGAGGGCCGGCTTCACTAAGGGCTCGATGCGAAATAAACGCGTCAGATGGCGTAGGATTTTTGTTCGTCCGCCAGGCGCGGAAAGGGGCGCATACCGGGGTATGTAACCCTTTCCGCAACGCCGCGGATGGGCAAAAAGACAAGCGAGATGGCGCATTTATTTCGCATCGAGCCCTTAGTCCCAGCATTTTTCAGCGATCATGCTGCGCAACGATAGGGACTTGGCCGGCTGGCCAAGCGAAGGAAACTTGGGGTAATGCCACTCCATGGCAGCGATTACAGCGCATTTTCCAAGGATTCGTAGACGAAATCCGCGTCGTTCACCGATTTGAAGCTGATCTTGTAGTCGACCGACCCATCTTCCTTCAGCGAGATCGAGCGCTCCGGCCCGAAACCGCAGGTCACACGCTTGATCTTCTCCTTGACCGCATCCTTGCCAGGGGCATCGCTGCACACCCGCCGGATGCCTTCGAGCGCGGCATCGCACCAGCCATTGGCGCTATAGGTGGAGAGGTCTTCTTCCTTTGCGCCGGCCCAATCGAACGTCACAGTGATAGCAGCCCCGCATTCCCGGTTAGTGGAATTCGCGTGGCCGGTCAGCATGGCCGCTTCGCGGGCCATGCGTTCCTGAGTCTTGGCAGTCTCCTGGGTTCCTGGGGGTTGAGCCTGGGCGGTGGCCGCCATGAGAGCCCCGGCCGCAGCGAATGCTCCGATCCAGCTCAAGGTTCTCATTGCGCGTTCTCCTTAGGTTTGACAGCGGCTTGGCATCTCTTTTCCAGCAAGCCCTTGAGCGCGTTGCGCTGGAGCAGGATTGGGCAGGCGTTCTGCATGTAGTAGTTGTCGCCAACCACCTTTGCGACGTTTGCCGTCACGGCCGGCTTCGCGGCATCCCAGCATTTCTCGGCGAGTGTCCGGCCTGCCTTGGCCTCGCGATAGTCCGGAGGCAGCTCAAGCGCCCGGACGAGATCGTATTGCAGTTCGGAATCGGTGCAGATGGCCGCGCCACCTGGAGCGTCCACACCCAGCGCGTAGAACAGGGGCGCAACCTGCCGGTTGAACTTCACCCCGATCAGGTGCGCTGCGCCAAGCGCAAGCTGCGCGGTTACCGGAGCGGCGTGCATGAAGCGCTCAAGATCGTTGCGGCACTTGAGATCGTTGCCTCCTTCGTCGAAGCAGCGCTCGAACGCGGCAAGGCCGACTTGGCCGCGCAGGGCGAGGAATTTCGGGGAGTTGGCCAGTGAGGTGAATTTGGGATAGTAGCGCTCAAGGGCCGTAAAGCGCTCCGCCGCCGATCCACCGGGCGCGGTCTGTGCGGCAAGCTCGCCAAGTGCCGCCTTCTCCGCAAGTTCATTCCAATGCTCGTCGCGGGATGCCGGGCTGATGTCGGTCAAGCGGTCGTGCAACTCGGCCCAGCTCTGCGCCATGGCAAGCGCGTCGAGATCGTCCATCGAGGTGCCGGTTTGCTTCGGCTCCGCAGCCGCCACCTTCGTCCCGGCGGGCTCAGGCGAGCGCGCTGCGCCAGGCTGGAAGTAGAAGTCGCTCGTAAGCGCCGAATGGTCCCACGGCACTTGCTTGCCGCTGGTTGCAGCCAGCACGTCCTTGCGCACGTCGATCATGATGGCCGTGAGATTGCGGCCAGGCTCCTGCACCCGCTTCGTGAAGGCCTCGGTGAAGGGCGAATTGCGGCTTTCGCCGTCGAGCGCAACGTTCCCTGGCTGCGTCGAGTAGGCGATAAAGGTTCCAACGCCGGTGTGCACCTCGGCAAGCCCCTTGCCGACGGCCGCCGAGCGCGTTCCCATGGAGCGGGCGAGATTTTTGCTTAAGGGGTTGTCGCGGCAGGCATCCAGGAACACGATGTTGATCTTGCCCTCGCGCTCGACCTCCATCTGCTTGAGGACGAAATCCAGCGAGATGGCTTCGAAATCGAGATCGCGCTCGCTGCCGAGCTTGGCGTCCACCGGCAAGAGGTAGTTGCGCCCCGCAAGTTGCAGCCCATGGCCGGCGTAAAAAAGAATAGCGGTATCGGCGTTCGCCAAGGCGTGAGAGAACTTCCGGACCTTCTCCTCGAAGGCAGGCTTGGTAAGGTCGAGGCCCAAAATTACGTTGAAGCCGAACGCCTTGAGCGCCCTGGCGGTGTCGGAGGCATCGTTGACGGGATTGGACAGCGTGCCGGCGTTCAGATAGGCGGAATTGCCGATTACGAGTGCGACACGTTTCTCTGCGGCGGCAGGCAGGGCGGCTATCGCCTGCAACAAGAACGCCGCTAAGAACACACGGAAATAGAGCATTGGCGACCCCCATAATGACTACCTTGCCGGAGACCATTGAAATTGGACAATTCGATGTTGGAAATTGGTTTCAATATGGCCTGTACTGTGAGCAGGGCAGGCGCCAAGGCGATGAGGTGAGGACATGANNCGCGATCTTCTGCGGGCCGTACCCGGGGGCGAGGTGCGGCGTGCCGCCGATATCGGTTGCGGGCCGGGCAATTCGACGGAGCTGGTGGCCCAGCGCTTTCCGTCCGCGTCCATCATGGGAGTGGACAACGCGCCGGATATGATCCGGGCCGCGAAGGAACGCCTGCCCGGTGTGCGGTTCGAGTTGTCGGCTATCGAGGACTGGAATGAGCCGGGGCCGTGGGACATCATCTTCGCGAATGCCGCGCTGCAATGGGTTGGCGGCCATGAGACCCTTTTGCCAAGGCTGGCGGGAATGCTTGCTCCTGGCGGGAGCCTCGCGATCCAGATGCCGGACAACCTCGGAGAGCCGTCGCACGTCGCGATGCGCACGGTTGCGGCGGCCGCACCCTTTGCAGGCAAGCTCGCGCAGGCGGCCAGCGCGCGGACTCCCATCGCCCAGGCAGGCTGGTACTACGGGCTTCTGAAGCCGCTCTGCGCCCGCGTGGATATCTGGAGAACCGCCTATTTCCATCCCCTCGCCGGCGGTCTCGATGCCATCGTGGAATGGCTCAAGGGAACCGGCCTCACGCCGTTTCTGAAACCGCTATCCAGCCAGGAGCAGGCTGCCTTCCTTCAGGCCTACAAGGAGGAGCTGGCGAAATCCTACACGCCGCTGGCCGATGGCACGGCGATCTTGCCGTTCCCGCGCCTGTTCATCGTCGCCACGCGTTAGCTGTCAAATCGCCAATCTTGCCGTGCCGCAAACGGCGCACGGCATCGCCATCCCGATTTCAATGGGCCTCCATGGGCCGCAGGATGGCCACCTCCTACTCCCACTCGATGGTCATTTATACGATGTTTACGTGTAAAATCGTAATTGCTCACGCCCAGCGGCAAGTGCTGCTGGGCGGTGCACAAGGCACGGCTTCGGCTTCTTCGCGCCACACGCGCCTGACATGATGCGGGCAACGATGGAATGGACATGGAGAGCACGCCATGGAATCGCAGCCGGGAAGGTCGAATGCGAACGGTGAAGTGACAACGGCAGGCCTGCGCGCCGCACTTTATCTTCGGGTCTCGACTGGCAGGCAGGCTGAACATGACTTGTCGATTCCCGATCAACGGTCCCGGACGGCGATGTGGGCGGCCACGCGCGGATTGCAGGTTGTTGCTGAGTACATCGAGCCGGGAGCGTCTGCGACGGACGACCGGCGGCCGGAATTCCAGCGCATGGTGGAGCGCGCATGCGATGGCGAGTGCGCTTTTTGACGTTGTAGTCATGCACTCCTTCAGCCGGTTCTTCCGCGATGCGCTTGGCCTTGAATTTTATGTGCGCAAGCTCGCCAAGCACAACGTGAAGCTCGTCTCCATCACGCAGGAACTCGGCGACGATCCGGCTCAAGTGATGATGCTGGCCGAGTGATCGCGCTGTTCGACGAGTATCAGTCGAAGGAAAACGCGAAGCACGTCTTACGTTCGATGAAGGAAAATGCACGCCAGGGTTTTTGGAATGGATCGACAACGCCGTTTGGTTACCGGACCTTCGAAGTCGAGCGGCGTGGTGCCCGCATCAAAAAGCGGCTTGAGATCGACGAGGTCGAGGCGGAGCAGGTCCGATTGATTTTCAAGTTGCTGCAGGGCGGTCACGGGCCGCTCGGCGTCAAGAGCATTGCAACGTGGCTCAATGAAAGAGGTTACCGCACGCGCCGTGGCGGGCTATGGGGGCTCGGCACTGTGCACAAGCTCGTTACAAACCCTGTTTATGGCGGCCGCTGGCGTTTCAATACAATCGAGGCGCGGACGGGCAAACGCAAAAGCGATGCGGAACACATCTATGCCGACGCGCCGACTATCATCTACCGGATCGAGGTCGATCAGGGCACAATCCGCATCATGGGCCGGAAAGACGTTCTGGAACAGGCGGTTGCGAACGGCGGCCAGATTACGCCTAGTGTTCGCACATGTGTACAGAAGTGGCGCACCGGAGAAGATTCGAACTCCTGACCCCCAGATTCGTAGAATGGGGCAATACGTTTCCTGGACTTTCCCCTGATTGCCTCGTGATTGATAACATGCTGAATTTAATAATGAAAACGGTAGACCTCTTATCCCTGAGTGTCCTTGCGTTTTCTTCGCCGTGCCTATACGGTGCCTATATGGAGAACGCGTATAGGCACGACTCATGAAGGCCAAGATAACCAAAACGACCGTCGATGAATTGCGTACTGGCGCCCAGACAGCGCACAAGACGATCTATTGCTGGGATACCGAGTTGCCGGGTTTTGGGGTGCTCGCCACAGCAGCGGGTGCCGTAAGTTACTTTATCGAATACCGGCTTGGGGGCAGGGGAACGCCCACCAAACGCCTGACCATCGCCAAGCATGGGCATAAGACGCCATCGGAGGCGCGGGCCCTGGCCAAGATTGAACTTGGCAAGGTTGCGGGCGGCTTGGACGTGGCTCAAGCTAAAAAGGATCAGCAAGCCAAGCTAACGGGGGCAACCTTCCGCGATCTGATCGAGCGCTACCTTGCCATCCATGGGAAAGACACGCGCTATTGGAAAGAAAAGCGGGCCCGCCTTCTTTCAAGCGATCTCAAGGTGCTGCATAGCAAGTCCGCAACGCTTATCACCCGCGCGGAAATCGCAGCAGCCATCGATAAGGTGCAGACCCGGTCGCATGCGGCAGCGAGGCTTCTTTTTGCCGACATAAGACCGATATTTGCCTGGGCATTTAATCGCGCGGCAGTCGAGGCCAATCCGGTAGCCGGGTTGACCGGCCCGCGCCCTTTGGGGGCGCGTGACCGGGTGCTTTCCGATGAAGAGATCGTTGCCTTCTGGCAAGCGGTAAGCGAAGAAAGCTGGCCTTTCCAAAACGTATTCAAGCTTTTGCTGCTGACCGGGCAGCGGCGCGAAGAAGTGGCCGGCATGCGGTGGCGCGAGCTTGATTGCGTAAGTGCCACATGGGTCATTGCAAAGGAGCGCTGCAAAAACGGCAGAGCCCACAGCCTCGATCTAAGCCCCGAAGCCTTAGCCTTGCTTGATCCGCTAGGCGGTCGGGCTTGGCCGCGGCAGCCAGGTTCGAGCAATGAGCTTGTGTTCTCGACGACGGGCAAAACGCCTGTAAGTGGTTTCTCCAGAGCCAAGGCGCGCATTGACGCACGCATGAGCCAAATCCTTGGCAGCATGTTTCAGCCCTGGCGTACGCATGATCTTCGGCGCACGGCCGCGTCAGGCATGGCCGCACTTGGGTTCCTGCCGCACATTATCGAGCGGGTATTGAATCATGTTTCCGGTGCGCAGGGTGGGCTTGTGGGCGTGTATCAGCGTTACGAATACCGGGAAGAACGCAAGCGGGCGCTCTTGGCGTGGAATGTGCATGTCGCCGGTATAGTCCGGAACAGCGAAGCACCATCGAATATGGTGCGATTGCGGGCGTAGGCTCCTGCGCCTGTGGTGATGCCTAAAGCAGCCTCGGAATTTACCTCCCAATGCGAAACGAGCCGCGAGCGCGCACCTGTAAAGAAGAATACACGGACAAGCCCCGACAGTGCTTCGGCGCCCTCGTTCGACCCAACTGCCGTGTCGCAAGCCGACATAACCACCCAACCGGTGTTGAGGTTCAGCTGCACGACATTAGCCCGGATATCTCACAGAACTAAGTGCATCGGCCGCAGCGAATCATGAAAAGTTGTTTTGCAACAAACACGTATCATGATTTGAGAGCCACAGCCGATGCCAACAGACTGTAACGCCGGGCAGTTGGAATTTGAAGCCCTGGGGAGCCGCAAGGTTAAGCACGATCACGCTGTTTGATGGG
>PMBZ01000123.1:0-35740 GCA_003153975.1 Hyphomicrobiales bacterium
TTCGGGTTTTGGCGTGAACTGGGTATGCCTGCGCCGCCTTGAGCTTATTTCATGGGAACTGGTGGCTTGGCCTTCGTCCAAAATCTTGAGCGACGTGCATCTTGAGTTCGGCGGCCCGATGAATCCCGACAACGATTACCGCGCCTTCAATCCTCACGGCTGCCTAACGCCTACCGCAAGGGCTCTCAATCAGGGCACGTGGGACATTCCTTTGCTCGTTTTGTCCACCCCGAATGGAATCCGGTCGATCACCGGGGAGCTGCCGCATGTACGCTTTATTGTGGCCGAAGGCTCGAAACGGATGAGATACCTGAACGCGCTTTATCATCGCAATGAAGCGCTAGGCCCACACGATCTTTTTATCATGCACAGCCCTGACGCCGAATAAGACGATCCTCATAGTCGGCAAAGCGATCAGAAAGCGGGCATAACGATCTAACGAAGTTTTTAATGCCGCTTAGTCTGCTCCCGGCCTATTGCGTCGCTAGAAGCATCCAGCCAGCGCTTCGCCGAGGTCGAGAAGAATGGCGGGGCCGCGCACAGCCATGAGGTAAGCCGCACCCGCGCACAGGATCGCGATGCCGGCGATCAGGCTCCATTTCACGCTTCGAGGCACGGCTTCTCCCTTCTATCCGGCAGGCGCTGGCGCTTCTTCGGGCCTCGCCGCCGGCCGTTCTCTTATCGGCAAGTGCAGCGCCGCCGCGAGCACCGCCACCACGACCGAGGCCCACCACAGGAGATCGTAGGAGCGATAGGTATCGTAAAGCCAGCCGCCCAGCCATGCCCCCGTGAAGCTGCCGATTTGATGGGAGAAAAACACGATCCCGTAGAGCATGGAGAGCCAGCGCGGCCCGAAGAAGGTCACGATGAGCCCGCTCGTCAGCGGCACGGTGCCCAGCCAGAGCAGGCCGAGGAGGAACGAGAAGGCGAGCACGCCGCCTTCCGTCAGCGGCAGGTAGATGAGCGCGATGAACAATGCGGCGCGCGCCAGGTAGATGAAGGCCAGCGCCAGCCGCTTGGGCACGATGTCGCCGATCCGGCCGAAGGCATAGGTGCCCAGGATGTTCGCCCCGCCCACGATTGTCAGCGCGATGGCCCCGAGACCGGCCCCGAAACCCCGGTCGGTTAGAAATGACGGCAGATGCACCGCGACGGCCGCGATGTGAAAGCCGCAGACGAAGAAGCCGGCGGTCAGGAGCAGGAAGCTCGGAGATCTGAACGCTTCGCGAAGCGCACTTTCGATCCCCTGCGCGCTCACCCAGCCTGAATGATGGGCTCCGCTCCCTTTCTGCCCAAGCTGGAGTGCCAGCGGCGCCATGAGGGCGGCCGTGCCGGCCGTAATGAAAAGCGAAGTGACCCAGCCGGTGGCATCGAGGATCGTGTGAACGTAGGGCAGTGCAACGAATTGGCCGATGGCGCTGCCCATGGTGGTAAGCCCAAGCGCGGAAGCACGCTTTTCCGGCGGAGCGGCGCGCGCGACGATGCCGAAGACTGCCGTGAAACCCGTGCCGCTCATGCCAAGCCCAATAAGCGCGCCCGCGAGAACGAGCTGATTGCCGCCCGCCGCCGTCGCCATCAGGACAAGCCCGAGGACGTAAAGCGCCGTTCCGCCAAGCGCCACGCGGACGGCGCCGAGCCTGTCGCTCAAAGCGCCCGCGAAGGGCGCGCCAAGCCCCCAAACCAGGTTCAAAATCGCCATCGACATGGAGAAAACCTGCCGGTCGAGGCCGAGATCCTGGCTGATGGGCTTGAGGTAAAGGCCGAAGGCTTGGCGGATGCCCATATTGATCGCAAGCATCGTCCCCGCGCAGAGGACGAGCATCCAGACCGGGTGCAGCTTACGCATGCGATCTCCTTGAAATGGCCGTGAATACGCTGCATGTGGCACCCATGAAACGCTGCGGGCGGTCCCAGCTTTCCGCCGGCGCACTTAGCACGGCCCCTCCTCCACATTCTGCTTCAATCGCCCTGGCAGCGCGCCGGGCTGGGGGGGTCCTATTGAGGTGAAGTGTGCATGATGCCGCACAAAGGTGCCCGGCGTCGAGCCTCAAGCAGCCTTAGGCACGAATATCCGCTTCAAGTTCCAGCCCGCGCGGCAGAAACGTACCTCGCGGGCCACCGCTCGAAGCCGCGTTCCGCCTGGTGCGAAACTCGCGGCGGCGGACGCGATCGAGACCGGCGCCGGCTGGCGCAACTGGCGTTTGCGCCGCGGTTGCCTAAATCTATGCGAAGCTAACCGGCATGCCGGCCCTAATTCGTGCCATTTTCTGCTGCGAATGGCTCTCCAACACCGGCCATCGAACGGGAATGGCTAAGCTCAAACGGGCGCGCGCGCCCTAGCGAAACGAAAGCGATATGACAGCCTATATCCTTCGCCGCTTAGCCCTGATGATCCCCACGCTGCTGGGGATCATGCTGTTCAGCTTCATTATCATCCAGTTCGCGCCGGGCGGCCCCATCGAGCGCGTCATCGCGCAGCTGAACGGCACCAGCGTCGACGCAACTTCGCGCATCGGCGGCTCGACAAGCGGCGACTTCTCCAAGATGGCGCAGCCCGGCGCCGATAACACGGGCGTCAACTCGCGCTACCGGGGCGCGCGCGGCCTCGACCCCGAACTCATCAAGGCGCTCGAAAAGCAGTTCGGCTTCGACAAGCCGCCCGCCGAGCGCTTTCTCTTGATGATGAAGAATTACCTGACCTTCAATTTCGGCCAGAGCTATTTCCGCGATGTCAGCGTGCTGCAGCTTATCAAGGAAAAGCTGCCGGTCTCGATCTCGCTGGGCATCTGGCTGACGCTGCTCAGCTACATGATCTCGATCCCGCTTGGCGTGCGCAAGGCCGTGATGGACGGCACCCGGTTCGATGTCTGGACGAGCACGGTCATCACCGTGGGCTTCGCGATCCCGAGCTTTCTGTTCGCGATCTTCCTCATCGTGATCTTCGCCGGCGGCTCGTTCCTCGACTGGTTCCCCTTGCGCGGCCTCGTCTCCGACAACTGGCACCAGTTGAGCTGGCCGATGAGGATCGTGGACTATTTCTGGCATTTGACGTTGCCGATCACGGCGATGGTGGTCTCCTCGCTCGCCACGACCACCTTCCTCACCAAGAACTCGTTCCTGGACGAAATCCGCAAGCAATATGTGATGACGGCGCGGGCCAAGGGGCTGACCGAGCAGCGCGTGCTCTACGGCCATGTATTCCGCAACGCCATGCTGCTGGTGATCTCGGGCTTCCCGTCCGCGTTCATCGGCGCGTTTTTCACCGGCTCGCTCTTGCTCGAAACGATTTTCTCGCTGGATGGGCTCGGGCGCCTGTCGTTCGAGTCGATCCTCAACCGGGATTACGCGGTGGTGTTTGCAACGCTCTACATTTACTCGGCGATGGGGCTGCTGCTCAACCTGTTGTCCGACCTCGTTTATACCTGGGTCGATCCCCGGATCGATTTCGAGACGCGGGAGGTTTGAGGATATGGCTTGGGAAGCGGATTGCACTAAGGACACAACCCCTCACCCCGTCCCTCTCCCATTGGGAGAGGGGACGCCTGAATGGGACCCGGCGCTTGCAACACCGTCCCTTCTCCCAGGGGGAGAAGGACAGGATGAGGGGATGGGAGCTTCGATTTTGGCAGGCCCTGGAAACATCCACCCTGCGCGGGAGGTTTAACGATGGACGCAAAGGTAGACCGCTCCGCCGCCCCCGCCGCAACAACCAGCACCGCGCCCGCCATACGGCCTCGGTTCAAGCTATCTCCGCTCAACCAGCGCCGGCTGCGGGCATTCAAGGCCAACAAGCGCGGCTATTACAGCTTCGTCATCTTCGTCGCGCTATTCTTCATCACGCTCTTCGCCGAGTTCATCGCGAACGACAAGCCGTTCCTCGTGAAGTACGACGGCGCGTACTATGTGCCGATCTTCAAGATGTATACGGAGAAGCAGTTCGGCGGCGAGTTCGAGACCGAAGCCGATTACCGCGACCCGGCCGTGCAGCAATTCATCCGCGAAAAGGGCGGGTGGATCGTCTGGCCGCCGATCCCGTACAGCTACCGCACGATCAAGTTCGACCTGCCGGTTCCCGCGCCCGCGCCGCCCTCCTTGAATAACCTCCTCGGCACCGACGACCAGGGCCGCGACGTGCTCGCGCGCGTCATCTATGGCTTCCGCATCTCCGTGCTGTTCGGCCTGATCCTGACGGTGTTCTCGGCTGCCGTGGGTGTAACGGCCGGCGCCGTCCAGGGCTTTTTCGGCGGCTGGACCGATCTCCTGCTGCAACGCTTCATCGAGATCCTGGGCTCGCTGCCGCGGCTCTACATCCTCCTGATCCTGTCGGCGATCCTCGCGCCGAGCTTCTGGACGCTGCTGGGCATCATGCTCCTGTTCGAGTGGACCGCATTCGTCGGGCCGGTGCGCGCCGAGTTCCTGCGCGGCCGGAACTTCGAATATGTGCGCGCGGCCCGCGCGCTGGGCCTCTCCAACCGGCAGATCATGTTCAAGCACCTGCTGCCCAACGCGATGGTGGCAACCGTAACCTTCCTGCCCTTCATTCTTGACGGCTCGATCGCGGCGCTGACCGCGCTCGATTACCTGGGTTTCGGCCTGCCGCCAGGCGCCCCTTCGCTGGGCGAGTTGCTGCAGCAGGGCAAGCAGAACCTGCAAGCGCCATGGCTCGGCCTCACCGCGTTTTTCACGATCGGGGTTATGCTGAGCCTGCTCGTGTTCACCGGCGAGGCCGTCCGCGACGCGCTCGACCCGCGCAAGACCATGACCGAAGCCGTTGGCCCCGGTGCTTAGGATGTGCGCGATGAATGGCGGTTTCGATGGAAACGTCCCCCTCACCCCTGTCCCCTCTCCCAGCAAGCTCGCCTTGGTGAGCTTGCCTCATTTCGCTTCCGCACCCGCGAGCGGGTGCGGATGGGGAGAGGGGAACGCCCGCTCAACGGGCACGCCCGGACTCCCCTATCCCCTTGCGGGAGAGGGGCTGGGGGTGAGGGGGCTTGCAACAATTCCCGCCCTAAGAAGGTGTGCTCTCACATGACCCCGTTGATTGAAGTCAAGAATCTGAGCGTTCGCTTTCCGGGCACGGCGCCGGGCGTGCTGGCCGTGCGCAATGTCTCCTTCGACATCCAGAAGGGCGAGACGGTTGCGCTTGTGGGCGAGTCCGGTTCCGGCAAGACGGTGTCGGCGCTTTCGATCCTGCGGCTACTGCCGCCCGGCACGCAGCACCCCACCGGCGAAATTCTTCTGGAGGGCAAGAACCTGCTGCAGGTTCCGGAATCCGAGATCCGGCACGTTCGCGGCAACCGCATCTCCATGATTTTCCAGGAGCCGATGACCTCGCTCAATCCGCTGCATACGGTGGAGAAGCAGGTGAACGAGGTGCTGATTATCCATCGCGGCATGTCCAACGGCGCGGCCCGGGCGCGCACGCTGGAGCTTCTGAAAAAGGTCGGCATCCGTGATGCGGAAAGCCGGCTTTCGGCCTATCCGCACCAGCTTTCGGGCGNNACCGCGCTCGACGTGACCATCCAGGCACAAATCCTCGACCTGCTCAAAGACCTCCAGCGCGAACTCAACATGGCGATGCTGCTGATTACGCACGATCTCGGCATCGTACGCAAGATGGCGAACCGCACCTGCGTGATGAAGGACGGCGAGGTGGTGGAGCGCGGGCCGGCGGAGGAAGTGTTCACCGCGCCCAAGCACGCTTACACGCAGAAACTGCTGGCAGCGCAGCCCAAGGGCGAGCCGCCGGAGTTCGACCCGAAAGCGCCGGTGATCCTGGAAGCCGAGCGGCTCAAGGTCTGGTTCCCGGTCAAGCAGGGTTTCCTACGCCGCACCGTGTCGCACATCAAGGCCGTGGACGGCGTTTCATTCAGGCTGCGCAGTGGCCAAACGCTTGGCATCGTGGGCGAGTCCGGCTCCGGCAAGACCACGCTGGGCTTGGCGCTCTTGCGGCTCATCTCAAGCGAAGGGCCGATTGCCTATGTGGGCAAGCGCATCGACGGGCTCAATTCCGCCGGCATGCGCCCGTTCCGGCGCGAGATGCAGATCGTGTTCCAGGACCCTTACGGCTCGCTGTCGCCCAGGCTTTCCATCGGGCAGATCGTCGAGGAAGGCCTCCTGATCCAGCAGCCGGGCCTCACCCGCGAAGAGCGGCGGGAGCGCGTTTCCGCCGCGCTGATCGAGGTCGGGCTCGATCCCGATTGGCAGGACCGTTATCCGCACGAGTTCTCCGGCGGCCAGNNGGCCAGCGCCAGCGCGTCGCCATCGCGCGCGCCGTGATTTTGCAGCCGAAATTCCTGATGCTCGACGAACCGACCAGCGCGCTCGATGTATCCGTGCAGGCGCAGATCGTGGACCTGTTGCGCGACCTGCAAAAGAAGCGCGGCTTGGCTTACCTGTTCATCAGCCACGACCTCAAGGTCATGCGCGCGCTCGCGAGCTATGTGATGGTTATGCGGAACGGCGTCGTGGTCGAGGAAGGACCGACCGCGGAAATCTTCGAGCGCCCGAAGACGGACTACACCAAGGCGCTCATCGCCGCCGCGCTCGACCATCGCACGCTGAGTATCGACGCGGCCTAACCCCGGTTTCCTGCATAGCGGGCGTCATCGGGAGGGGCTTTAGCCCCATAGGCGCTCGATAGTGCCTTGAACGGAGGGAATCTCCCCTCATCTGGACCGGGCGCTGCGCAAGGGCTGGGCGGCCGCTGGCACGCCACGCGATTCCACCCGCGTTAACAAATGCCATTTACAGCGGCGACTTTGCGGAGCAAAATAGTTGAAAAGTTTATGGCCGCGAAATTTTTTTGCGCGGCATTGTCACAAGGCGCGTCCCTGCGATACGATGTCATGGTAATTAACGGGAGGGATGGAATAAAATGACTACCAAGCAGTCATGGAACGAGGCGAGCGAGTCCGGCCCCGTTCGCCAGACAAACTTCAGCGACTTCTACCTGAAAGAGGATTGGTGGGCCATCTGGCTCGGGCTCGGCATCGTGGTCCTTGCCGTGATCCTGTTCAACAGCGGCAATACGCTGCTCAAATCGCTGGCGGTCAATCCAGGCGGCATAAAGTGGAAATCGGCGGACGACATCGCCAATCATTTCGCGGCCAATTTTCAGTGGTATTTGTACCAGTTCGCCGCTTGGCTCGTCATTTTTGGCGCGAGCTGCCGCGTGATGGGCATCAGCCTCGCCAAGTTCATTCCCGGCTTTGTCATTATCTACGTGATCTCGCTGGCGATGTTCACGATCTCGGGCTGGGCCGACGCGCAGAAATATAATCTCGAAGCCCCGCTTCTGGCGCTGGTCCTGGGCCTCGTCATCGCGAACCTTATTCCGCTGCCGGGCTGGCTCGACTCCGCCCTGCGCGTGGAATATTACGTGAAACTCGGCATCGTGCTCCTGGGCGCCACCTTCCCGCTCACGCTCATCGCGACAGCCGGCCCCATAGCGCTTGGACAAGCCACGTTCATCTCGGTCCTGACCTGCCTGACCATCTTCTTCCTGGGCCGGGCGTTCGGCCTCGACAAGCGGCTGTGCGCGGTGATCGGCGTGGGCGGCGCGGTCTGCGGCGTCTCGGCCTCAATCGCGATTGCCGCCTCGGTCGGCGCCAGGAAAGAGGACCTATATACCTCCGTCACGCTCGTCGTGGTCTGGGCGCTAATCATGATCCTGGTTCTGCCCTTCGCGTCGCAAGCCTTGGGGCTTTCAGCGGGCGTGGCCGGCGCCTGGATCGGCACCTCGGAATTCGCCGACGCCGCCGGCTTCGCGGCCGCCAGCGCCTATGGCAAGATGGCCGGCAACGAGGAGGGCGCGATCAAGGCCTTCACGCTGATGAAAGTGATCGGGCGCGACCTCTGGATCGGCATCTGGTCGCTGGTTTTCGCCTTCATCGCCACCATGAAGTGGGAGCGCACGGAACTTGGCGCAAAGCCGGGTGCTGGCGAAATCTGGCGCCGGTTCCCCAAATTCGTGATCGGCTTTTTCATCGCCTCGGCCATCGTGACGCTCATCACCAGCGGCGTTGCCGCCGACGCATTCAAGAAGGCGCAGGCGGACCTAATCAAACCCATCGGCTCGCTCAGGGGCTGGGCCTTCCTGTTCTGCTTCCTCTCGATAGGGCTTACGACCCGGTTCCGGGAGCTGAAGGCCGCGGGCATGAAGCCCTTCCTCGCCTTCACGCTTGGCGTGGCGGTGAACGTGGCCGCGGGCTACTACCTATCGGCACACTTCTTCGGCGAATACTGGAGCAAGCTGTAATGCAGGCTTGCCGCCAGTGCCTTCACTGCGTGGAGAGCCCCGCCAGCCTCGAAAAGATGCTGCCGGGGCTCGGCATCCTGAGTTCCGCCTACGGTTCGGTGAGGGGCGACACCGCGTTGTGCCAGTTCCATGACCAATTCATCCGCCCAGGCCCGGCTTGCGCCGGGTTTGTGGCGAGGGGCGCACAAACTTCAGACATAGCGCAGCCTTGGGCTTGCCCTACTTCCTCCAATTAGATATCCCTCTCTGCCTGCAAAGTTACGGGAGTAAACGATGCCGGCGATTGGAGGACTTCACCTCTTCATAGCGATCGGTCTTGCGGTTCACGCCATGAAGACCGGCCGCCCTAACTATTGGTTGTACATCCTGCTCTTCGTGCCACTCTTGGGCGCGATTGCCTATTTCCTGTTCGAACTCGTTCCCGAGCTTGCCCAAACACGGCGCGCGCGCACGGTCCAGGCCAATATCGGCACCATCCTGAACCCCGACCGCGAGTGGCGCGAGCGCGTCAGCCAGGCGGAGCTTTGCGACTCCGTGGACGCAAAGCGCGGGCTGGCCGAGGAGTGCATGCGCAAAGGCCGCTGGTACGACGCGGCCGCCCTGTACGAGGCCGCGGCTCAAGGCATCTTCGCCGACGATCCAGCCATCCTCGCCGGCCTTGCGGAAGCGCAATTGGGCGGGGGCAATGCCGCCGGCGCGATAACGACAATCGATAGGCTACGCGCGGCGCATCCGTCGCTCAGGCATCAGGAAGCTCACCTGCTATATGCCCGCGCCCTGGAGGCCGTTGGAAGGAATGACGACGCCTTGCGCGAATATGAGACGGTCTCCCGGTACTTCGCCGGTTTTGAAGCGCGCGTCCGCTGGGGAATTCTGCTGCTGAAACAGGGGCAGCCTGCAAGGGCTCAGGAGCTTTTCAACGAGGCCGTCCGGGCTTCCGGCGCGCGGGGCATTCTCGTCACGTCCAGGGACAAGGAATGGATCAGGGTTGCGCGGTCGCAACTGCGCTGACACATGCTAGTGGCCCGAATCAACTAAAATGCGGGGTAGAGGCTTTTCAGCTTGATGCGGGCGCACTAGTGCAAATCGCGGCAAGCCGCCTCAGCGTTGCAGGATGAGTATGCCGCTCAGCACCGCGCCGAGGCAGAGCAGGTTGACGTAATAACTGCTGGACAGTTCGAACTGGAAGCGCCTGCCCGCGAGTTGCAGGGCTCCAATGAGAAGCACGGCCGGCAAAGTCAGGAGCGGCAGCAGCGTCGGCCCCAAGACGAGCGCTCCGCCTGCGCAAAACAGCCCGGACAGCAGCGTGTCGATGAAGGCTTCGGCGACGGTCAGCTCGGCGGCCGGATCGTATGGCGCCATCGCTTTCCTGGCCTGCGCGATGAAAAACAGGAAGAAGAGGATCGCCGAAAGCACGGTGGCGTCCACGAACCATTGCGGCGCGGAGTGCCAAACCACGCCCGTGCCAACGGCAAGGATGGGCGCCACACTGGCGTGATAGAAGGCCAGAACAGGCTCGAACTCCTCGCGTAGTACAATCGTGTGGGTGGACTGAAGCAGCGAAAGCGAGGCCAGCACCTCGGTAAAAAGCGTGGCTATGAAAACGGCGTCAACCGCCAAGGCTCTGAGCATGCCGGTCATCCCCCAAAAAACATAAACGCCGCCAACCCGTTGCCGCCCGCCACGCCATCCCCTGCGCGGCTCACGGCATGCCACGCGGGTGCACAAGCGCCAGATATCCCATTAGGCGCGGCGCGCCAATTCTGAACGTCTACGAACCATTTAACGCAAAAATCTATTCAACTCCACGAACTGTGCAATCCATTACGATTAATGCACGCCCACGGTACGCGGCCGGCCCGCCCCTTTTCAGGTGCTGACGCTCTACACTATTCCGGTGATCTATCTCTATCTGGATAAGCTCTAGAACTGGCTCTCAGGCGGCGAACCCACGCACCGCGAGGCTAGGACAGAAGTCGAGCGCGAGCCTCAGCCTGAGGAATAGCGCAATATGAAGCGCATTACCCTGTCCCTCTCCCACAGGGAGAGGGGACGTTCTCTCGACGGGCACGCCCGAACTCCCTCTCCCCGTCCGCATTCGCTTGCGAATGCGGACACTCTGAGTTGCAAGCTCGCCGAGGCGAGCTTGCTGAGAGGGCCGGGGTGAGGGGGGGCGCGCGTTGTGTAGATCGCCGCCCGTCAGGCACTAATTGAGCGTGCGCGGGCGCTTGGCTACGCTATGCTCCAGGCCGCGCAGATATGACAGCAAGTCCCATACCGACCCGCAAATGCTGCCGCAATCCCGGCAGGAAGCAGCAAGCCAGCCGCTCCCATCCTCATTCCATCCGGCGCGGTGATCGTACTTAGCCGCCAGTTCCTCGATCAGCCTTTTCCGCTCTTCGTGAGCCGCCTGGCGCTGCGGCAGAAACTGGCGCAGCCCCAGCATGATGTCGCCATTCCAGGGCTCGTAAGGCGTTTGGATGATAACGCCTTTTTCGATGAAGCCGGCGACGACGGACATAACCGGAGGCTGTCGGCCGCCGAATTCGGCGAGGGCCTCCTCAGCCCCAGGCTCACCATCGAACCGCAAGCTGCTGATAAGGCCGAGCGGCTGGAAGCCGTCATCGAACTTGTAGGACGAGTGAGGCTGCAACGCCTCGACAACCTTGTATTGCAAGTAATGGCGGGCCAGCATGCTGCATCCGCCATCTGGCGCGCGGCGCAAACGCTTGACTCGGCATTCACAGCAACGGGGGTCGAGCGCCAGGCTCAAGAGGGGGGCGGCGGCCGTTTCGACCGCTTCGGCGCTGCTGTTTACCGCTTCCAATTCCGCGGCGCTTTCCTGGTATTGCGGCTTGCGGGCGTTGAACGCCCTGAACGCCGCCATGGATTCGCGAAGCGTTTGAATATGCTTGTAAATGTCGGCAAAAGAAAGCACCCTGCCAGTACCGGACTCTAGCCCCATCGATAATTACCCGCGATGCTGAACAACTGTTTTACAGACTACAGAATAAATTCGTCGAGAATGTGTTTCATATTTGGCGCGGGTATGCCAATTGCGCAGGATGCGGTACGAAAGACCGGCACTGTGATATTAGTTACTTGTACGCCATCCTGCCCCAGCGTCCGCAACCGTAAGCTGCTGATACGTAGATTGCAACCGTAGTAGCAAAGCCCCCTCCGTATCCGGAAACGGCCGGCTGGCGCCCCAAGCATTCGTGGCATGACGCTCGCGCAAGGACCGTATTCGCCGTTTATCGGCACGCACTTGCCCGGACTTTTGGCCCGTTTACCGCAAAACTACCAATGGGCCTGCTTGGGGGCGCCTTCGAAAATCTCCTTCACACGCCGGAGCACCGCGGACGTCACGCCTTGGGGCAGTTCCTCGCGCGGGAAGAAACGGCTTTCGAGGATCTCGTTGTTTCGCGCCGGAACCGCCGGCCGCTCCCATTCGCGCACCACAAACAGCGCTATGTGATCGCTCGGAAGGAAGGCAAAGTTCGCGAACAGGCCGTGAAACTCTGGCGTTCCCTTCACGATTACGCCGGCTTCCTCGAAAAGCTCGCGGCCAAGCGCGGTTTCGGCGGTTTCGCCCCACTCGATGCCGCCGCCGGGAAAATGCCAGCCCGGCCGGTAGGAATGGCGCACGAGCAGCAGGCTGCCGTCCTCGCCGGCCACAACGCCCTGCGCGCCGAGCGTGGCGCCCCGCGTAAGCCGCCAATAGGCTGCGATCGCTCTCATAGGCAGGCGGAAAAGCATGGGGGTCCTTCGCTGGAAACTAAAGACTACTCTCATGACTCTTTGCAGCGAACCTTATGACTCCAACGGAGATTTGGCCAGGGGGTACATATCGCCGCCGCTAATATGGAATGTTGCCAATCAGTTACGGTTTCGCTCGATTCACGCCTGGGCAACTTTGAGTTGGTCAACAGCCTGACTAAGGGCGATCAAATAGCGTGTGCCTTCCTTCGTGAGCTTTCCTAAGATGGAGAGCTTGGAGACGCGGCCGAATTCGCAGACGGCTCATCGAACACCCGCAACAAAAAGAGCTTAGCATGAAAATTTACGAGGATTACACCAGATTCTGGACAGCTTGCACCGTCGCCGGTCTGGCCTTTACAGCCTATTTGGCTGTTACTGGATCGCAGTTGCTAGAAATGATCGCCGTATATGCCGGTCATGATAATTCAAGCCAAAAGGTTATTCTTCTTTGTGTAGCACTTGCCAGCAGTGTTGCCGCAGCAGCGCCACTGTATGTGGCGGCGAAAATATTCCGTATCGATATCAAGGACAAGAAGCCGGAATAAAGGAAACAACGAATTGGATAAGATCCGGAGCCGCCCCCAACCGGCGATACCGGATAACCTCTGTTTGCTCCGGCCTCCGGGCCGGGGCGGGTTTCCGGCGGAGCGTCAAGCACCAAGCTTGGGCCGCTACCGTGCCTTCTCGTAGGTGCCCACAAGCGTGGCTTGCTCAAGTATATGATCGCGCATGGCTGCTTCGACCGCCGCCTTGTTGGGATGGTTCAGGCCGGTAAGCGTGACGTCGAGCGCGTAGAGTTTGAAGAAATAGCGGTGGCGGCCGATTGGCGGGCACGGACCGCCATAGCCGGTCCGATTCCAATCGTTGAGGCCGTTCATGGTGCTTCCCGGGAGTGCCTCCGTGCCTTCGGGAAGGCCGGTTGCGTCCGCGGGCATATTGAACAGAACCCAATGCACCCAGGTCATATTCGGCGCCATTGGATCGGGCGCGTCGGGGTCGTCCACGATGAGCGCAATGCTCTTGGTGCCTTGCGGAATCCCCACCCACGACAACGGCGGCGAAATGTCCTTGCCTTCGCAGGTGTACTTCCGGGGAATGGCCCCGCCCTCCAGAAAGGCGTCGGATTCAAGTCTCAATGCCACGGATCTCACCTCCGCTTGGGCCGCGTCAGCGAACAGGATGCTCCCAACTGTGAAAAACATAGTTATCCAGAATGACCGCTTTTGCGTCTTCTTCAACATTGCCCCCCGTCAAATTCCGGCTTTCCGGGTTGAACATCCGCGCCATTTGCCTCCTCGATGCGGTGCTTTTCAAGCTCCTGGCTAGCAGCACCCCGGTCCGGCCTTCGCAATCGGCGTGTGCGCGGGGCGGGCGCCGTCAGCCAGCCAGGCGCGGAATAAGGAAGCCCAGCACCCTGCGCTCGTATTCCTCCGGCGCAAAGCGATGGAAATCGGCGTGAGGCGCTTCGGGAACGATCCAAAGCTCCTTCGGCTCGTTCGCGTTCGCGTATATGCGCTTCATTTCGGCGAGGCTGGCGTGTTTGTCCTCGGCGCCGGCGATCAGCAGCAATGGCGCATGGACCTTCGCGATATGCTCCGCCGGTTTCAGGATGTCCGGATCGAAACCGAGGCGCGGCTTGACTTGGTATTTGAGCAGCGGCGAAATCAGCCGGCCCAACGGGCCAAAGCGCATCGTCATCCGATTATCGAGCGCTTCGCCGAACGAGCCGAACACCGCTTCCAGCACCATCGCGTCAGCCTCCAGCGGCTTCTCGCCAAGGATCGCCGCCGCCCCGCCCAGGGACATGCCGATGATGCCGGCGCGCTCACCGGGCAGCTTCCGCCTCAGGAAATCGAAGGCGGCGCTTGCGTCGCGGGCCTCAAGATAGCCGAAGGTGAGGTGCCGGCCGGGGCTTTCCCCATGCGCCTGGAAATCGAACAATAGCACCGCGAAGCCGTGCCGGTGGAGCATCTTCGCGCGGTCCAGCATTTCCAGCCGGTTCGCCCTGATGCCGTGCATAAGCAGCACGGCGCCGTGGCGGGGCTGGCCTTGGACGAACCAGCCCGCGAGGCGGCTTCCCGAGCTGCTCTCGATGGAGACTGTTTCGGCGGGCAGATCCGGCGGCGGAGCCCCCACGATTGCCGGTGCCGGCGTGGACGCAATGCTTCCCGCAGCCAACAGGCTCGCGATGCCCGCTAACCCGCTTGCGATCAGAACCGCCAGAATTTGATGCGCCGCTCTCATATCCCGCCACCCGCACCCCCTGCCCGTCCGTCATTTCCTTGGGGTTTGCGGCAGCAATTCGTCCGCCGATCCAACGAATCAGTTAAGCTGCTATTAACGGAGGGTACGAATGGCGAACTTCAATACGCATTTGGCAGTGGCGGCCGTGGGCAGCGGTCTTTGCGCAACGGTCGCGCTGGCGGGCCATGCCGCGCCGCCGAATTACCTGCTGACGCTCACGCTCGCGGGCACCATCGGCGGCATCCTGCCCGACATCGACCTGGACAAGGCGATCCCGTCCCGCATCCTGTTCAACGCGCTCGGCGCGATCAGCGCCTTCATCGCATTGTTCAGCCTTTCGAGTCATTACTCCATCGTGGAGCTTTGGATCGTCTGGCTCGGCGTCTATCTGGCCGTACGCTATGGTGGCCATAGGCTGTTCCAGGAGCGCACAAAGCATCGCGGCGTTTTCCATTCGCTCCTCGCCGGCGGGTTTTTCATGGCGCTGACGGCGGTCATCTTCGACCGTGTCTTCCACGAGCCTGCCGCACTCGCTTGGCTCACGGGCCTGTTCGTGATGATCGGCTTCCTCATCCATCTTGCGCTCGACGAAATTTATTCCGTCGATGTCGAAGGCGCGGCCATCAAGAAGTCGTTCGGCACGGCGCTCAAACTGTTCGATTATCATTCCTGGCGCTCGTCCGCGCTCATGGCCGCCGCTCTGGTCGCTGTCGCGTTCGCAACCCCGAACGCCCGCGATTTCTGGGAGACCGTGAAGCCGCCGGTGCTGTTCTCCTTCCTGAAGGAACGGCTACTGCCGAAGGGCCAGTGGTTCAGCGTGCAACCGCCCGCAACGACGGCTGCAATCAAAACGGCGGCATCTGGCGGGAAGAAGACGCGCTGATCCCGCGTCTCCTGTATCCCGCACACGGCAAGCTGAGGCAGCGCCGGGAAACGCCGTGCGCTGCCGTCAGGGTTTTTTCTTGAGGCGCACGGCTTGCGTGCCGCGAAGTTCCTCCGGGTGCGCCGCGACTACCCGGCTATTTGCGATGAGGCCCCAAACGGGAATATTGCCGGTGATAGCTTCGTGATCCTCGGCACTGAAGGGATGGTCGTAGGTTGTGACAATCCCTTCAATCCGCTTCTGGAGGTTTTCCAAGGCGTCGAGGATTTTCGGCCCATCGGTGGACTTCGCCTGCTCGATGGCGGCGGCCAGGAGATAGACGGCATCGTAGCATTGCGCGGCGGAGACCGGCGACGGCATACGGTCGACTCCAAATCTCTTCTGGTAAGCCTCGACGAAAGCGGCGCGCTTGGGGGTCGATGGCATCTGGATGAAATTCTGCGGCATGGAGGCGCCTTCGCTATTGGCGCCCGCGAGGTCCATGAAGCTCCCGGAAGACAGCGTCCAGGACCCGATGATTGGGACTTTCCAGCCCAGCTTCTCCATGCCATTGGCAATCGCCGCTAGTTCCGGCCCCTGCGTGTAAGTCAAGATCGCCTGGGCGCCAGCCTCCTTGGCGCGCGTTAGCTGCGGGATCATGTTCTTTTCGCCGATCTTAAACATCTCGATATCGACGGGCGGCGCGTCCCGGCGCGACAGGGCGATTTCGAGGTCGACACGGCCGAGTTGGCCATAGTTGGTCGTGTCGGCGAAAATCGCCACATATTTGATACCGCGGCGCGTAACCGTCTCCTCGGCGATCATGCCGCTCTGAATCGTGTCGTTGGCCGAATTGCGGAAGATGTAGTTCGGCGGGGGGAACTGTTTCGCGACCTTGGTGCCGGTCGCAACGCAGTTCATGACTGGAATATGGGCTTCCTGGTAGAAATGCTGGCTGGCGAGAGCCACGCCCGTGTTCGCGAAACCGACCGCCGCGACGGCCTTCTGCTCTCCGATCAGCTCCTGGGCGATTTTTTTGCCGAGATCGTTCTTGGCCTGATCGTCGCGCTCGATAAATTGGATAGGCCGCTTCGCGCCGCCAACGTCAACGCCGCCCGCCGCGTTTATCTCCTCGCCGGCAAGCTTCGCGCCGTCCCGTATGCCGGCGCCCAAGGACGAGGAACCGCCCGTGAATGGCCCCGAAAGCCCGATTTTTATCGGCTCCTGAGCCTGGACCGGGTGAGAAGCGATGCCGCCGGCTCCTGTGGCGGCTAGCAGCGACAGTACAAATACGCGAGACAACACGATACTTTCCTCATCCCTTCTTCCATCCGGCCCATGCTTCGCATGCCGTGCGAGACAACGTTACGACGCACAACAATTTCTCGCATGGCGCCGGTTCGAGCGTGCCGGCGGCCGGCGCATTTTGCTGGGAAGCCGCAACCCCTGGCCGCCTTGCTTGGTGGCGCTCCTGGGATCTTCGAGCGGCGCCGGTTTCCCAGGATTTCGCCTCGATTAAAGGGGGTTTAAGAATCGGGCGCAATCGGGCGCGCTCAGGAATAAATGCGGCGCGATTTGTTCCGTTAGGGAATAACTGTGCAAAACATCTTTTGCATTCAGCATGTTACCGGGCAGCAGATTGCCGCTGCGCGCATGCCCCCTGGTGTGCTGTTGGTGCCACTTATGGTGGCGAATGCGCCGCACGCGGCAAATGTGTGATCGCTATTGAGGAGCCTTGAGCAGGGTCGCGCCGGTTGGGCCGATGCTGGTTAGTTGAAGAACCACTTCGCCATCCTTTGCCCAGGCAAAGTGGGGCACCTTTGGCGCTTCGGTGAAGAAGGTCCCGGCGGGGAATGCCTTGAGCTTGCTTTCGTCCCAAACCTCGCCCAGCGCGTAATAGAGTGTGCCGGACAGAACGGCCACGGTGCGCGGCGAATCCGGGTGATAGTGCGGCACGAGCTTGAGTCCGGCGGGAAACTTGATGCGCTGGACGAACACTTCCGGCTTGGCTGGATCGCCAAAAACCGTTGCGATTTGGAGCGTGCCGGGCAGCCCCTTGTATTCGATCTGTTCCGGCAGCTTGACAACGGGCGTTTCAACGCCTTGCGCTTGGGCCGATAGCACCGAAGCGGCCAGCAGCATGGCTGGCAGGATATGCCTCACCGTTTTAGACACTTTCCCGGCTCCGGTGTTGTTCCCTGGGGTCCGCATTCCGCACATGCTCATTGTCTCCTGCGTGCTCTTTCGCAAATAGTTAACGCTCGCGATTCGTGCAAGCGCGAGGCTTGGCGCTTCAACCGCCAGTTATGCCGGCTGCCGCCAGCGATGCCGCGATATTGGGGATGAAAGGCGCCAGTTACTGTTTGGTAGCATCGCACTCCATATAACCTCAGGCAGCTAAGCGTCTTGGAGGTGAACATGACGTTGCGATTGGGCGCGACGGCGCCGGGTTTCGGGGCTGAGACCACTGCGGGACATATCCGCTTTCACCAATGGCTCGGCAATTCCTGGGGTGTCCTGTTCTCGCATCCGAAAGACTTCACGCCGGTTTGCACGACCGAGCTTGGCACGCTGGCGGGGCTCAAAAGCGAATTCGACCGGCGAAACGTCAAGATCATGGGCTTAAGCGCCGATCCAGTCTCCAGCCACACGAATTGGGCGCAGGATATCGAGGACGTTACCGGCCACGCGCTGAACTTCCCGCTTATTGGCGATAGCGATTTGAAGGTCGCCAAGCTGTACGGGATGCTGCCGGCCGATGCGGGCGATACCTTCGAGGGGCGCACTGCCGTGACGAACCGGACCGTGCGTTCTGTGTTCGTGATCGATCCCGTGAAGAAAATCCAGATCATCGTAGCTTACCCGATGGTGACGGGACGCAATTTTCAGGAGATTTTGCGCGTCCTCGACTCATTGCAACTTTCATTCAAGTATGGGGTCGCGACGCCCGCGGATTGGAAGCCGGGCGATGACGTGCTTATCGCGGGAGGCATGTCCGACCAGGAGGCGAGGCAGAAATTCCCAGAAGGCTGGAAAGCACTGAAGCCTTACGTGCGGATCGTTCCGCAGCCGCGCGGCTGACGCTTGTTGCCGGCTCGCCGCCGGCTTGCGATGAATTGGCACAGGTGTAAGTTCATAATAAAAAAGATCGTGCAGGACCGGCCGCGGCTATGCGATAAAGGCTTCGCAATTTTAGCTGTGTGTTAAGACTATGGTCCGGATTCCTGTTGCCTTTATTTGTTCGATCCTGATTTCGGGCACAGCCATGGCTTTGCCGCTGACGGCCGTTCCCGTAAGGCCGTCCTTGACGGTCCATGTCGAGGAGCCTTCAGAAGGCCCTTCGGCCAGCCGTGGCATTCCGGAAGACTGCCGGAATGGCGAGGATAGCCCGCCGTGGTGCGCCTCATATCTGCTTAGAACGCAAGAGCAGAACCGCCAGAGGCAGGAAAGGCGGCCTGCTCCGCTCGCGAAGGCGGCGCCAGACGCGGCGCGGTTGATCGCTGCCGCCAAGCCAGCCCGCGGAGCCCCTGCCGGCCGTCTCTTGAGCGAGCTGGAACGCAATCTCATAGCGCCGCGGCCGCTGACGCCCTCCGGCATGGGCGGCGACGGCAAAGCGCTCATGCTGGGAAAGACGCCGGAGGAGAAGCTGCGCCATATGATTGGCCAGCTCATGCTGACCGGGTTTTCGGGCCGGCAGCCTGGAGACCCGGATGTCGAGCGCATTGCCGGCGATTTGCACGGCGGAAAGCTGGCGGGCGCTCTCGTCAGGGATTCGAATATTGCAAATGCCGCGCAACTGCGCGAGTTGCTGGCAATTATAGGCGATGCCGGGGGCGAGAACAGCCCTCTCATCGCGATCGAGCAGCCTGGCGGGGCAGACACGGTGCTGTCCGAGGACAAGGGGTTTGCCTTCTACAACTCCGCTAATGCCGTCAGCAGTGGCGGGAACCCGCGCGAGGCCCAGCTCGAATACCGGGCGATGGCCGGCGAACTGGCGGCGCTTGGCGCAACCCTCAATATCGGCCCGAGCGAGGACGTCTGCCGGCGCCAGGGTGTCGATCTATCGGCGCTTTGCTACGGAACTTCGGCCCCCGCCATTGCCGCTTACGCGCGCGCATTCAAATCCGGCCACCACGATCGCGGGGTGCTGACGGCTCTCAGGCATGTGCCATTCCGGCCGGGATTGCGGACCGCCTGGATCAAGGAGCGGCCAAGCACCGCGATTTTGCATTTGCTTTTGAGGAGCGAGCCGAGCGATGCGCTTGTCGTCACCGTGAAGGCGATGGAGACCATGCGCTACGTGGACCTGTCGCTTAGCTCGATACGGACGGCGAAGGTTCGCGGTGGCCGTGGCAGTTTCCACGATGCCTTGATCTTCGAGATGGAGGTGCCAAGCGGCGCCCCAGCGCTTTACGGCGAAACCGTCGTCCGCGCACTCTTGAGCGGCGCCGATATGATTCTGATCCGCGAACCGTCCAGCCTGCCGGCCGGCATCGCAGCCCTAAGCTTCGAGGCGATTCAAGCCGCGCTCAAATCGGGGCGGCTGCAAATGGCGCGGATCGAGGATGCCTGCCGCCATGCGCAGACGCTCAAGGCGCGATTGCACTCTCTGCCGGCGCGAGCCAGGATCGCCATGCTCCAGGCCGGTCCGGTCCTTCCCCCCGCTGACAGCATGCCATAACCCGCTGCCGGCCGGACTTTCAAAGACGGCCGGAAGCCGATTGGAAGCTGCCCAGGAACCGGCGGATCGTCACGGGCCAAGTCAGCTCGTGCTTCACGCGCTCCCGTGCGGCAGCGCCAAGCCTTTTCCTGAGCGCCGCATCGCCAAGAAGCGACAGCAGGCCGCGCGTGACATCGACCTGATCGGCGCCATCGCAGAGCAAGCCCGTCTCGCCATCGAGCACGGCATCGGCGGCGCCGCCGTCGCGTCCGGCAAGCGAAGGCACGCCGAACCAGGCGGCTTCGAGATAGGTGAGCCCGAACCCCTCGACGGACTGGCCCTCCCGGCGCACGGGCATGGCGAAAACATCGGCGCTGGCCAGAAGCGCTGACTTTTCCGCATCGCTCACCCGCCCGAGAAAAAGGACGGCGTTTTCAACCTGAAGCGACTTGGCGAGTTCCTCAAGGCGTGGCCGGTCCGCCCCGCCGCCCGCGACCGCGAAAACGCAGCCTGGATGCTGCTTCAGGATCTCCGGCATGGCCCGGATCACGGCGTCGGCGCCTTTCCGGGGCTCCAGCCGCGCCAGCGTGGCGACGACCGGGCTTCTCCCGCCAACGCGGGCTCTCATCGCGGCCATCGCGTCCGGCGCCGCTCTTGCGAGTTCCGGACAAGGCGGAAGGACGATCTGCATCTTCCCGGCCTGGCCGCCGAGATAAGGAAGGACGAGGCCTGCTGTATAGTGGGAGATCGGCAGCACCGCACTGGCGCGCGCCAATGCGGCGGAGATGCGCCTTTGTTTAATGGAAGAGGCGCCTGGCGGATATTCCATGGCATAGGCGAAGACGCTAACCGGCATGGTCAGCCCAGACGGCAGCGCCTCCATGCTCTTCCACGAGTCCGCGAAAATGCCGGCGATCTGGCCTCCCCTTTCGCGCAGCAGGCCGGCTATGTGAGCCTTCTTCCGCAAGCGCCGCCAGGGCCGTGGGCCTCCGAAGCGCACGATTGGGTAGGGCTTGGGCTGCGGGGGCTCCGCCAGATTGCCGCGGATGCGGTCCGCGATCACTGTGACAGTGAAGCCCGCCAAAGCGCATTGATCGGCAAGGGCCGTTATGAAGCTCTCGATGCCGCCCACATCGGGATAGAAGCACTGGGTTACGATCAGAACCTCGGTCTTCATCGTTCGGCTTTCACTTGGCCGCGCCACCACTCCAGCAACTCGCGGAGCAACTCGCCGGCCGGACGTTGCGGGGTCCAGCCGGTCGCTTCCTTGAGGCGTGCCGGATCGCCCTTCGCGCAGGGGATATCGGAGGCGCGCATCCGCTCCGGATCGGGCTCGATCTCGAAAGGCTTGCGCGCCAAGCCGCGAAGCGTGCCGAGCAGGTCTTCGAGCCTGTGGGTTTGCCCCGACGTGACGTTGAAGACCGAAATGCGCGGCAGGCCGCCAGCGCATTCGAGCAGCCGGACATAGGCGTCCGCAACATCGGCAACGTGCATGAAGTCGCGCTCGGCGGAAAGGTTGCCAACCCGCAGGCGCGGTTCGCAAAGCCCCGCCTCGATGCGTGCGATTTGGGCCGCGAAGGACGGCAGCACAAACCGCTCGTCCTGGCCTGGGCCGGTATGATTGAAAGCACGCGCGACGATGAGCTTGGCGGAGGGCGGCAGCACATCGCGCAGCATCGATTCCGCGGCGAGCTTCGAGGACGCATAAGGGTTGAGCGGCGCGGGAGGCGTATCCTCGGTGGCGGGGCCAAGCCGGAAGCTCGCTCCATAAACGTCGGACGAGGATACGAAGAAAAAGATGGCGTCCGGCGCATGGCGGGCAACGGCGCTGGCGAGCGCGAAGCTCCCGCCGAAGTTCACACGCCAAGTCGCTTCCGCCGCGTGCGCGCTTCGACCGGCCGAGGACTGGGCCGCAAGATGCACCACGATGCTGGGCTTATGCCGCGCAACGGCGTCTTGCACGGCGGCCTCGTCCGTTATGTCAGCCACTTCGCGCTGCCAGCCTTCCGGCAGGCCGGCGCTGTCTTCGAGGCAAAGGATCGCGCGGCGATTCTGCGGAAAGTGCTTGGCTAAAGCCGGCGCCAGATAGCGGCCAACAAAGCCGGCGCCCCCCGTGAGAAGGATGCTGGGCTCGCCAGACATCGCTCAGGCCCGATGCCGCTTGAGATCGGCGTCCACCATTTCGCGGATCATCTCTTCGAGGCCGATCTCTGGATGCCAGTTGAGGTTCGTGCGCGCCTTTTGAGGATTGCCAAGCAGGATTTCCACATCCGCCGGCCTGTAGAAGGCAGGGTCGATCACGATGTGCTCGTCCGCGTTCAACCCCAGATGTTCGAAGGCGATGCGGCACATTTCCCGCACCGACGTTGTACGGCCGGTGGCGACGACATAATCGCCGGGCTCGTCCTGTTGCAGCATGAGCCACATCGCCCGCACATAGTCGCGGGCGTGCCCCCAGTCGCGCTTCGCATCGATATTGCCGAGCCGCAGCTCGCGCGCCTTGCCGAGCTTGATCTGTACAGCGCCGTCGGTGACTTTGCGGGTTACGAATTCGAGGCCCCGGAGCGGGCTCTCATGATTGAACAGGATGCCGGAAGACGCATGGATGCCGAAGCTTTCCCGGTAATTCACCGTGGACCAATGGGCGAAGACTTTCGCGGCCGCATAGGGCGAGCGCGGATAGAAAGGCGTCGTCTCGCTCTGCACGGCTTCCTGGACCTTGCCGAACATTTCGGACGAGGAAGCCTGATAGAAGCGAGCCTTGGGCGCCGCAATCCGCAAGGACTCCAGTACATTCAGCGCACCCGTGCCCGTGATCTGGGCCGTCAGCAGGGGCTGATTCCAGGAAGCGGCGACAAAGGACTGAGCCGCGAGATTGTAGACCTCGTCCGGCTGGGCGTCCTGCATGATGCGGATAAGGCAGGAAAGGTCGGCGAGGTTGCCATCGACGAGCTTGACCTTGTCCGCGATGCCGAGCCAGCGCATGCGGTGGGCGGCAATGCCTTCATGCGACGAGCGGCGGACGACCCCAACGACACGATAGCCCTTTTCAAGCAGCAGGGCCGACAGGTAAGCGCCGTCCTGCCCGGTGATTCCGGTTATCACAGCTGTTTTGGTCATTGGCTTGAGGTCTCCCGCCGCAGTAGCGCCGCCGCTGCCCGTTTTTTGCAGGTCCACTTCCCCCCGGCAAGCAGTTTCGCCGTTTTTTGCCGCTGCTCGAAGTAGGCGGCTCAAACGCCTTCGAGAACTGCAGTGCGCACAGCGGCGAAGCTGCGGGATAGAGTTGGTGTCACACGGTCATGGCCATGCGCCTGCCCTCGTGCTCGCCGAGGAAGGAAACGACCGGGCTTGAGTGTTTGCGGTAATCGCGGATGGCCTGCAGCGTTGCCTCATCGAATTCCAGCAGCACGGGGACTAGACTTGCGTTCTTGCACTCCGTGAAGAGCGGCTGGACCCGGAACTTGAGCTGCAAGGCGCGCACCAGCCAGTGAGTTTCGAACGCGATGGTGACTTTGCCGACCCTGCAGGCCAAGCCCCATTCGACCAATCCCGCGATCAGCTCGGAAGCGGCTCCACAGGTGCCGCAGCCTCCTTCGCGGCAAGCGGGGGTGACACCATAGCGTGCGAGTTCAAAGATATCGAACCCGCGTGGAAGTTGCCTCTGGCCCCGTTTGGGAAGGCTGCCGGCTTGCACATGAGACCCCACGGTTGGCAGCAGGCTCTGGTAGCCCACAACGTTGCCGTTGCGAACGCAAATGTGGTGAACCGCATCGGGGCGTTCGTCCTGGTCGCGTTCCAGGCCCTGCGCGGCGATGAGATCGCCCCAGCCAAGCTCCTCCGCCGAAATCCGGTACCGCAGCCGGTAGACTTGCTCCATGAGCGCCGAGTAACGCCCAACGTCTTCACCCGATACAACATAAATCATTGGCACCACCCCCGCTCGGCCGAGCGTGGATTCAACATGGGTCGAGGTGGCTGACCATTACGCGATCGCGTAATGCATTCGATTCGCTAATATCAATGCGCGCGCGGCCAATCGACGCGTCGCAAGCCCCGCCCGGTTGCGGATCGATGCCTGGTACGATCAGGAGATGAGGCCCCAGCGGATGGCATTGGCCACGGCCTGGGCGCGATTTGCCGCTCCAAGCTTGCGGCGCGCGTTCGACAGATGCTTGTCGGAGGTATGTTCCGAGATCTTCAAGATCTCGCTGATCTCCCACTCCGTTTTGCCTTCGGCGGCCCACTTCAGGCATTCCGTTTCGCGCTCCGTCAGCTTGGAGCGACGGCGCCTGCCTTCCCGGTCGCGCAGCTCGATGGCGCGGCAGATCGCAAAGGCGCTTATCATGCCAATCATGCCGTGCGCGGCTGGCGGAACCTCGGCAGCCTCTCCGCCAAGCGACAGCGCGACGATGTGGCCGTCGAGGGTAATCATCGGCACCACGAACCCGGCCTTGAGATTGAATTCGCGGGCCTCTCCAAACATTCTGTCGGCAACGGCGCTGTCCTCCGCCCGCGTGAAGGAAGCGGATTCCGACCAGAGGAAGGGCGAGAGGTCGTGCTTGCAGCGCCGCACAACGGGGTCGATATGCGCATAATCCTGGGCCAGATAGCGGTCCATCCAGCCGGGCGGAAATGCCGACACGAGGAGGTGCCGTTTCTGCGCCTTGGCCTTATGCTCATGGGCAGCGGGCAGGCTTGCCGTAATCATCGAGGTCAGGCCGTAGCGGCCGGTGAAGCTCGTCAGTCCGTCGCAGATGTCCTGCGATGTGACCGCGCGGCTAAGCTTGCCGATCACATCGTAAGTCTGATCCAACGAGAGCGCCATTGCTACTCCAGAGCCGGGGGATACCGTTCCCGCCTCACGCACGCCGATTAGAGCTACTTATTATCCTTTATGAAGCATTTGCGCAATATGGCGCCTTGAGCCACGAAAACCGTACGCGCTTGAAAGCCGGCTGGAAGCCGCTACTTCGCGGCTCCAGTCCCTGCCTTCATTGCGGTTTCGACCAGAAGGCCGTGAGCTTTTTGAGCCGGGAATCGCTTGCGGGCTTGGCGCCGGGCTCTTCTTTTTGAAACACCTCTGGCGGGATGAACCCGTTCGGCAGAAGCGGTGTGGCCGCCTCCAGGAATGCGGTCAGATCGTTGGTCATATTGTCCGGCACAAAGTGCAGCGGGCTGCCGCATGCCTGAACGATCCGGCCAAGCTCGGTCACGAAGCGGTAGAAGGTGTCGAAGAGCGGAGTCTTTTGATCGCCGCCGTTTTTCCATGCGCCGAGCGGGCCGGTCCTTGGCCTTGGCCACGTCTCGGTGGCCGCCGCCGATTCGATCCTGCCGGCCACCCAGCTCAACTGCGCCACCTTCGGGCCGGCCTGGCCGTAGCCACCTGCATTGACGAGATCCTCGATCTGACTGCGCACGGTCTCGTGCTGATCTGCCTCGCTGAACTGGTCCAGCCGCAGTGCAAAGAGGCCCAGCGTTGCCCGTGCCTGCGGGCTCAGCTTGTCGATGTCTTCCTTGAGCTTGCGGGCGTCCTTCGAAATCCGGTCGAGTTCCTTCGCAACCGCGTCCATTTCAACCGACCGGGCCGCTATGCGGTGCCAGCGCTGCGCCTTCGCGAACAGCTCGGTAATCGCATTGGCGAAGGTCGGCCTGAAGTGCGCGTGGACTTGCGCCAGATCGCAAAGCCGCTCCAACGCGGCGGGAGGCAGCTTGAAACGGAAGGCGTCACGGACCGGCTCGAACACGCTGGACGACGGTCCCCTATCTCGATCACTGCCATTGCTCATGGAATTACCTGACCGCTGCATTCTTTTTTATGTGAGAACATGGCTCGATAAATCTTCCCCCTGAAGCTCCTCGAAACAGCTTACCTGCCGGGCTGCGCCTTTCCCGGCCGGGTGGCCGCCCGCCAACAAGCTGTGCCAGCACCGTCTCCGCCATACGCTAGTCGCATGGCAAGATTGGGCCAAGCCGATCCCTATTTTCTTAAGCGCAAATACGCAAGGGCACAGGCAGCACCAGACCGCGCATCCACAAAAATCGCGGAAGCGCCGAACGCCACTAGGTATTAGCAGGCATTTTGCGTTATGTAACTGAAAATACAGGGGCGCGCGGTGTGAACGGCAGCCGCCCGCCGCCGGCAAGGAGACAGGTGTGCTCGCGCCGGACAGTGAGACAATCGCACGCCCCGTCCGTAATGACAAGGACCGGCCCATCCTTCGGGAAATCCTTGGGCTGCTCCGCCGGCAGCAGGATGCCCGGCGTCAGGGCCGTTCCGCCACGCCGGAGGGCATGCGGCGCAAGATATCGTGGCCCGCGGACCACGCGCCATTTGGCGTCAGCCTGACAAGCTCCACCCCGCGCGGGATTGTGCGCACATTGAGGCGGCGCAAGGCAGGCCGCCACGTGCAAGCAAGCTCGAAGCCCAGGCAGCCGAGTTCGTCGTCCACCTCAAGCGGGATGCCTTCGCGATCCGCCGCGTCCTGAAGCAGCAGCAAATCGCGATAAAGACGCTGGCGATTGCCTAGGGGACCGCCGGGCCGGTCCGCGCCGATTTTTTGCAATGGGGTGACGATCCAGCGGCGGATGCCTAGTTGTGCGAGAAGCGCCGGCATGCCGTCGAGCAGTTCCCGGCGGGAGGGGATGAGGACCGAGTTGACGGCAAGCTCCGTGCGCGGCGCGGCTTCGGCAACGGCGCAGGCGATGCCGTCCGTGGTGGCTTCCCACGCGCCGGTTACGCCGCGAAGGCTATCGTGCGGTTTTGGCTCCGCCGCGTCGAGCGATATGGCGAGGGTGTCTGGCGGGGCCGATTTCAGCAGGCTCATGGCGCTGCGCAGGTGGGTGCCGTTGGTGACGAGGCCGGTGGGGATGTTTAGCATCCGGCCGGTGGCCAGCACTGACTGTGTGTAGGGAAGCGTTCCAGGGAGCAGCGGCTCGTAGCCCTGAATGGCGAGCGCATAGATGGGCGAGGCTGCTGCTGCTTCCCGGATGAAGCGGACGTAGTCTTCTGGGTGCAGACTATTTGCGCCGATCTCCCGCCGTTGCCGGATCAGACAGAACGCACAAGCGAGATTGCATCCGTCCGGCGCCGGTAGGACTAATGTAAGGAACTTGCTTCCCAGCAGCACGAGGGGAAGTTTGCCCTTTCGGGGCTGTATGCCAACGCTTGCCATCCTGAAAACTCATCGCAATTTCATCCGTTATCCCGTGCTCCTGGTAAGCTCCCTCTTTAGAGAGGCCCACCTTTCTGAAAAGAAGCCCCGGTATCACGAAGAATGCATCATTTTAAGAACAACATGGTCTTCTAAGTATATGTAGCACATCCTATACCTCCTTGTCCTTGAATAGATTTACCAATACTTAGTCTTCACTGTGGCTATCCTATAGCGATTAGATGCAACAGTCAAGGAATCGCCGCAAACTAATCTGGAGATCTTTCGGAAAATGAGTGACAAGGTGCGTCACGCCGCCGTTCCGCCGCCAGCTATGAACCAGTCGGGCCTTTGCAATGCGGATTGCGGGCCGTCTCGGCAGATTAGGGGGGGAGATGAGCGATATGTTTGGACTTAGTAGTTTTTGAGGAATTCTTCCAGGCGCAATATCTGGAACCCAAGATAGCGCAATTGATCAACAGCCTCTGCGCCTGAAACCACGTACTCTGATGCTTGGTGTTCTGGCATTTGATATGTCAGCTGAAGAGCGTGGGCACCTGCCATGGCCACTGCCCGAAAGCCTTCTGTGTAACGATAGGGTAGCGGCGGCAATTCCACTCCTCTGCCAGCCACGTTGCCTTTGTCTGCAAAACTTGCGTAACCGAAATAGCGAAGATCGGATCGCTCCCATTTGGGCGGATCCATCCAATCTGCGCTGGCGTTGAAGAAAACGGAGAAGCTTCTCTGGTTCAACTGATCAAGATCGCGCCCATAAAGAGCACGAAATTCATTCGACGCGAGCCAATCGGTAGCGACAGCGCTGAGGGTTGCGTTCTGGGCTTGAAAGTCCGGGCGTAACACGCGGCTGTGCCCGTCGGCGCTCCCTTCTTCAAAAAAGCCAACCGTGTCGAGAAGAACGATCACGGCTCTCGACTGCAACCACTCCCATCGCTTTTCGAAGCCGCGTTCGTGGAATCGCTTCAACGCCTTGAATCGGCCTATCAGTGTTTGAACATTCAGGTACTTTCGCCGGGCATCGAGATCTTCGAATAGCTGATCGCCGAGATCCAGCACCCATATCAACGGTCTGGCCTTTTTGTCCCGCCGCTCGATTGCCATTAACCCGTTCATCAAATTCCTGAAGCCGATCAACTCGGTCTTGGGTTGCGTGATGAGCGTGTGCTCGGGACTGATGGTAATCAAAGCGTCAGCTTCTTCGAAAAAGCGTGTGATGAGGCCGCCAATGTCCTCACCAGGAAGGGATTGCGAGGATTCCTGCGGGGAGACGACGGCAGAGAGGGGAGTCTCGTTAGCTTCTATCAACTCCCGGCTGTGAGCGGTAACCGCATCGATCTCTTTATTGGAAAGAAAGGGCTTGTACTCAATATCGCCACCGTTGGCACCCAATACCGGCCATTTGGATAAGAACACGCGCATAAGCGCTTCAGCGTCATCCGGTTGAATCCTTGTTTTTCCTACAAGTTTTGGAGTAAGAGACCTGACAGGAACGCGCTGCTCACTCAAGCAATTCTCCAGAAAGCGGTCGCTATGACGCGGTTTGCCACCGACTTTACCGCCTTCGTCTTTCCAGCGCTTATGCACATCCCGCACGAACCGGGCGGGATCACTCCTGGGATCGCCGCTAAGCTCCACGCGCTCGCTTATCTTAATGAGCGCATTCTTTAAAAGATCGCCGTCCGCCATGGTCAATCTTCCTTAGACCCCTGCCGCAAACGCAGCAAAGGTACTTTCTATTCTTGTAACATAACGCGCTGTCGCGGGCAAACGTTAGCGCGACGATTCCCAGCACATGAATACGCTTCAAGCATGGCCCTATGGTTACAAGGAGTAGCGCATTTGTTAGAACAGCTCGCCTGCGTCAAACAAAAAAGTACGTGTTAATAATATATAATTCAAGCACTCTGTCACGAATAGGCAGAAAGGCGCACATGGCAAAGCGTTAGATGAAGAGTGGCTTTGCGAAGAACGCTATATAGTCTACACGTAAACCAGACGAATGCAGTATCATCCGGCGATTTATGGTGTAATAGCCGAACAATTGTGCTTGCTATCCGGAAAACATTGTGGCTCTATATTAATTATGCCGGATAATGGGGATGCCCAAGGGGAGGCTCGAATGGTGAAGAAGATCACGATAAAGAAGAGAATCGCCTCCTCGGCGATGGCGCTGTGGGCGATGCTCGCGCCGCTGAGCGCAACGCCAGGGGCTGGCGGCGTTTGCCCTGTGGGAGGAGTGGCAGTGCGCACGCTTGATCACGTCGTGCGAATTTACGGGTACTGGCGGGTTATCAATGTAATCCTGGACGAAATGAGACCTGAGGCTAAGGAGAAAATGGGTCCCCGGGCGCCGCAGGGAAAAAGTAGCGCAGACAAACGCAAAGGAGAGAGCTGCAATCTCATTAAGGTCGCCGTCACCTCGATTTGGAGAACGTCATGAGCCCAGAATGGATTGCGGGATGCACCGCTCTAGCCAATGCGATAGGTAGGCTTTTAGGGGCACGGACCCGCAAAAAGCAGGACGACAAGCTGGACGAAATTCTGGCGCTGCTTAAAGAGCAAAAGCAGAAAAATACCAACCCGCCGTCTAATCCACCCTCATAGACGCACAACAAACCAGCCCCTGGATGGAGAGGGGCTGGCCTCACTTCCAGAACTATTTCGGATAGTGCAGCGAGACATACCGGATGATGGAAAATCGCGCGGGCTGAGTTTGTGGACACGGCGGGGCGCACGCGTCGTCCTTATTGAGGACGGCTGGGCACGCTTCCTCCGCAATGGCTCATCATCGCGCCGCAACCGCGCCAAGAATGCGCTCCGCCTCGCGGAAGAGATCGCGGTCAACCTCGGCAAGCGATGCGCGTGCATTCTCCTCGACCTGCTCCGGCGATGTCGCGCCAATGATCGCGGCGGCGACATTGTCCAGCCGCAGCACCCAGGCGAGCGCGAACTGCGCCATGGTAAGGCCTGCCTGGGCGGCGAGCGGCTCCAGGCGCTGCACCGCTTCGAGCACCGGCGGCTCCAGCCACGCGTCGCGGAAAAAGGTGCCCATGGTGGTACTTGCGGCGCGCGTTCCGGCCGCGGCGGCCTCACCCGGCTTGTACTTGCCCGTTAGCACGCCTTGCGCCAGCGGCGACCACACGATCTGCGAAATCCCCTCCGTTTTGCAGAGCGGGACGATCTCCGCCTCGGGCTTGCGCCAAAGTAACGAATATTGAGGCTGGCTCGAAACGAAGCGGACCACGCCCGGCAGGTCCAGCGCCGCGCGGATGCCATGGGCCGGCCATTCCGAGAAGCCCACGAAATGCGCCTTGCCTGCCTCGACCACCTCGGTCAAGGCCCGCATGGTCTCCTCAAGCGGCGTCTCCAGATCGAAGCGGTGGCATTGATAAAGATCGACGTAATCGGTCTTGAGCCGGGCGAGCGAGGCGTCGAGCTGCTTATGAACCTGCGCGCGCGACAGGCCGCGGTCGCTGTCCGTCATGGGGAAGTAGAGCTTGGTCGCAAGGATGTACCTGTCCCGCGGCACGCCGGCCAGCGCCTCGCCGAGCAGGGTTTCGGCTGCGCCCCGGCCGTAGATATTCGCCGTGTCGATGAAATTGATGCCCAGGTCCAGCGCCTTGTGGATGCAGGCCCGCGACGTGGCCACGTCGACCCCCCCTGAGTAGGTCAGCCACGATCCAAGCGCGATCTCCGAAACAAGGAGATTGCTCTCGCCAAGCCTCCGGTATTTCATAATGGTCTCCGCATTTTTTGCCCGGCCTGTTATGCCTCAAGATGTCCGCCATTCCGCTGCAAAGGATGCACAATCCCCAGTCTTTGTGCAGTTATCCAGCCCCTCCCCAAGCCCCATGTAAACCGCTGCCACTCTCTAAAGATGCACACGATGTTTAAGAGATTCCCTCTGTTCCTGGCGCTGGCCGCGCTGATGGCGGCCCTGGCCGCGTCCCTTCCCGCTCATGCCCAGCGGGCGAACGATCCGGCGGCGGCCGCCCTGCTTGGCAACGACGCGCGGTTTCACCCGGTCATCGCCGGGCATGGGATGGTTGCGGCGCAAGAGAGGATAGCGGCGCAGGTGGGAGCGGATATTTTGCTGGCCGGCGGCAACGCGGTGGACGCCGCCGTGGCGACCGGCTTCGCGCTTGCCGTGACACATCCGCAGGCGGGCAATATCGGCGGGGGCGGTTTCATGCTGATTTCGCTTTCCGCCGCCAAAAAGATTGCGGCCATCGACTACCGCGAGACCGCGCCGGCCGCCGCCGCGAAGAACATGTTCCTGGAGGAAACCGGCAATGTGGACCGCGACCGTGCCCGCTACAGCCGCGCTTCGTCAGGTGTGCCCGGCACGGTGGCGGGCCTGCTCTACGCGCTTGAGCATTATGGCACGCTGCCGCGCGGGAAGGTGCTGGAGCCGGCGATCAAGTTGGCGGAGGAAGGCTTTCCGGTCTCGTACGGGTTCGCCTATACCTTGGAGAAGGGCCACGAGCGCTTCGCGGCCGACCCATCGAGCAAGGCCTATTTCGAGCATCCGGACGGCAAGCCGTACAAGGCGGGCGAAATTCTCCGGCAGCCGGACCTCGCCAAAACGCTCCACGCGATTGCCTCTGAGGGCGCACACGGGTTCTACGAGGGGCCGGTCGCCAAGCTGATCGAAGACGAGATGAAGCAGAACGGCGGGCTCATCACCGTGGAGGATCTCAGGAATTACAAGCCCATCGAGCGCGAGCCGGTGCGCGGAAGCTACCGCGGCTACGATATCGTCTCGATGCCGCCTCCCTCCTCCGGCGGGGTTCACGTCATCCAGATCCTGAACATCCTTGAAGGCTACGATCTCGCCAAGCTCGGGCACAATACCGCCGATAGCATACACAGACTGGTGGAGGCGATGCGGCGGGCTTATGCCGACCGGGCCAAATATCTGGGCGACCCTGGCTTCGTGAAAGTGCCTGCGGCGGGCCTGATCAGCAAGCAATATGCGGCGCAGCTCCGCGCGGGCATCGACGTCAGCCACGCATCCAAATCGGAGGATATCTCCGCGGGCAAGCCGCCCGGCACCGAAAGCGAGCAGACCACCCATTTCTCTATTATCGATAACGATGGCAACGCGGTTTCGAACACCTATACGCTCAATCTGGCCTTTGGCAGCGGGTACTCGGTGGACGGCGCGGGGTTCCTGCTCAACAACGAGATGGACGACTTCTCGGCTAAGCCCGGTGCGCCGAACGCCTTCGGCCTGCTTGGCGGGGAGGCGAACGCGATCGCTCCCGGCAAGCGCCCGCTTTCGTCGATGGCGCCCACCATTGTGCTCAAGAATGGTGCACCCTTTCTCGTTACCGGCAGCCCCGGCGGCAGCACCATTATCACCGTGGTGGTACAGGAGATCCTGAACGTACTCGCTTACGACATGAACATCGCGGAGGCCACGGCCGCCGCGCGCATCCACCATCAATGGCAGCCGGATACGGTTATTTCCGAGCGCGGCGTTTCGGACGACACGCTGCGCATACTGGAATCCAGAGGGTTTGTTATTCCGAGGAACAACGATGGCAGCTTTCAGCACCGCGTGCTGGGCCGCGCGAATTCCATCATGAAGGCGAACGGCTACTTACTGGGCGCCGCCGATACCCGCGACGCGGATGCCGCCGCGATCGGCTATTAAGCTAGCATCGGAAGCTGATAAAGGCAGCGATCAGCACGAAGCTCGCTCCCCTCACCCCAGCCCTCTCCCAGCCGCACCCGCTTGCGGATGCGGCCACGTAAAGAGGCAAGCTCGCCAAGGCGAGCTTGTGGGGAGAGGGAGCCCGGCTGTGTCCGCTGTTAGGGCGTCACCTCTCATGAAGAGAAGGACAGGGTGAGGCGGGGGACGAACGCAGTGCTGTCATCCAGCCATGACAGCCGCGCTGGCCTACATGAGGCGCCGGGAACAGCACTGCCCTGGATACGATAATCCCGGACAACGCCGCTAGCGTTTCCGGGATTATTACATAAGCTTCTCAGGCTGCGCCGCATCCAGCGCAGCGGGGATCAGTTGGTGACAAAGCAAGCCTTGTCGCCGCCCACGCCCTTGATCTTGGTGCAGAGGTCCATCGCCTCCTGCTTTGTGCCAAGCGGACCCGCAACGGCGCGGTAAGTGACACCCTTCGAACCAAGGTCGGCGATTTTCGTCGTAAGCTGAACGTCGCCGAGTACGTCCTTATACTTCTCTGTAAGCGCGGGCAGATCCCTCTGGATGCCCTTTTCGTCCGGAGCGGATTTCAAGGACACATAGAAACTGCCCGCTGGAGCCGGCACCGCCACGGCAGCCGATGGCTCGACTGGTGCCGGAGCAGGTGTATGGGCTGCTGTCCGCACTGGAGCTGCTCTGGGCGCCGGCGCGGTTGCGGTTGCAAATTGCGGCTGCACGGGAGCAGCTGCCGGTGCCTGCCTCAAGGGCGCGCTCCCCGGCTGCGCCGACGCACCAGCGGGACCATTACCGAAGGGATAGGGCAGACTGCCGCTGTCCACATTGACAATGTTCGGGGTAATCACAGGCCGCGAATCGAGCCGTCTTCCATCCGGTCCGTAGCTTTCGCTGCGCACTACGGTTGGCTGCTCCGATCCGCCACGCGCCGGGGCGCCGGAAGGCGCGTCGCCAGTGCCTTGCGCTCTCTTCAGGGCTTCATCGATGCGATCCTCAAGCGAGCTGCCGCCGCCGCCGTTACTTGCCGACGCCGAGGTGGTGAACGCTGGGGACACCGAAGCGGCGGCGGGTGCCGCCGATGCTACCTGAGTGCGGCCATCCGGGGTCAGGCGCTCGTAGATGGACTTTTCGCCATGCGGGAACTGCTTGCCGCCGGGATTGGCCGGCACTTCCTTCGACGGCGTCATTTCAGCCTTAATCAGCGGGGGAACGCCGCCCCCCTTGCCGCCAAGAAACGTCTTGTAGCCGTAAGCGCCACCCACGACCACGGCCGCCGCGCTCAACAATAGGGCGGCAAAGAGCTTCTTGCGTCCACGCTTCTGCGGGGCGCCATAATCCTCGCCGTCGAAATCCTCGTCGGGGAATTCCTCGTCGAAATCGTCGGAATGCGCGGCCATTGGCGGCCGGCCCGATCTCATCTCATCGTCGTCGAAGGGGAGGGCGTCCCCAGGGAAATGCGGGTCGTGACCAGCTCGCTGGTAGCCCTCATGCGGCACAAGCGGCTGATCGTAGGAGGCTGGACTATAAAGCGCCTGCTGCTGCGCATAGCCTCGCTCCATAGCGGGCTGCGGGGCCATTGGCGGGGCGCTTCGCTGAGGCTGCTCGTCAGGCAAATAGCACTGCGGTGCACTACTTTCCTGCGGAGCGCGCGGGGTGTAAGGCGGCTGCACCAATGCTGCATGCGGCTGCGCCGACTCATAAGCCTCGTTGCGGTACCCGCCGCCAGTGCCATAGGGGTTCTGGTCGAAGCTTTGCGGCACGGACGGATCGCGCCCGAACAGCTCGCCGCCCGCCGCCCCGTATGACCCCGCCCCATATGGCGCCTGCTGAGGGGCAGAGTCGTAAGGAGATGGTGGCGGTGCGTATGGCGATGCAGGGTCTGCATAGCCGCGTTGCGGGTCGAGCCGCGGCGCCGGTTCCTGATAGTAGGACTGCTGGGGCGCCTGCGGCGCAGGATCCTGGTAATAGCCTTGCGGAGCGTCGTAGGCGCGGCCTTGCTGCGGCACTGCAGGGGGGGCCGGCTCCTGGCGCGGTTGAGAGTAGGGCTGCTGTGAGTACGATTGTCTCGTGAAGCCCGAATAAGCCGCGTTCTGCGGCTGGCTATCGCGTGGATTCTGGGCGGGGTACTGGTTTCCGCTACGGCTGGCGGCCCGCCAATCGGGCTCAGCTTGATCGGCACGGCGTCCACGGCGCGATGCCGAATCGTCATTCGTAGACATCGAAGACTTTCCCTCCATATGCGTCGTAATGGGGTCTTGGCGAGCTAACGCATTTCAGAAATTGCTTCTACACCAAGCAAATTCAGACATGATCGCAAAATCTGAGCCATTGCTGAAATGAGGGCTAGGCGCGCCTCGGTTATGTCCCAGCGTCCTTCGACCATGAACCGCAATTGTGGCGACTCTTTGCCTCGCGTCCAAAGACTGTGGAATACAGCAGCAAGGTCATGTGCAAAGAATGCAATTCTATGGGGTTCATGTGCTTGGGCTGCGCCCTCGGCGGCCCGTGGAAACTGTGCGATTTTCTTAATAAGCGCAAGTTCTGCCTCGTCTGAGAGCAAGTTTAGCTTGGCGCGGGCCAGAGAAGAAGGCTCAAGATTGAGATCGGGGAAGCCTTCCCTTGCCTTGGAAAGCACCGAACATGCCCGCGCATGCGCGTACTGTACATAGAATACTGGGTTGTCGTTCGACTGCTCGACTACTTTCTCAAGATCGAAGTCGAGCTGCGCGTCGTTCTTGCGGTAGAGCATCATGAAGCGGACGGGGCCGGCTCCAACTTCATCCACAAGATCGCGCGCGGTGATGAACGAGCCCGCGCGCTTCGACATCTTGTAAGGCTGGCCGCCCTTGAAGAGGCGGACAATTTGACACAGCTTTACATCGACGTCCGCCTCGCCGCCCGAAAGCGCCTTCACCGCCGCCGAGAGCCGCTTCACGTAGCCGCCATGGTCGGCCCCCAGCACGATGATCATGTGCCTGAAGCCGCGCTGATATTTGTTGCGGTGATAGGCGATGTCCGGCGCGAAATATGCGTAGGAGCCGTCCGATTTCAGGAGCGGCCGGTCCTCGTCGTCGCCAAACGCGGTGGAGCGGAACAGCGTCTG
>PMBZ01000123.1:35794-47833 GCA_003153975.1 Hyphomicrobiales bacterium
ACGGTCTTTGCGCGCACCTTGGGCAGCCACGTTGCCTCTTTCATGCGCAGGAGCCGCTTGCCATATTCCTTCGCCAGCGCCGAGCCCACGGGCTTCAAGTATTCGCCAGGATAAAGGCCTTCCGGAACCTCTCCGATGTCCTCGCCCAGGGCCTCGCGGTAGCGCAGGAACGCCGAGCGGGCGAGCACATCCACCTGCCCTCCGCCATCGTTGATGTAATATTCGCGCGCGGCCTTGTAGCCGGCGAAATCGAGAAGATTCGCGAGCGCATCGCCGAAGACGGCGCCGCGCGTGTGACCGACATGGATCGGCCCGGTCGGGTTCGCGGAGACGTACTCAACATTCACAGGCTCACCTGCCCCAGTATCGCTACGTCCGTAATCACTGCCTTGCTCAAGCACGGCACGCAAGACAGCGGGCCAGAATTCGGGCTTTAACGTTAAGTTAATAAAGCCCGGCCCTGCGACTTCGACTTTCGCTACATCCTTATCTTGCGCGAGCTTATCCGCGATGTGTGCGGCGAGTTCCTTCGGGTTCATGCGCGCGGGCTTGGCCAGCACCATTGCGGCGTTGGTGGCTATGTCTCCATGCGTGGTTTCACGCGGCGGCTCGACCACAAAGCCCGACACCTTTGTGCCGGCGGGCAGGATGCCCCCGGCGCACAACTCCTCCAAGATGCCGCGAATGCGGTCTTCAAAAATCGCGAATACGTTCATGGTTGTGTCTCATAGGCGTTTCGGCGAATCGACGCAATGGCGGGCGAACCGCAATCCAGGCTTTTGGAGCACCTTAGCCACTTGCTTTTGGTGGCTCAGCAAGCCCCAGGCAAGGCAAGCGCTTGTTTTGTAGCTGTGCAACGGGGTAATGCGCATAAGTAGGTTTATTTCTTCCTCGATCGAATTAATGGCGGCACCGCGGGAAAGCACTTGCCGGCGGCAAGCCCGTGGCTTAGCCAATTGGATGACGAGGCGGTCCCGGCTCAGGATTGGCGTGGGCTCCGCTGTCCTCAAATTTCAGGAAATGCAACGATGCATTATCGGTGGCAGCACATCGCCGCTCTCTTGTTGACCTGTGCGGCGTTTCATCTGCTGCTTGCGAGCGGTGCTCTGGCCGAGCCCTATACGGCGGAGGAGATGGCTTCGGAGTGCCGGGCGCTGCTTGCGTCCGCCAAGGAAACGGCGGACCCGGATGCGGTTGAGCTTGAGAACACGTTCTCGACAGGTGCGTGCTGGGGTGCCTTCCTAAGCATCCAGCAATTCGTGACCTTGAAAACGGATGGAGCGAAAAGTCCAATGTTCCACGCATGCGTGCCCGGGGACGTTACGCTTGTTCAACTCATTCAGCTTTTTGCTTCTTACACCAAAGCGCATCGCGAGCGGGACAGCGAGCCGTTCACAGTCATGGCGCTGGCCGCCATCCGCGAAGCCTTCCAGTGCGGCGGGAAAATGAACAGCCGCCGCTGATCTCAAAGCCGGCTGGCTCTGTTTTTGGACGCCACGGGCCGGAGCATTTTGCCGTCAGCCCGCTAACCGCTGCGGGGTTGGTGCAGGCTGGTCCGGCATTTGACGGCTGGCAGAAGCCGGGCTTGGACATATTCCAAGCCCGGCAAATCCGGGGGGCTACCCAGCTTGCCAGCGCGCGATGTTATTAAGCTGCGGCAACGTAAGCTGCTGCTGCCACAGGAGCAATCCCCATGCGCCGCCCAGTGCAGCCTCTGGCAGCATCCCAGCACTTCTTGAGGCTTCTCAGAGCAGAAGCGGTAGCCTCTATGTCGGCCTCCGCCCAGTAAAGCCCCTCACCCTGATATTGGAAAGTTGGGTCGCTGTAAGGGACGAGCTTGAAGGGCACGGCAATCGCATGGGGATAGCGCAGCATGAAATCCATGTTCCCGGACCAGCCCGTTGCGATAACGGGTGTGCCGATCTCAAGCATTTCATGGATGTTCAAGCCATATCCTTCCGCGCGGTGCAGCGAGAGGTAGACATCCGCCATTCTTTGGAATGCACACATACTGGCGTCGTCAAAAACCTCTTCGACCAAACGAATATTTTGCGCTCCGCCGACCGCTTCAATAAGCTCCTTCCGCGCGAACTGGGTATATTTGTTGAACCTCACCTTCATGATCAGGTGAGCGGTTGGATCGTTGCCAAATGCTAGCTTCCAAGCCTTAACATGGGCCAGCGGGTTCTTGCGCTCCGGGCAACTCGAAAGATCCATGATGGCCATTCCGAGGAATTGGCGCCCATCGATATCGAAGCGCCGGCGAGGCAGCGGCGGCACATCCTGGATCGAAACAGGGTATGGAACCACTTTGACGGGAATTCCGGTCGCCTGCGCTATGGCATTGGCGCAGAAGGCCGATGGTGTCCATATCTCATGGACGATATCGAAAATAAATTCCCAGCCTTGGGGCGCCGTCTCGAATTCCGTTACCAGATAGCCTATCCGGTAGCCCTCCCGAAACCCCAGCGGTGGCTGCGCCAGCAGCCTATGATAGTCCTTCGGCTGGCCTAGTATAAGAAAGTTTTGTTTCGCTTCCGCCGGGCGGCACTGCGCATCGTCGCCATTCGAAGCGAGTCTGGCCAGTTCGTACCTGTATGCGCGGCCCAGCCCGTTGGTTACGCCGGCGTTGCCAATGATTTGAATCCCGCTTGCGGAATTAAATCGGCAAGGGGTCTTCTTTAGACTGCGAGCGAGGATTTTTCCCCGGATCTTGCGGCGAAGCAACTTGAGTTTGCGGCTGCCCGCCGCAATGGATGAGGCCCAAATCATGACCCAAAATCCCCCCTTCGACATTGAGCCGGCGCGGGCGAATTCCAATTTCCTGCGGCAGCACCGTTCGCGGAGCCGCTCTCGACGGGTAAGGATACGCATACGCCATTTGCGGCTCGTCAAAGCAGAGCCACGATAACAATCCTTTATATCTTTACCGTGAATATCGCAATATACCTGTACAGATTGCCTTGCGGCCTGGAATGGCACAAACACACATATGTGCCCCACGGTTGCACAATCGCCACACTAGCGCATTTCTCACCAGCCCCAGCGCTACCCGTGCACAAGCACGACGGTAGCGAAGATATCGATGAGCCGTGCGACCGGCGCATGGCGGCCTAATTCGGGGTGCTCTCAACACCGGCCACGGAATCGGTCTCGCCAGCCGCCGCGATCAATTCGTCGTACGAAGTGATCAGCGAGAACAGGAAGCTTATCGCGCCCCTTAGTGCTTCCGCTTCCTGGCTATCCGTTTCAAACGGCACCAGTACAGGGTGCGCTGCTGAACCTTCCGCAAGTGCCAAGCTGCCGGACGGAAAATCCGGGACGCTTTCCATACCCTGGCTGTCGAATGAATATTCGCTCATGTCTTTCACCTCGCTAACAACTTACCTAGTGGACAACTTAACGTCGTGGTTCTAGCGGCCTCTCAGGCTGTCGCCGCCGGCGCCTCCCCATCGAAATAGGCTACCGGATCGTAGAGGGCTGCCCCATTCCGGCATAAACGCAGCCCTGACAACGCGCGGGCCGAACCATCGCCAGCAGTCAGGGACTGCGCGAGCACATCGAAGATGAAGCCCAGCCCTTCCTCAACCAGCTGCGTGAAATTTGCGGGCGCAGTCTCCTTGCAAGCTCGCGTCATCATCTCCTTCATCAAGGCAAAGTCCTCGGGAGCTACCCCAATCTTTACGTGACTTCTCCCGAATGCCGCGATTTGCGGAATTAGTATCGGCCCGGTTGACACGCCAACAGGCCAAAGCTGGCTTGATCGCGTAAGCGGGACGATGCTTTTCAGTTTGCCGAGAAAGTTCATTTGCTGTTCGTGGATGCTGCCCTTGAATAGGAGAGCAATTTCCGGTTTTGCGGCAAACATCTTATCGTAGGCGAGAGTGACAATGGCAGGCAGGCGCGGCTCCATCTCCACGAAAAAGGTTCTCAGTGCAGCAAGCCTGTCCGGGGTACTGGAAGGCGTCTCCGCCAAGCGGCTTGCAGCGGCTGCTGATCGCTGTACCAATCGAATTCCTCCTTAAGCTACCGATCGAACCAACCAAGGCTAGCGCGGAACGCTCACCAAGCGGTTAGCCCAAAGCCCTGACACCTGTTGGCCCACGAGCCGACAGCGGCGTCAGGAAGTACGCGTTACAACAGAGGGTACGAGCCCATTCGACCAAGCCATGCTGCTATTGGGACCGGCTAAAGGTGGCTCCAATCTAAGCCTGCCGTTCCACATTGGTCAAACATTTTATCCAAAACGGAATAAATGGTATGGCTGCATGTTTCATATCCCCCTGAAACGCCGGCAGATTTCACGCTTATGCCCCGGAAGCCGAAACAAGCCCAGCGTCGCGAACGGTATCTTTTGTGAATGGAAGATTTATGACGACCAGGCTTTACACTGGGGCAGACAAGAGGCTATTTCATGGTTTTTGACAGGGAATGCCAAGTGAATAGGGAAGTCCAAACGCAACCTTGGGGCGGTCTTTCAGGGCGCTTGTCCGAGGCTGGCCACGTGCTGCCCGTTCGGGTTTACTTCGAAGACACGGATTTCTCTGGCCTTGTCTACCACACGTCTTACTTGCGCTGGTGCGAGCGGGGCCGCTCGGACTATTTGCGCCTGCTTGGCATCAGGCATGCCGAGCTGGCCGCCGGCGCCTTCGCGGGCGAGCCCTGCGCTTTCGCGGTAAGGCGAATCGCTGCCGATTACCTGAAACCTGCCCGGATCGACGAAATTCTGGAAGTGCAAACGGCCACCGGCGCGGTAACGAAGGCCAGCCTGGTTCTGAAGCAGGAGATCGCGCGAGACGGCATACCCATTTTCCGCCTTGAAGCGCAATGCGTTCTGCTCTCCATGTCCGGCCGCCTTTTGAGATTGCCTTCCGCAATCGCGAGCATTTTTACACCCGGCGGCGATACTGGCCCACAGTGTGCCTAAATGGTGCATTTAGGTCCGTTTAATAGCAGAGCCGGTTCGGGAGGTAAGAATGACGGATGCCTACACGGATAACCTGGGCAAGAATGCAGCCAACTATCAACCGCTCACGCCACTGAGCTTCTTGGCCCGCGCCGCGCAGGTCTTCCCGGATCATCCAGCGATTGTGCACGGGACGCAGACCTTCACCTATGCGGAGTTTTACGCCCGCGCCCGGCGGTTTGGCTCCGCGCTTGCAAAGCTCGGCATAGGCAAGAACGATACCGTTTCCGTGATGCTTCCCAACGTGCCGGCCATGCTGGATGCAAAGTTCGGCGTGCCGATGGCGGGGGCGGTGCTGCATTCGATCAACACACGGCTCGACGCGGCTAACATCGCCTTTATGATCGATCACGCCGAAACCAAGGTGCTCATCGCCGACACCGAGTTTTCAGGGATCATTTCCGAGGCGTTGAAAATAACCAGCCGCCGGCCGGTCATCGTCGATTACTGCGATCCGGTTTTCAAGGGACTGGGTTCGCGCCTCTCCGAAACGGAATACGAGGATTTCCTTCTTACCGGCGATCCAGAGTTTGCCTGGAAGATGCCGGACGACGAGTGGGATGCGATTACGCTCAACTACACCTCCGGCACCACCGGCAATCCGAAAGGGGTGGTCTACCACCATCGCGGCGCCTACCTGCTGGCCGTGGGCAATACGCTCGCGGGCAATATCGCCAAGCATCCGCGCTACCTTTGGACGCTGCCGATGTTCCATTGCGACGGCTGGTGCTTCGGCTGGACGATTCCCATAGTGGCGGGCACCCAGGTTTGCCTTCGCTATGTGCGCCCCGATGCGGTGTGGAACGCGATGGCGGATCATAAGATCACGCATCTTTGCGGAGCGCCCATCGTGATGGCCACGCTCTTGAACGCGCCCGCGGAAGTGAAACGGAAACTGGACCACCGCGTCGAGTTCATGACCGCCGCCGCCCCACCGCCCGAGGCAGTTCTGGCCGAGATGCGCCAGGCGGGCTTCAACGTGACCCACGTCTACGGCCTTACCGAGACCTATGGCCCAGCGGTGGTGAACGAATGGAAAGACGCCTGGAATGCGCTGGATGGCGCGGGCCAGGCCCAGAAGAAGGCGCGGCAAGGCGTGCGCTACGTGCCGCTGGAAGGCCTCACCGTCATGGACCCAGTTACGATGACGCCCGTTCCCGCGGATGGCCAGACGCTGGGCGAGGTCATGTTCCGCGGCAACGTGGTCATGAAGGGCTACCTGAAGAACAAGAGCGCCACGGACGATGCCTTCGCGGGCGGCTGGTTCCATTCGGGCGACCTCGGCGTGATGCACCCGGACGGCTACATCCAGCTCAAGGACCGCTCGAAGGACATTATTATCTCGGGCGGCGAGAACATTTCATCCATCGAACTTGAGGACGTGCTCTATAAACATCCGGCCGTGCAGGCGGCGTCCGTCGTTGCAAAGCCCGACGAAAAGTGGGGCGAGACGCCTTGCGCTTTCATAGAACTCAGGCCGGGGCAGACAGCCACGCCGGAGGAGATCGTCGCCTATTGCCGGGAGCACGTCGCCCACTACAAGGCCCCGCGTTTCGTCGTCTTCGGCGACTTGCCCAAGACCTCGACCGGCAAGGTGCAGAAGTACATTCTGCGCGAGAAGGCGAAGGCGCTTTAGTACCATCCGGGCGACGGTTGGTGCCTTGAACGACGAGAATCTCCCCTCACCCCCGCCCTCTCCCCATGGGAGAGGGAGCCCGGTTGTGCCCGTTGGGAAGGCGTCCCCTCTCCCATGGGGAGAGGGACAGGGTGAGGGGAGATTCCCTCGGCCAAGTCGCATTGCGCCCGCGCCCTACTACCGAATTGGCACTGACAAGCGCAAGCCGGTTATGCGGCATCCTTGCGTGGGTCTTCGGTCGCGGAGCCGCTGGCAAGGTGCGGCGTTTCGAGAACTAAAGCCCTGCCAAAAGACACGACGACGCGCAAGCCTCCGCCCTGGCGGTTCTCCAGCCGGATGTCGCCGCCATGGCTGCGGACGGCTGAGCGGGCGATGGCGAGGCCCAGGCCGACGCCGCCGGTCTCCTTGTTGCGCGACTGCTCCAGCCGCACGAACGGTTTGAAGACCTTCTCCATATCGGCCTCCGGGATGCCGGGACCGTCGTCCTCGACAACGATCCGCGCCTCGCCGTGCTTGAATTCCGTGGTGACATATGCGCGCCGGCCATAAGCGACGGCATTCTCGATGACGTTCCGCAAGGCGCGCTTCATCGCCACCGGCCGGCAGCGGACGGCGAAATCGCCGGTGCCGGCGCATGCGACATCGAGCCCCATCTCGGCCAAGTCCTCGCATACGCTGGATGTGAGCGCGCTCATATCGACCAGCCGCGTCTGTTCCTGAGCGGCCTCCTCGCGGGCGAAGGAGAGCGTGGCCTCGGCCATTTGCGCCATTTCGTCGAGCGTCCGCACGATTTGCTCCCTGATATCCTCGTCCTCGATGAATTCCGCGCGAAGCCTAAGCGTCGTGATCGGGGTTCTCAGGTCGTGTCCCAGCGCCGCGAGCATCTTCGCGCGGTCGTGAACGAAGGTGGTCAGCCGCTCCTGCATCTCGTTGAAAGCGCGGATCGTCTCGGCCACCTCGCTCGGCCCCTTCTCGTCAAGCTTGGCGCTCCGCTCCCCGCGGCCCAGAGCGGAGGCGGCTTTTGCCAACTCCTTCAAGGGACGCGTAAGACGGCCGAACACGAGGACGATGCCGGCCGCCGAAATTGCAGCCATCGTCGCGAATTGTACGATCAACGGCCAAGCGGGCGCGTTAAGTCCCCGCTGCAGCACCAGGACGTTGAGCCACCCGCCACCCTCAAGCGGAACGGAAATGTGAGCTTGGGCCGGGCGCGGCGCATGCGGGGGGCCGTTCGGGCTCTTGCCGGCGAAGTTCTGTTTGATATCGCGCCACAGATCGCCGAAAAGCAGCTCGATCAACGGCTCCTCCTCCAGCGAAGCGTCAAAAGTGAGCATGACGCGATTGGAATCTCCGCGGAAAAGCTTCTTGATCTGGCCCCGCAAACTCGCGCTGACATCCGCCTCGGTGCTGGCCGTAGGCGCTTCGCCGATTGCATAGCGGAGCGCCCAGTTGTCGACCGACTTGAGGATTTTGGCATGAAGTTCCGGAGGCGTTGCCTCAATCACTTCCTTCGCGGTTGCAACGCGCGCGAAGACGTTGTGAAGCCATACGGTTTTCATCCTGGACCTTTGATCGTCCAGGACAAACAACAGGCTCGCAAGCTGCGACAGGATCGTGGCCACGAGCGTGAGCGCGATAAGCTGACCCTTGAGGCTGACGGGCAGGAAACGCATCAAATCGGCTCCACGGTGCCCACGAACTTGTAGCCGCCGCCCCAAATGGTTTGGATGATCTTGGGGTCCTTCGGGTCCTCCTCGATTTTCCGGCGAAGGCGGCTGACCTGATTGTCGATGCTGCGGTCGAAGAGATTGGCGGCGCGCCCGCGCGTGATATCCAGGAGTTGGTCGCGGGTCAGCACCACATTCGGCCGGTGCAGGAATGCGGATAGCAGTAGATATTCGCCGTAGGACAGGGGCGTGACGATCTCGTCGCCGACGGTCAGTTCCCGCCGGTCGGCATCGAAAACGAAGCGTCCGAATTTGAGCCTCTCGCCGGCAGGTGCATCGCGGATTGGCGGCATGCTGTGCGTGCGCCGGAGCACGGCCCGGATGCGCGCCAGAAGCTCGCGCGGGTTGAAGGGTTTGGTTACGTAGTCGTCCGCGCCCACCTCAAGCCCGATGATCCTGTCCATTTCCTCAGTGACGGCGGTCAACAGAATGATGGGTGGCGAGGTGCTCTCGCTCAAATATTTGCAGAGCGACAGCCCATCCTCGCCTGGCATCATGATATCGAGCACGATGAGGTCGAAGGAGCCCGCCTTGATCTGCCGCCGTGCCTCCGCCGCATCCGGAGCAACGGTGACGCGCATGCCATGCTTGACGAGAAACTTGGCCAGGAGGTCGCGGATTTCCTTGTGGTCGTCTACGACGAGGATGTGGTGCGTGGTTTCCATTGGCCTCTCCATTGGCCCATAATGCCGGCACTCGTTAGCCTGCGCAGCACGAATTTGTAATCGATTGTGGCAGAGGGCGCTTCGGGCGGGTAATGCCGCCGCCGGAGCGGAGCGCGCGCGGCCCCGCCCCGCACGCCGGCAGTGCCAGCCGTTAGGGCGGCGTTAACCGCAATTCTTGGCGAATTCCGCCGGAATCCGGTGTCCGGGTCCGCTTGCTTCATGGTGCGAATATAACACGCGGGATCTTTCTAAAATTATAATCACCGGCTATGTCATTGATGTATCGACACAAATTCTAGGTTGCCGGCACGGCGCGCAACAGAAAAATGCGCCGTTTCGTGGTTAATTCGCAAGTTGCGGTTGTATTTAACGGATGTTTTGAAACGCGGAAATCGGCCTGAAGCGCGGAAAAATTCGCAAAAAGCGACGTGTGGGAAGCATCTCGCGCGGCCGTTAACCGAACCGGCATTAAGCATGATCGGCCGTAGTACGAACTTCAGCTTTCCTTCATGGCGGCCTTGCAATCGCCCCCACATGTTAGATATTATGGATAAGTTAGATAATGAGGCCCGCCCGTGAAGATCACCTCCACCGAGTTTCAGCAGAATGTGGGCCGCTACCAGGATGCGGCGCTTTCCGAGCCCGTCATCATCACCAAGAACGGCCGCGACAGAACAGTGCTCATTTCCGCCACCGCCTTCGAAACGCTCGTGAAAGGGCGCGTAGCTCGCCGCATGGAGGACCTGGATGACGAGGCCCTGAAGGCCATCGCCGCCGCTGAGGTTCCGGCCCAGTTTGCCTATCTCGACAACATCGGTCTCGAATAGGGGCTGGCGTTGCCTTTGCCCTCACCGCATCCGGGCTTGGTCATCTCCTATTCCTATCTGTGGCAGGACGCCGAGAAGCCAAACAAGCCGAAAGATAAGCTGAAGAAGTAGCTTGAAATTTCGTTAATCGGTGCTAAAATTATCCAGCAAAAGCGAGCTTTGTTTGCTCGGTTCGGCTTAGCTTGATCGCTATGACGGCGTGGTCTCTTATCCTTCCTTTCGCAGTTGTCTTATTCAACGCATCGATGGAGATAGATATGGAAGCACACGTCAGAATGTGTCTGGGAACTGCGGCTCTGCGGGGGTAAGGTTAGTACCGCGCAAGTGATCCTGCTTAATGTAATGCTGAACCGGCGCGAACTGAGAGAGCCGCGGGGGTTCAAATCCCCCCTCCCGCACCAAATTCAAAACCCCGGTCGAGTGACCGGGGTTTTTCATGTGGAAATGATAACTTGTTAGTCAACAGCTATTTCTGGGCCTTCTTGAAAGGCCATCCTAGTGCGGAGATACCCAAGAGCAAACTCAAGTGCTTCAATCAGCGTGTCATGCTCGGTGTCGCCGCCAAAGACTAATTCGAGCTTGGTGGCGTAATCAAATTCACGACCGTCAACAATCACCCGCATGTCGGTGCTGGCGAAGTCTTCGATGCTGAGATAGGTGCGGCCACCCTGGCCGCTGTCTCCGCCCTGAGGACAATTTGATCCTACGGTTACGCCGATGATATTCGCAGAGGCAATTTCTTTGTAGGCGGTTTTGATTTTCATGGCTGCATCTCCAAAATGGTTGCAGTCATGCTAGTTGAGCCGCCCAAAAGGTGCACGTTGCCATCGAATGCTATATATAACTATATTCGATGTCACCCAGATTTGCCATACCTCAGCACAGGCTCGCGAGCGGCGCGGGTCTCGTCCAGGCGGCTGCGCGGGGCGAAGCGTGGCGCGGCGGTGAAGCGCTCCGCATCGCCGGCTTTCACCGCCTCGGCCAGCCCCCGGATCGCAGCCGTAAACTGATCGAGGCTTTGCTTCGATTCCGATTCCGTCGGCTCGATGAGCATCGCGCCGGACACCACCAGCGGGAAATACACCGTCATCGGATGGAAGCCCTCGTCGATCAGCGCCTTGGCGAAATCGAGCGTGGAAACGCCGGTGCCCTTGAGGAAGCGGTCGTCGAACAGCACCTCGTGCATGCAGGGGCGGGTGTTGAACGGCTGCGACAGCGCATCGTGCAGCCGCACGCGCACGTAATTCGCGTTCAGCACCGCGTCCTCGGAGGCCTGGCGGATGCCGTCCGCGCCGTGGCTCAGCATATAGGCGAGCGCCCGCACGAACATGCCCATCTGGCCGTGGAACGCGGTGAGCCGGCCGAACGGGCGTGCCTCGCCCGCCGCCGCCGCGTCCTCCGCGAGCCTCAAGCCGCCGGCATCCCGCACGATCAGGGGCAGGGGCGCGAACGGCGCCAGCGCCTTGCTGAACACGACCGGGCCGGAGCCGGGGCCGCCGCCGCCATGCGGNNGTCTTGTGCAGGTTGATGTGCATGGCGTCCACGCCGAGGTCGCCGGGCCGCGCGAGCCCTGCGATGGCGTTGAAGTTCGCGCCGTCGCAATAGAGATAGGCGCCCGCCTCGTGCAGGGCCGTGGCGATCTCGACGATATCGCGCTCGAACAGCCCGCAGGTGTTGGGGTTGGTGAGCATCATGGCGGCCACGTCCGGCCCGAGCTTCTCGCGCAGGGCTTCCACGCTCACGGTTCCGTCCTCGCGGGCCGGCACGGCGCGGACCGTGAAGCCGAGCAGGGCGGCGGTTGCCGGATTGGTGCCATGCGCCGAGTCGGGCACGAGAACCACGCGCCGCGCCTCAGCCTCGCCGCGTGCTTCGAGCGCCGCACGTATCGCAACCATGCCGCAAAGCTCGCCATGCGCGCCGGCCTTGGGAGACAGCGCCACCGCCTCCGCGCCCGTCAGCTCAAGCAGCCAGCGGCTAAGCTCGTTCATCATCGCGAGCGCGCCCTGCACCGTCTTCTCCGGCTGCAGCGGATGGATGTCGGCGAAGCCCGGCAGCCGCGCCATCTTCTCGTTGAGCCGCGGNNTTCTTCTGGCTCAGGCGGACGTAGTGACGGATGGCCTCCGGTTCCGACAGGCCGGGCAGGCCGATGGGCTCGGCGCGCTCAAGTCCGCCGAGGCGGTTGTCGGGGGAAGACCCCCTCACCCCTGTCCCCTCTCCC
>PMBZ01000180.1 GCA_003153975.1 Hyphomicrobiales bacterium
TCGTCAAGATCATGTATTTCGACGAGCCAGGCACCACATTCGACCCCATCCCGGCATCGGTGCAGTTCACCCTTGGCCTCTCGGCGTTCCTGGTGATCCTGTTCTTCCTCAATCCCAGTACGCTCAAGGCTGCCGCCGACGTGGCCTCGCGCTCGCTTTTCTGAGGCGTGCCCCTGCAAGTAAACGCAGCCGTCAAAGTTCTGCATTTCGAAACCATCGGCTCGACCAATGCCGAGGCGCTGCGCCAACTCGCCTTGGGGCTGGAGGCGCCGTTCTGGATCGTCGCGGACGAGCAAAGCGAAGGCCGGGGCCGCGGCGGCCGGCGCTGGCACTCCCCCAAGGGCAATCTCCATGCGACCCTGGGGCTACGGCTCGGCGTAAGCGCAAGCTCCGCCACGCAGCTCTCCTTCGTGGCGGCGCTCGCCGCCCACGATGCCATCGCGCGCCATCTGCCAGCGGAACAAGTTTCGGCTCTGCGCCTTAAATGGCCGAACGACGTTTTGCTGGGAGGCGCCAAGATCGCGGGAATTTTGATCGAGAGCGCCGCATACCCTGGGACCGCGGGGCTCGCCGTAGCCATCGGCACCGGCATCAACGTGGCCTCCGCACCGGCGGAAACCGGCAGGCCAACCGCGGCGCTTGGCCTTGCCCCAAACGCCCGCGCGGCCGTCTTCGAAGAGCTTGCACGCGCCTTCGACTCCTGGCTTGCCCGCTGGAACGAGGCCAGACACTTCGCCGCCATCCAGGCAGCTTGGCTTCTACGCGCGCATGAGATGGGAGAACCGCTCAATGTCAGTTTGAACGGCTCTTCGATTGGAGGTAGGTTTCAGGGCCTCGACGAGCGAGGCGCGCTCAGGCTCAAGACGGATGCGGGGGACATTATCACGGTCACCGCGGGCGACATCTACCCTGGCGCCCAAAAAAGCTGACGAATAAAACGATAGATCGATATCTTAGCAATTCCGCAAAGCGGGACACCATTAAAAGCATGTCAACGACAGGAACGCCTGCCAATACCGAATTAGTGTTTTTGCCCCTGGGCGGAATCGGCGAAATCGGTCTCAACGCCTATCTCTACGGCATCGGCCCGGCCGATGACCGGCAATGGCTGATGATCGACTGCGGCATCACCTTCCCGGACGACACCGAACCGGGGGTGGATATCGTGCTGCCCGACCTGCGCTTCATCGAGGAAGAGCGGAAGAGCCTCGCCGGCATCCTTATCACGCACGCGCATGAGGATCACATCGGCGCGGTGGCCGAGATGTGGCCGCGTCTGCGCGCGCCCGTCTACGTGACCAAGTTTGCGGCGCACCTGCTCAAGAGCAAGCTGCAGGAGCACTCTCACGCAGCCGAGGTGCCCATTATCGAGATGGCGCAGGGCTCCCGCTTCAAAATCGGGCAGTTCGACGTGGATCTCGTCACAGTTTCGCATTCGATCCCGGAAAGCAACTCGGTTTTCCTGCGCACACCGGCCGGCAACGTGCTCCATACGGGCGACTGGAAGTTCGACGACACGCCGGGCTTTGGCGATCCGACCGACGAAGCCAAGCTGGCCCGGCTCGGCGACGAAGGCGTGCGCGTGCTCGTCTGCGACAGCACCAACGCACTGGTTGAAGGCAAAAGCGCCACCGAGGCAGCCGTCGGCGAAAACCTGAAGGCCGTGATTGCCCGCGCAAAGGGCCGGATCGCGATCACCACTTTCGCCTCGAACGTGAACCGGCTCACCGCCATAGCCGAGGCGGCGCGCGCGGCCGGGCGCGAGCTTGTACTGGTCGGCCGCGCCATGCACCGCATCGTCATGGCCGCCCGCGATACCGGGCTCTGGCCCGAGCATCTCACCTATTTCGACCAGGACAGTTTCGCCTCCATACCGCGCGACAAGGTCGCCGCTCTCGTCACAGGCAGCCAGGGCGAGGTTCTGGCCGCGCTCGCGCGCATCGCCAAGGGCGAGCACCCGCTGGTGAAATTCGACAGGGGCGACAGCATCGTTTTCTCCTCGCGGACCATTCCGGGCAACGAGGATGGGGTGATCCGCATTCAGAACCAACTCGCCGAGCGCGGCATCTCCATCGTAACCGAAGCGCCGGACGGCCCGATCCATGCCTCCGGTCACCCCCGCAAGGGCGAGCTGACGCGCCTCTACCGGCTCGCCCGGCCGCATTACCTGCTGCCCATGCACGGCGAACCGCGCCACCTCGAGGCGCACGCGTCCTTCGCGGAGGCGCATGGCATCATGGCGGTGCGCGGCGTGCGCGACGGGCGGATGTTCCATCTCGGCCCCAGCGATCCGCATTTGATCGACGCCGACGTGCCCATCGGCCGGCTCTACCGCGACGGCAACTTGATCCTGAAGTCGGGCGACCCGGCCATCGTGCAGCGCAGGCGCCTGTCCTGGAACGGCCACATCGCCGTCTCGGTGGTGCTCCAGCGCAATGGCGAGTTCGCCGCCGAACCGGAGATCGGCGTGAACGGCGTCCCCATGTCCGACGCCGAAGGCCTCGACATGGGCGAGCGGGCGCTGAGTGCAGTCTATAACGCTGTGGAGAGCATTCCGAGGAGCAGGCGCAAGGACCGCGAGCTGATCCGCGACGCCGTCAGGCGCTCCATTCGCGCCGAGATGAAGCTCGTCTGGGGTAAGAAGCCAGTTTGCTCGGTGCTGGTTTCGATCCTTTAGCCCCGAATCCGGCAGTTGGAAACGGCTAGGCGAGAGAAAAACCGGCAAGCCGGCGCGTTGGCAATTTTGCCCTTTCACCTGTTTGGTGAAAGGCGGCGGCCCCAGTTTCCGAGCATCGTTCCCGCGAATGCGGGAATCCATTTCTGACGCTGGAACAACGTCTTGGATGGGTCCCCGCCTTCACGCATGCGCGCTAACATAGCGCCGCCGGACGCCAGGTTCCGGCATTCTCGAAGCTCGCGCCCCTCGTCCTGTCCTTCTCGCCATGGGAGAAGGGACGCCTGAATGATCCCTGGAGCGTGCAACAACGTCCCCTCTCCCATGGCGAGAGGGACAGGGTGAGGGGCGATTCCCTCTGTGCAAGGCACTGTCGAGCGTTATGTTAGCGCCAATGAGCCTTCGCGGGGACAACGGCCGCGACGCTATGTCAGCGCGCAAGCGCAACGGCGGGCGGTCACATTTTGTTAACCTCTCCACTGTAGGTTGCATGCAGTTGCGGCGCTGCAGCGGTCCCGGGTAAGAAAGCGCCTATTGGACTACCGCGCCACGGTATCTTATCGAGGCACGGACTTGCCGATGGCGCCGGAGTATAGGGACATTTTTGGCTTTGAGCCGCTCGGCGCGGTCTGCCAGACGGGAGAATTCGTGGTCTACCGGGCGCGAGGCCCGGACCGCCGGCAAATCCTGCTCAAAATCCCCGCGGCCTCCCGGCCCGGCGCCCTGGCAATCCAGCATCTGGAGCACGAGCTTGAAACCGGGCGCGGTCTCGACCCGGCCTTCGCGGTCAAGCCTTTGCAAATCAAACGGGATGCAGGCCGTGTCGCCTTGCTGCTGGCCGATTTTGCGGGGTACGCACTCAGCAGTGAGCTGACGGCCCCTTTGGATCTGGGCCGGTTCCTCAGGATTGCAACGGGCATCGCGGAAGCCCTGGGGGCACTTCACCGCCAAGGCGTGGTCCACAAGGACATCAAGCCGGAAAACATATTCCTGACCGGCGACGCGGCGGATGGGGCCGTCCAGGTAAAACTCACGGGCTTCGGCGTGGCATCGGCGCGGTCTCCCGGCCGCGAGGCAGCCGATGGGTCAGGAGAGATTGCCGGAACGCTCGCCTACATGGCGCCAGAGCAGACCGGCCGCATGAACCGCGGCGTGGACCCCCGCAGCGACCTCTACGCGCTGGGTGTCACCTTCTACCAGATGCTGACCGGGGTGCTGCCATTCGCCGCCACCGACGCCATGGAATGGATTCACTGCCATATCGCGCTTGAGCCGCCGCCGCCTGCCCGGCACAGGCCGGACCTGCCGCCACCGCTTTCGGACATCGTCATGAAGCTCCTGGCGAAAACGCCGGAAAGCCGCTACCAGACGGCCGAGGGCCTCAAGGCCGATCTGGGGCGCTGCGCCGGCGAATGGCGCGGGCGAGGGTTTATCGTGCCCTTTGCGCTTGGGGCGCACGACGTCCCCGGCCGCCTGGCGATCCCCCAGAAGCTCTACGGCCGCGTCCAGGAAGCTGGAATGCTGCTCGCCGCCTTCAGCCGGGTCGAAAAAACCGGAGCGCCAGAGCTGGTGCTCATCTCCGGATATTCCGGCTCCGGCAAATCCGCGCTGGTTAACGAGCTGCAAAACGCGCTCGTCCCATCGCGGGCGCTGTTCGCTTGCGGCAAGTTCGACGAATACAAGCGCGACATCCCCTATGCCACGCTTGCCCAGGCGATCCAAAGCCTCGTCCGCCAGATTCTCGGCAAGAGCGAAGACGAGGCCGCCCAGTGGCGAAAGGCCGTGCAGGAGGCCATTGGCCCGAATGGCAGGCTGGTCACGAGTCTGGTTCCCGATCTAGCAGCGCTCACCGGCGAGCAGCCGCCCGTCGAGGAAGTGCCGCCCCAGGACGCCCAGAACCGCTTCAACGCCGTGTTCCGGCGGCTGCTTGGCGTGTTCGCCCAGGCCGGGCACCCTCTCGTCCTGTTCCTGGACGATCTGCAATGGATCGATACGGCAACGATACTCTTCGTCGAGCATTTGATGCAGCATCCGGAAGTCACGCACCTGCTGCTCATTGGGGGATACCGCGACAACGAGGTGACCGCCGCTCATCCACTCCTGCCGGCGCTTGACGCCATGCGCAAGGGCGGGGCACGCGTCCGTTCGATCGCGCTCGCCCCGCTGGCGGAGCGGGATGCCGTCCAGATGGCAGCGGACACTTTTCACTGCGGCGTGGAGCGGGCCGGGCCGCTGGCGAAGCTCGTCCACGAGAAAACGGGTGGCAATCCGTTTTTCATGATCCAATTCTTGATGGCGCTGGCCGAGGAGGGGCTGGCCGTGTTCGACGCCGGCACCGCAAGCTGGCAATGGAACCTGGAGCGTATTCGCGGCAAAGGCTTCACCGATAACGTCGCCGATCTTCTGATCTCCAAGCTGAGCCGGCTTCCCGCGGCAGCCCAGGACGCCGTGAAGCACCTTGCATGTCTTGGGAACAAGGCGAGAATCGCCACCCTGGCCCTGGTTCAGGAGACAACAACGGAAGCCATCCAGCAGGAGCTTGAGGGGACAATCCAAGCCGGCTTCGTTTTCCAGCAGGAAGACAGCTTTGCGTTCCTCCACGACCGTGTGCGGGAGGCTGCCTACCTGCTCATACCCGAACACGAGCGGCCGGCATTTCATCTGAAAATCGGCAAGCAGCTTCTTTCGCTGGCCGCACCTGGAGAACTTGGCAGCACTTTCCTGGATGCCGTCAATCACCTCAACCTGGGCAGCAAGTTGATAACCGGCCCTGGCGAAAAAGCGTGGCTCGCGGGTCTCAATGCCGATGCAGGGAGAAAGGCCAGGTCGTCCATCGCCTACGAGGCGGCGCGGGGCTACTTCACCACCGCGGCGGCGCTCCGGCCCAAAGAGGCGTGGACTACCCAGTATGCGTCCCAGTTCGCCCTATTTCTGGATTGGGCGGAGGCCGAATACCTGCGCGGCGCCTTCGAGGGGGCGGAAGCGCTTTTCAAGCTTTTGCTCGCGCAAGCCCGGAGCGATCTCGACAAGGCCAAGGTTTATGCACTCCGGCTGGAGGTGTACCAAGTCGCGGGCAAGTACGGCGCCGCACTCGACATGGGAATCGAGGCGCTCCGGCTCTTTGGCGAGGAGATTCCACAAGACGGCGAAGCTCTTGGGCTGGCAATTCAGGAAGAGGCGGCCGCCGTGCGCGCGAATTTGGAGGGCCGCAAAATCGAGGAGCTGGCTGACGCCCCGGAAGCAACCGACCCGCGCGTCGCCGCCACCATCAACCTGCTCTCCAACATGGCGCCCGTGGCCTACATCGGCGGCAGGGCCCAGCTTTATCCGCTGATCGTGCTGAAAGCGGTCAATTACGGCCTCAAATTCGGCCCCACCTTGCAGTTCAGCCACTGCTACAGCGACTACGCCATCCTGCTGTGCTCCGTTTTCGGCGACCCCAAGGCTGGCTACGCCTTTTCGGAAGCGGCCATCAAGCTGAGCGAGAGATTCAATTCCAACAGCATGAGGGCGATCAACCTATTTCTGCATGGCGGTATGATCAATTTCTGGCTCAAGCCGATTGCCACCGATTTCCCATTTCTCGAAAAAAGTTTTATACTTGGCGTAGATTCCGGCAATCTGTCCGTCGCGGGCTATGCCGCTAACAGTAGCGTGGCCCACGCCATTGAACGTGGCGATACCCTTTCCAGCGTCCTGGAGTTCTCCGAGAAATACGCCAGCTTCGCACTTAGCAGCCGGAACAACGCTGTGTATCAGTCAATCGTCCTGCTGCGGCAATTTGCAAAATGCCTGGCGGGCCAGACGAATGGGAGGCTGTCGTTTAGCGATGACTCGATTGACGAAAAAGTGTGCGTAGAGAAACTGGCTGCGGCGGGATTTACAACGGGCATCGCAAAATATCACGAATTCAAGCTTTTTGCCGCTTACCTAATGGGCGACGGCGAGGCCTCGCGGATACATGCCGAAGAGACCCGAAAATTGCTGCCGTCCATCATGTCCACTCCAGCGGAACCAGTTTTTCACTTCCTCCATGCCCTCGTTCTTGCCCGGTCCTACCGCGACGATGCCAGCGCGAACCGCTCCGAAATCCTCAAAACGCTGACGGATTACGAGGCCAAATTCGCGCTCTGGGCAGAAAATTGCCCCGCGAATTTCGCCTGCGGGCATGCCCTGGTTTCCGCCGAGGCCGCCGCGATCCAGGAGGACGCCCCGCTGGCCGGACAGCTTTTCGAGCAGGCCATCGAACTGGCAAGGGGAAGCGGCTTTATTCATTGGGAAGCCATGGCCCATGAAGCCGCCGCCCGTTTCTACGGCCAGCGGGGCCTGAAGACGATTACGCGGGCTTACTTGCGGGAAGCGCGGCACTGTTACAAGCAGTGGGGCGCGGACGCCAAGGTGAAGCAACTCGACGGGCTCCACCCCTGGCTCGCGGAGGAGGCTTCCAGCGGAGTTGGAACAATTGCCGCCCAAAGCGCCCAACTGGATGTGACGGCAATCGTCAAGGCGCAACACGCCATATCCGGCGAGATCGTACCGGAACAGCTGGTGGAAACGCTGCTGCGCATCGTCATGGAAAGTGCCGGCGCTCAAAATGGCTACCTGTCCGTCGAGCCGGGGGCCGAGTTGTACGCAGCCGCCGGTGCGGACGGACGGATCGAGTATTACCGCTCGCCGCCGCCCTCCTTTCCCGGCGTCGCCGCATCGATCCTCAACTATGTGAAACGGACCTGCCGCACCGTAATCCTCGCCGACGCAAGCGTGGACGCGGGCGATTTCTCGGCCGGCCCGCATTTGCAGCGTTCGGGCGCCAAGTCTGTACTCTGCCTGCCCATCCTGCGTCAGGCGAAGCTTCTGGGAATTCTCTACCTTGAGAACAATCTGGCCGCGGGCGCCTTCACGCCGGAACGCCGGGCGGTTCTTGAGACGCTCGCCTCACAGGCTGCCATTTCGCTGGAAAACGCCTGGACTTACCAAGCCTTGCGCGAAAGCGAGGCGAAATACCGCCGCATCGTGGACACGGCTTTGGAAGGCATCTGGGGTCTTGGGGCCGACGGCCGGATCGCATTCGTGAACGACAGGATGGCGGCAATGCTGGGCTACAGCCCTGCCGAACTCACCGGCCGGCCCGTCACGGATTTCTTGTTCGAGGAGGACATCGAGGATCACCGGACGGTCATGGAGCGCAGGCGCATCGGCGTCAGCGAGCAATTCGAGCGCCGTTTCCGGCATAAGGACGGACATACCGTGTGGACGCTCATTTCGAGCGTTCCGGTTTTCGACCGCGGCGAGCACTATAATGGTACACTCGCCATGCTCACCGACATTTCCAAGCGCAAGCGTGCGGAGGGGGAACTCCGCCAGCTTAACCAGGAGCTGGAGCAGCGCGTGGCCGAACGCACCGCGGCGCTTGAGCAGGCTAACAAGGAGCTGGAATCCTTCTCCTATTCCGTTTCACACGACCTGCGCGCGCCATTGCGCGCCATCGGCGGCTTCTCGCACATCCTTAAGGAGGAATACGGCGCCGTCCTGGGCGAGGAGGGATGCCGCTACACGGAGACCATAGCCAGCAGTGCGGCGCGCATGGACCAGCTGATCAGCGACATCCTCGACTTCTCGCGCATGTCCAGGCACGAGATCGCCGCAGAGCCGGTGGACATGACCGAGCTTGCGCGCGAGGTCTACGGGGAGGTGCGTGCCGCGGCCCCACCGGAGCGGAATATCGTACTGAATCTGAATGCCCTGCCGCCCGCGCGCTGCGACCGTGCGCTGCTGCGCCAAGTGTGGGTGAACCTCTTCTCCAATGCGGTGAAATACACGGCGGCGCAGGCGGAGGCAGTCATCGAGGTGGGGGGGGCCGAGGCCGATAGTGAGACCACCTACTGGGTGAAGGACAACGGCGCCGGCTTCGATATGCAATACGCGGACAAGCTGTTCGGCGTGTTCCAGCGGCTGCATGCCGGCGGCGAGTTCGAGGGAACCGGCATCGGCCTTGCCATCGTCAGGCGCATTGTCGCCCGCCACGGGGGAAGGGTGTGGGCCGAAAGTGAGCCGGGCAAAGGCGCAGCGTTCTTCTTCAGCTTGCCCGCAATCGGCGCCAAGGATGGTGCAATGGACAATGCCGCCGCTTAGGCATCGCCCAAAAATAACCGCGCCGCCTGGATTGCGCTCAGGAGCTGACGACCCGCAGCCGGTCGAGCACGCGCAGCACCTTGGTAAGATCGTGCCCCCGCTTCAGGATCAGCCCAGTCATCGCGACGACACTATAGGCGCCCTGCCGTTTGTTCAGCTTCGGATTCTTCTCGAT
>PMBZ01000126.1 GCA_003153975.1 Hyphomicrobiales bacterium
TCCCTCTCCCTGTGGGAGAGGGAACGCCCTAACAACGGGCACAGCTGGACCCCCTCTCCCATAGGGAGAGGGCGGGGGTGACGGGTTACAGCCCTCGGAGATATACCCTCCTATCGAACAGGTGAGTCATGAGCCGCAACGTCCTTATCGCTCCTTCCATTCTCTCCGCCGATTTCGCCCGCTTCGGCGAAGAAGTCCGCGCCATCGACGAGGCGGGCTGCGACTGGGTGCATGTCGATGTGATGGATGGGCATTTCGTGCCGAACATCACCTTCGGCCCGCGCCTGGTCGAGTGCATCCGGCCGTGCACCAAGAAGGTGCTCGACGTGCATCTCATGATCGAGCCCGTGGACCTTTATCTCGAAGCCTTCGCCAAGGCAGGCTCCGATGTCATCACGGTCCACGCCGAGGCAACCAAGCACCTCGACCGCACGCTGCAAGTGATCCGCGGGCTCGGCAAGAAGGCCGGCGTCTCGCTCAATCCAGCCACGCCCGAGGCGGCCATCGAGTATGTGCTGGACAAGATCGACCTCATCCTGGTGATGAGCGTNNGGCTTCGGCGGGCAGGCCTTCATCCCGAGCCAGGTCGAGAAGGTGCGGCGGCTTTCGGCGATGATCGCCGGGCGCGGCATCGACCTCGAAGTGGACGGCGGCGTGACGCCTGAGACAGCGCCGGCACTCGCGGCAGCGGGCGCCAACGTGCTGGTCGCGGGCTCAGCCGTGTTCAAGGGCGGCCCCAGCGCCTACGGCGCCAACATACGCGCGATCCGCGAGTCCTGTCTCATCACCGCCTAGCACCCGCGGGCGGGATGAGGGTCTGAGTAGCCGCGGAACAGAAACTCCGATTGAGCCTGCAACGTAGCGCGGGGCCTCCTGCGTCCAATTGCCATTTCGATGACGGCCAATGGGTTTCTCGCGTGACAGCCACGCGCCGATCACACTGCATATGCTGTTTACAGAATATCCTTCGTGAGGTATATTCTTCACATGGAATATGCAATCACGATCTTTTCCGCCCTCTCCGACCCGATCCGCCTACGCAGCTTGGCGCTCATGGCCACGCAAGGTGAGCTTTGCGTCTGCGAACTGACTTATGCCCTGCGGGCCGGTCAGCCTCGGATTTCCAAGCACATGGCTACGCTCCGGGACGCTGGTTTGGTGAAGGATCGTCGGGATGCTCAGTGGGTACTCTATTCACTCGCCACCGATCTGCCGGAATGGGTCAAGGACGCGGTGACCGCAGCGGTGGCTGGAGCCTCGGAAGAGAGCCTCCACGCCAACGATGTCGAGCGGTTGAAGACGATGACAGCACGCTCCCCCCGGGAACGGGTCGCCTGATTTCTGGAGGCGAAAGCCATGTTCGCGATATTTACCCGTCTGGCCGATTTGGTCGCCTTTTCCCTCCTCGGGTTGACAGCCGAAAGTAAGCTCGGTGATGCCGTCCACTTCTTCGTCGAGGACGTCACCAAAATCTTTGTATTGCTGACTGTTATCGTGTTCGCCGTCGGAATGCTTCGCACCGTGATGACGCCCGAACGGATGCGGAAAATGCTGGCGGGCAGGCGGAAGGCACCGGCCTATGGCCTCGCGGGTCTGCTCGGTGCAGTCACGCCGTTCTGTTCATGTTCGGCGGTGCCGCTGTTTATCGGCCTACTGGAGGCCAACGTCCCCATGGGCGTGACAATGACCTTCCTGATCACCTCGCCGATGGTCAATGAGGTGGCGGTGGTCATGCTCGCCGCCTTGCTGGGCTGGAAAATCACGGCCCTCTATTTCGTCACCGGCATAACCGTCGGAATCCTCGGCGGCCTTGCGATCGACGCTCTGGGGATGGAGCGTTTCGTCGAGGACTACGTGTGGAAGATCCGCATGGGGCAGGTGGTGGAGGTGGCGGTCGATCACAGCCTGCGTGGCCGGATAGCCTACGGCTGGCAGCAGGTCCGGGAGATCATCGGACGGGTGTGGCTATACGTGCTGATCGGCATCGGCATAGGGGCCGGACTGCACGGCTACGTGCCGCAAGAATTCTTCGCCCGTATCGCAGGCCCCAGCAATCCCTTCGCCGTGCCGTTCGCCGTCCTGGCCGGGATACCCCTCTATTCCAATGCTGCCGGTATGATTCCCATCGTCGAGGCGTTGCTGGCCAAAGGCTTGCCGGTCGGCACCGTGTTGGCGCTGATGATGAGCATCACTGCCATCTCGCTGCCAGAATTGATGATCCTGCGCAAGGTACTAAAAGTGCCAATGCTGGCGTTCTTCGCCGCCTATCTCGCCGTCGCCTTCATCTGTGTCGGCTATTTGTTCAATTTCGTGCTGGGTTAGGAGGAAATTATGAAATCGTTCAAAGTGCTCGGTTCAGGCTGCAAGAACTGCATCACCACTGCGAAGCTGATCGAGGACAAGGCCAAGACACTGGGCGTCGCGGTCGAGATCGAGAAGGTGACCGACATAGCCGCCATCATGGGCTTTGGGGTGATGAGTACCCCCGGCGTCGTTCTGGACGGCAAGGTGGTTCATGCGGGTGGTATTCCGCAGCCTGACAAGGTCGAGACTTGGCTGCGCAGCTGACGGTTCGAATTGCCGGCAGGAACAGCGGTGTCGGCTATATGCGCGCTTCTTCCGGCAGTGATCGCCAAACCACGGCGCTGCAACGCGACGCCCTGGTGGCCGCAGGCGTGGATGACCGGCATCTGTTCGAGGACAAGGCATCGGGAGCCCGTGACGATCAGCCCGGCCTAAAAAGCTGCCTGGGGTTCCTCAAGGCCGGAGACACCCTCAGATGAGCGCCGTATGGGCCGCGCAATTTACGGCGAACCGTGCGTCGCGAGAAAAACCTCCGCCGCGCGGATCAGCGGTTCCTTCGACTGCTGGACGCGGCCCAAAATCCAGGCGCCTTCCACCAGCATCAGGAGCAGCTCGGCCTCGGCGCGCGTAAGCTTGTAGCCGAGGCGCGAAGCGTGGGCGGAGAGGCGCTGCTCCCAATCCTCGAAGACCGCCAAGGCCGCGGCCGTGTGAGGCTGCGATTGCGGCACGGTGGCCAGCACGATGGACGTGACTGGGCAGCCTTCCCGGAAGCCGGAGCGCTCGAACCAATCGGCCATGCCGGCAGCGAAGCGGCGGATGCCCGCCGGAAAGTCTGGCGCCCCGGCCATTGCCGTGTCCAGGAACCCGCCGATCTGCTCGCCCGCGTACTGCATGCAGGCCTCGGCGAGCTGCTCCTTGCCCTCGGGAAAATGATGATAGAACGAGCCCTTGGGCGCTCCGCTCGCCTCAAGGATTTCAGTCAGGCCAACGCCATCGTAACCGCGCTGGCGGAACAGCGCCGAGGCAACGCGAATGAGACGGGAGCGGGCGTCGGAGGGGCGGGCCATGGAGTCTTTCGCTGCGCTGAAGCGCTTCGCGCCGCTTCGGCGCAATGCTATTGTATGGCGATCGGTCTACTGATATGGTTCTAGGGCGATCACCCTAGAATAGAGGTTGCCGATGTCTATTGCAACAGCGCCCACGCTCGCCGGCGGAACTGCCGAAGAGGTCCGGTTCGAGACCGCGGACGGGCGGACGCTGGCCGGGCGGCTGCACCATCCCGCCGGGGCGCCCCGCTTTGCCGTGGTGCTGCATGGCGGCGCCGGCTTCCCTGCCCGGTACTACCAGGATTTCGCGGGCTGGCTCTCCGAGACCCATCGGGCGGCCGTCCTGACCTACGATTACCGGGACTTCGGATGGTCCTCCAGCGGGCCGCTGCGTCACTCCAAGGCGCGCATCAGCGACTGGGGCATCAAGGATCAATCCGCTGCCCTCTCCTATCTGCCGCGGCGCTTTCCCAACTTGCCGCCGCGCGTGCTCGGCCATTCGCTGGGCGGGCAATGGCTCGCTTTCCATGACGATGTACACCGCATCGCTCGCGCCGTGGCGGTTGCTTCCGGCCCAGGCTATTGGCTCGACCATCCCTGGCCCATGCTGCCGCGCGTGCTGGCATTCTGGTGGCTGCTGGGTCCGCTCGCCACGGGGGCCGCGGGCTACCTGCCGGGGCGTGCAATCGGGCTTGGCGCGGACCTTCCGGCAGGCGTCTATTGGGAGTGGCGCAAGCTCTGCCTGAAGCGTGACTTGCATCGCAGCGAATGGGGCGGCGCGTACCCCCAGCCACGTATCGAGGATGCGCGCTTCAAGCTGACGCTCGTCCCAATCGCGGACGATATACTTATCGCGCCCCACATGGTGCGCAAGCTGCCCGCCTTTTATCCGCATGCGGAAATAAGCGAGACGCTGCTCGACCCCGCCCGTCTGGGATTGAAGCACATCGGGCATGGCGGCGCGTTCCTCGCCCGGAACAAGGCCTGCTGGCCGTTTATCGCCGCGCCGCTGCTCGATTGAGCGCCTGCAGGAACCTGCACGGCGCCGGCTGCACCCCCGCATGCCAGCACCTTCCGGCTGCTGCTTGCGGGTAATGCTGTTATGCATGTTCTTCTCCGCGGGCGCGAGCAATGTTCCGCAATAGCTCGCTGACATAAGGGGTGTCGTACGTATACAGGACAATCAGAAGATCTTCGGGACGTGTGAGAGCCACATAAAACAGCGCCCGTTCCGCCTGCTCATCCCGCTCCGGAAATTGTGACGGCAACTGCTCGGCGCAAATCAGCATTACCACCTTCGCTTGCAGACCTTTGGCTTTATGAACGGTGGTCAACTGTATGGCATCGAGCGATTTCGCGTGCAGCACGTGCTGCAACCTTGCTCTGAGGCCGTCCTCATCCCTCACGTAGACGATCCGTATATCGCCCGGAGCGGCGGTGAAGCTTAGGTCGCCCGCCAGATAGCCGCCCTGCGTAATCTGTTCCGCGATTGCAGCGCTCTGTGCGATCGTCGCATCCCGTCCCGAAACTTTCAGTACAACCGGCCAGGGACCCTGCCGTCTGGCGGCAGCGGCATCGATGGCAAGGGACTCCGGCGCATCATCGTCGCGGGGCGACGGCGGTAGTGCAAACGTGCAGGCGGCCGCGATGATTTCCTTGGTGTTCCGGTAATTGATAGACATCCGGGTGGTCCGGGAGCCGCCCTTGCCGCCTTTGATACGGACACCAAGCGCGCTCCAGGAAATGGGCAGGCGCTTGTAAAGATTTTGGCTCGTATCGTAGGCGATAACAAGATCGCTGCCGGCAGGGTCTTTGAGCGCGTCGACGGCGCATTTGAACCAGGAAGGCGCAAAATCCTGACCTTCGTCGATCAGAATGGCGTCGAAGCGTCCGGCATCCCCTTCGCCGCACTCCAGGCGGACCAGCAAACCTTGCCCAAAAGCCTCCTCGCTTGTTAGATTTATTGGAGCACGTTGCTGCCGTGCCCACTGTCCAAAGGTGCTGACGGAAATATTGGAATATACACCGAGGGTTTTACGAAGGTGCTCCGCGAAAGGAACGTTATAGCACAGCACCAATATCTGTTTACTTTCATCCTCGGCAAGCAATTTGGCGCGGGCAATGAGGATCACAGTCTTGCCCGATCCCGCCACGCCGTAGATGATGCGATGGCCGCTCCGCATATCGCGTGCGCACCGCTCCTGCTCAAAGTCGAGCAGCCGGATATCTTCTTGCTCGGCGGGAGCAACAGAGGAAGAGCTGGAGGCCGGTCTATCGAGGCGTACAACCGGATGAATGAGGCCGCGCAGTACGTTCACCCGATCCATGGTCAGAGGACGGCAGGGGATTTCTGGATCGAACGCCCCAAGCAAGAGGCGGCGTATAGCCTCGGCGCCCTCCAACAGGGCAGCTTCCCACTCATCGCTGCATATGGTGGAACCCGCCGGAAACACCTCGTCGAGGCCGCGCTCGCCAAGACCTTGCCGCGAAATTCCCGTCAGGATGGCGACATGGCCGAAAGCGCAAGCGAATTTGCCCCGTGGCGTTAGCAGAAGGCGTCCTTGAGGGTGAGACTGGCAGAGGCTCATGAGCCGGTCTTGATATTTACGCGCTTGCAAAAGGGGGTGATCGTCAATGCGCTCCTGGCCAGCCTGACGGATGCGGATCTCTTTCCTGCTTGCTTCCAGGATCCAGCCGGCTCGCCAGCCTTTCACTTCAATGACCAGGACGCCTGCCTGAGGATCGATGACAATGAAGTCTGGATAGCGGCGCTTGACGATAGGCTCGTAGAAAACCAGCACTTCCGGCGGGAGAGCCTGGAGCGCGGCAAAGATCGCCCGCTCTCCTTGAGTGGCATGGTCCGGCAGATATTCGGGGATCATCTGAGCCATAAGCGCAGGCCTCCTCCTCCGCGATTAAGCCCAAAGCGCCCGCGCGCACATTTTGACGCAACCGGAAAGTTCCAGTGTTATTGCCCCGGTATGCTGAAGTCCACCCCCACTCAGGCTCAGCGCGGGACGGAAGCGGGCTGCCGCTTGCCGTACACGGCGTTGGCGCGCGCCTCGAAGGCGTCGGCGAATTTGCGGAAGGCGCGGTCGAACACGGCGCCCATCATCATCTGGAAGGCGCGGGCTTTGAATTCGTAGTCGAGGAAGAAGCCGACCTGGCTCGCCCCCTCGCCCGCAGCCACGAACGTCCAGCGGTTATGCAGCTTGCGGAACGGCCCGTCGAGGTAGTCGACCACGATGGCATGCTCCTCCGGCCGCAGCACCACGCGGCAGGTGAAGCTCTCGCTGAACAGCTTATAGGCCACGCTCATGCGCGCGGTCAGCGTCTCGTGGGTGCCGTGATGCTCGCGCTTCAGCACCCGCAAGCCCTTGCACAGCGGCACGAATTCCGGATAGCGTTCGATATCGGCGACGAGCGCGAACATGTCGGTGGCGTTGTGCGCAACGCGGCGCGTGGTGTGGAACGAGGGCATCAGCAGCTTAAAGTTTCGAGGAAGCGGTCCGCGCCGCGGCTGCCGGTAAACATATACACATTCGCATGGCTTGCATATTCGACCAAGGCCTGCCGGTATCTCGCATCGTGCGCGCGCTGGAAGGTCCAGGCCCAGCGCAGGAATTCCCAATCCAGCCATTCGGGGCAGCCCGGCGCGGCATCCTGCCTTACCCGGCCGAAGCCCATCGCGATCCGCTTCAGCACGCGCGGAAAGGCGATGCGGCGCGGCAGGTCGAGCCAGATGATTGTATCGGCGCGGGGCATGCGGACATGAAAGGAGCTGTCGTACCCGCCATCCATGATCCATTCGTCGCGCGCGGTAAGCCCGGTCACGATCCGCTCCCACTCCTCCCTTGGAGTCTTCCGCCATCCCGGCCGCCAGTAAAACTGGTCTAGATGGAAGAGCGGCAGTTCCGTTATGGCGTGGAGCCGCCTCGCGAGCGTCGATTTGCCGGACCCCGGCCCGCCGATGACCATCACGCGCTTCATGACTGCCGCACCCATTATTCGCGCCCGTGAGACCGGACTGGCTCCAGGCTGCGGCTTCAGTTACCTTTCCGGTGCAGGCACTCCAAGCGAACCAGTGAGGCCGGCTACTGCTTCTGGGTGGGGGCCGATTCATACTGATGCACGACCACTACCTTAACGGGTTCGGACGGGGAGGTAGCGGCCGTAACGAGTCCCCAAATCCAGACGCCGATCCCAAGAGGCACCCCGATTATCGCGAAGATGCCCGTCATGGTTAACATTAAAGCAACGAAACACAGCAAAAGCTGAACTACGCCCTGGGCCACCTTGCCGACGAAGAAGCTTCCAACGCCTGGGATAAAAAAGTTTATGAGAATCGCGACGGCCTTCATTGCGCCCCCTTGTCCGATTAACTTAAGCAGTCGTGCACATTCTTTTAGTAAAATAAATACGGCGCCACCAAGGCGAACTGGCTTTTTCGATGAGTTAGAGCTGCGGTTTCGCGGCTTTGAGGATGCGATTGTAGGCAGCCTCAACTTTATTACGGTAGTAGTCGGCGGCGATGTCGAGAAAATAATCGCTGACTCTACTCCATTTCAAATATTGCATGGAACATGGGTAACCGTGCTCATCGGGGCCTAAACACCAGCTTATCTTCCGATAGAATTCCGCGCTAGAGTTATCATCAAGAGTCGGGGAGCCATATTTGACAAATAATGCTTGTTCAGGCTGCGCTATATCCGCTTTCGTCGCAATATTTTCTGGATATAACATTGCGAGAACAACAGCTTCCGGGCGCGCGTCATCTTCTCCGGGAATACGCTCTTCAAGCACGATCTCATAACGATACTGTCATCTTACGATATAATCGACCATTCATATAAATCTCTTTCCTGTATAAAAACTACTATCACTAAGACAATAGCCAATGGCATTATTCCGCTCCTNNCCTCTATAGCTTCTTTGCCACTCACATGAAGTTTGACGCTACCAATATCAAACTTCCATATATCAACGTAATTTATTCGTTAAGGCCGCGATTGCGCCTCTGAGAAAAACAATCGCAGAACATACAGCAAAGAAGACCACGACACAAACGCGCGCAATACACATCGAGGCTCGCATTTGCTATGCCTTCTTTTCTAAATACAACTACATTCGAGATGTGCAGTTCACTCTTATAGTGGTGGTTTCGGCGCTTTGATGATACGATCATAAGCGGCGTTAACTTTATCGAAATAATCGGTATCACCGAGATCTAGAAAAAAGCTGTCTGGGAAGTGTCTACTCCATTCCAGATACGGCTGGCTAGGTGAGTCACAGCTACCAAAAGACATTTTGGCGTAACACCAGATTATCTTTCTGGAAAAGTAGCCCGTAGAATTGTCATCCCACGTTGGGGTGCCATATTTATCAAGAACGGCCTTGTCGAACTGATACATGTCTTCTCTGGTGCTGATGTTCCGCGGTTGTAACATCACGCGAACCACAGTTTCAGGTCGCGTGTCGTCCTCTCCCGGAAGCCGCTCTGAAAGTACGATGCTGTAATCGTGCTGCCCTGAAACGGAATATGCAATTCCGTTAATGTAGCTCTTGCCGGGCACCAGTCGGCTTTTGAAGACAGAGTAGGCAATAACGTCTTTAGGGGCCAACTGGATAGTATCTACCTGGACCACATTAAGGGAGGAGCCGAATTTCTTCTTCAGCGCCTCTATGACCTCCTTACCACTCATGTGAAGCTTGACGTCGCCAATATCAAATTTCCATAGATCATCGTGCCTACCTCGGGCCTGTGTATGAAACGATGTCAAGCAGACAACGAGAACGATGGCGAAATAGGCGTAAATACTGTGTTGCGGCGCTCGCATGCGCTCCCCCCAAATGGCGCTTCTGTCAGTGCCAGCAGTGTATGGGGAATATGGCGGAACTTGGAAGACCACGCTGTTGCTTTGGGCGGGCATTGCGTAAAGACCATGAAAACGAAGTGATATTTGCACTCCCACTTCGTGTGACTTAAGCTTTCAAAGTGGATCGCGAATTGACCTTTCGTGTGCGTGGTGGCTCACGAAAGTTAAAGTCGCGGCGGGCTGCAGGAAACATCAAACTGACGATGCCTCCCAGGCAAAGCTGGGTGAACTCCTTAATGGTTTAGGACCGCGACCGATTTCAGGCTATTGCGGGTTCGTTGGAGCCACCATCGTTCTTGCCGCTTTCAGCCGCTCGAAATCCTCGCCGGCGTGGTAGGACGAGCGCGTCAGCGGGCTCGACGCCACCACCAGGAAGCCCTTGGCAAGGGCGACGGCCTTGTAGCTCTCGAACTCGGATGGCTCCACGAAGCGGTCCACGGCCACGTGTTTGCGCGTCGGCTGGAGGTATTGGCCGATGGTGAGGAAATCCACGTCCGCCGAACGCAGATCGTCCATGAGCTGGGGCACCTCGTTGCGCTTCTCCCCGAGCCCAACCATGATGCCGGACTTGGTGAACATGCCCGCGTCCAGCTCCTTGGCGCGCTGAAGCAGCCGCAGCGAATGGAAATAGCGAGCGCCGGGCCGGACGGCGAGGTAGAGCGACGGCACGGTTTCGAGATTGTGGTTGAACACATC
>PMBZ01000069.1 GCA_003153975.1 Hyphomicrobiales bacterium
GGAATGTAAACAGGCCTTAGTACGCCCCGCGGGAAATTCCGCCCCGTTTGCCGCGAACTCGCAAGCGAACTTCCGGCCGGTAAGCTGGCAGCATGAGCATGGACCTTCAGAAAGCAACCCCCAAAGATACGCCGGCCGCAGTCACAATGGGCGATCCCGCTGGCATCGGCTCCGATATTGCGATCCTGAGCTGGCTCAAGCGGGCGGAGCGGGAGTGCCCGCCCTTTTTCGTCATAGGCGATGCCGCTGTGTTCCAGGACCGCGCCGGAACCCTGAGAGCGGCGGGCCGCTGCCCGGTGGAAACGATTGCAAATCCGGCCGAGGCACAGACGGTCTTTGCCCGCGCCCTCCCCGTCTTGCCGCTGGCCTCCCCGGCGAAACCTGCCGTTGCCGGCCCCCCGAGCGCCGCGAATGCTCCCGCAATCGTCGCCTCGATCGAGCAGGCCGTGGCCCTCACCTTGGCCGGCGAAGCCTCGGCCGTGGTCACCGCGCCCATTGCCAAGCATGTGCTCCTGGAGCAAGGCTTCGCCCATGCCGGCCATACGGAGTTCCTGGCCGCGCTCGCGATAAGGCACGGCTTCGCGGACGCCTTCCCCGTCATGCTCATGGCCTCGCCGCGCCTCTTCGCAGTGCCCGTGACGATCCACATCGCGCTGAAGGACGTGCCCGCCGCCTTGACCCAGGACCGCCTCGTGCGCACCGCCGAGGTCACGGCTGCCGGGCTTCGGCGCTATTTCGGCATAAGCAATCCGAGGCTGGCGATCTGCGGGCTGAACCCGCACGCCGGCGAAGAAGGAAAGCTCGGGCGCGAGGAAATCGAAACCATCGCCCCAGCCGTGGCGCTGCTTCAGGCCAGCGGCATCGGCGCGTTCGGCCCCCTGCCCGCCGACACGCTTTTTCATGCCGCCGCCCGCCAGACCTACGACGCCGTGCTGGCCATGTACCACGACCAGGCGCTGATCCCCTTCAAGACGCTTTCCTTCGAGGATGGCGTGAACGTCACGCTGGGCTTACCCTTCATCCGCACTTCGCCCGATCATGGCACCGCTTTCGCGCTGGCCGGCACTGGCCGCGCGGACCCCACGAGCTTCATCGAGGCGCTCAAGCTCGCGGGCCGCATGCACAAGGCCGGGCTGGCGTCAGCGCGGCTCGCGGCAAAGCCATGAGCGCCACCGATCCAATCGCGGCCCTGCCGCCGCTGCGCGAGGCGATCAAGGAACTGGGCCTCTCCGCCAGGAAGTCGCTGGGCCAGAACTTTCTCCTCGACCTCAACATCACCCGCCGCATCGCCCGCGCGGCAGGCCCGCTTGAGGGCGAGGCGGTGCTTGAGATCGGCCCAGGCCCCGGAGGCCTGACCCGCGCCCTTCTGCTCGAAGGCGCTGCGAAGGTGGTGGCAATCGAGCGCGACGAACGCTTCCGGCCGGTCCTCGAACAGATCGAAAGCCATAGCCAGGGCCGCTTTTCCACGCGGTTCCAGGATGCGCTCGCCACGGATTATCCAGCGCTGGCCGCGGAAACCGGCGTCACCCGCGTCGCCGCCAACCTTCCCTACAACATAGGGACGCCGCTGATCGTGCATTGGCTTACCGCCGGGCCATGGTTGCCCTGGTTCGCCAAGCTCACCGTCATGCTGCAGCGGGAGGTGGCGGAGCGCCTCGTTGCCGCGCCGGGGGCCGGCGATTACGGGCGGCTCGCGGTTCTGGCGCAATACCGTGCGCGCCCGCGCATTCTCTTCACGCTGCCGCCAAGCGTATTCGTGCCGCCGCCCAAGGTCGCCTCGGCGCTGGTTGAGATCGTGCCGCAGCCGCAAGCGCCCGACGCGGTTCCAATCGCATTTTTGGAGCGGGTAACCGCCGCCGCCTTCGGCCAGCGCCGGAAAATGCTGCGTTCGAGCCTCGCCTCGCTCGGCGCGGACACGGCCGCCCTCCTGCGCGATGCCGGCATCGACCCCGCACAGCGCGCCGAACAGCTGAGCATCGCCGATTTCGTCAGCCTCGCCCGCCAGCTTGCGAGCCAGAAGGTGCGGATGTAGGGGGCAGCAGGGGCAGCGCTACCGATTGCCAGGTAGAGTGGCACAAACGAAGCGCACAACCCCTCACCCTGTCCCTCTCCCCATGGGAGAGGAGACCCTCGAACTTCCCGCAGCGTGTTTTCTGGCGTTCCCTCTCCATCCGCATCCGCTTGCGGACACGCCAAGACGCGGACTAGCCAAGGCGAGTTCGCGGGGAGAGGCACAGGGTGAAGAGAGATTCCCTTCATTCAAGGCACGTCCTGGAAACCTTGGGGCAGCCAAGTTCCGGGACGGCGGCGAAGCATTTACCCCGCCGGACTTGAGGTGAGCCCCGCCACAAAGCCCGGCAGGCCGTGCTGCCGCCGGCGTTTCAGGCGCTCGGCCTGAAGGATGGCCTTGAGCGCGGAGAGGCTTTCCGGAATATCCCGGTTCACGAGCACATAATCGTACTCGTCCCAATGCGAGATTTCCCGCGCGGCGGCCCGCAGCCGGTTCTCGATCACGTCCTTGGCGTCGGTCCCGCGCGTATGGATGCGGCGCGCAAGCTCCGCGCCCGAGGGCGGCAGGATGAAAACGCGCACCGTGTCCTGCGGCAGGATCGAGGCGATGGAGGCAGCACCCTGCCAATCCACGTCGAAGATGATGTCCCTGCCCCGCGCCAGCGCCTCTTCGACCGGCTGCGCGGGGGTGCCGTAGAAGTTTCCGAAGACCTCGGCGGACTCGAGCAGTTCGCGCGCCTCCCGCATGGCTTCGAAGCGCTCGCGGGAAACGAAGAAATAGCTCTCTCCCTCCACTTCACCAGCGCGTGGCGCCCGTGTCGTCACAGAGACGGAACCGATCAGGCCAGCATCGGAGGCAAGCAAGGCGCGGGCAAGCGTGGTCTTGCCAGCCCCCGAGGGCGATGACAGGATCAGGCAAAGGCCCCGCCGCGCGGGAAACAAATCAGCGCTCATACGGCATCTCTTGAAGAATGAACAACCCGCGCAAGGCGGGCCTCCCGAACAATATCGAAGGCTGTCCAGGATCCCGGAAGCCTCTCAAGCCCCCCTCACCCCAGCCTTCTCCCAGCAAGCCCGCCCCGGCGAGCGTGCGGCAAACGGGACAGGAATGGCGGCTGCGAACTTGCCTCCGGCTGTACTAACATCGCATGCCAGCGTTGTCTTTCCGAGAATTGCGCCCGCGCATCCGGCGTAAGGATGACGGCCGGGGCCAAGCCCGATTGGGCGGCCCCGGCCGGCAGGCGTGGCATGCGCCTGGCGCTCGTCCGGCGTGGTGTCGAACCAATCGGCGACGTGTGCCGGCGCGGGATCGGCAGCATGTGGCCGGGTGTCACCGGGAACCTGTCAGGCAGGGCGAAGACGAGCGCGTTTTCGAGCACGGCTGCGGCGGGGTAGCAGAAGAGGCATTGGTTCGGCGCGGGCATGGCTGGGGATAATAGGACGCCCAGCACGCCTCCGCCACCGGCGTGCCGATCCGGTGTCCTTATGAGAAAGGGCTGCTCAGCGGCCCAGGATTACGCCCCGTACGAATGCCCGATCGCCTGGGCTGGTTTCAAAAGGCTGGCCGCACGATAGGCGCTCTGCAACTGTTGGTTGCCTTTTCATTGAAAGTGATTTACCTAACCGGCAACATTGAGGGTCAGCGCCTCCGGTATCAGGCAGCGCCGGAAAATATGCAGATTTGGACGGCTTGTGTTTGGAGGATACGGTCATGAACTCAACGCCTGAAGGCAGGGGCTTCAAGCGAGAAGGATCGATGAAAGAGCGTGCTTTCGGCAACGCGCGGTGGGCCTCATTGCTCAATTTCGTTTTTTATGACAAACGCATGCCCGGCGTCATTCGAGGCTGGCGGAGGTCCATCAAAAATCTCCGCGCCGATATCGAATTGGATGGCGTCAGGTTCCGCTGCTATCCATTTGATAACGCCCATGACCTTGCCATCCTGCAGGGTACCCTGTTCGAAAGCGAGCGGGAAGAATACCGCTTTATGGAAGACCAGCTCAGGGATGGAGGATATTTCATCGACATCGGAGCCAATGTCGGAGCGATTTGCATTCCTTTGGCTCTCCGGGCTAGCGCCACAGTGCGCGTCATCGCTATCGAGCCAAACCCAGTCAATGTTAAAAGATTGCAATATAACGCTAGTCTCAACAATATTGCTAATTTTGCCATCCTTCCCTATGCAGTGGGATCGCTTCAGAAAGCGCCCCTTTACAATAACAATAGGAATAATTCTGGACAAGCGTCCCTATACAAGATTGACGGTAGTGGTCTGGCAGCAGGTTACATTGAAGTGGAAGCGAAGCCTCTCCTATATTTACTCAGCCAGGGACAGGTTCCGTCCATCAACCTTTTAAAGGTCGACATAGAAGGATATGAGGACAAGGCGCTCCTCCCATTCTTCCGGGAGGCACCCCGTACATTATGGCCGAAGGCAATTGTTATTGAGCATGCGCACAAGAACCTTTGGGAAGAGGATTGCATCGCAGTCATGAAAGAACTCGGGTATGAAATCGTAAGCATAACCAGCATGAACACAATGCTGGTTAATCTCGGGTCAACTAGGCGTCAAGGAGATGGCCTAAGCACCCAGCGCTATGCGTCCAAGGCGCTAAGCAACTGAGCGTTGCGTTTTCGTTGAAGGTGTTTTCATCAAGAAGCACTATTCGGAGACCCAACATGCCGCTGCTGCCACTATCTGCGAGGCAATTCATCAAGCGGAACAAGCGGAAGGTGATAAACGCTGTCTATGATCGCCGCTTTGGCCGTTTTGAGCGGGAAATGCGCGAACGGGAGTTGTCTTTTCTTGAGGCGAATTCTCTCATTTTCGGTGCTGTCGGCGGCAACGCTCCGTTTTTCGCTGGACGCATGGGAACCGTGGAGTGTGGTATTTGCTGGGGTCTCGCCCGCGCCAAGTTCCACGACTACAGGCACAGCATCAAATGGGAGCTTCACGCCACCCGCAATGCGGGGATATCGCTCAAGGAAGATGAACATTTGAACCAATTCGGCGCGGTTTACACGCGGCACAATCCCGCACCTAGACCTCGCTGCATGGTGGGAGCCTGCAATGCTGCCCATGCTCCACAAGTTCGGTTCGCCTCACTTACGCGTCACCGAACTTTACGGGCTTGAGCCGTGGAGCGCTCTGCAAGCTGGCGGGACGGCCTGGACGAGAGCACTTGAGGGCCAACGTGTGCTCGTGGTGCACCCTTTCGCCGAATCGATTCGGAAGCAGTACGCGGGGCGACGCGAGATATCCGCCGTCCGCGACGTGTTGCCGGATTTCGACATCGCCACGCTCATCCCACCAGTCACTTTCGCGGGCAAGAACGACGGGCGCGCCTGGACGCAAAATCTCCAAGCACTCATGGCGGAGACGGCGAGACGGCAATTTGACGTTGCTCTGATTGGCTGCGGCGCCTACGGGCTGCCGCTTGGTGCGTTCGTTAAACAGCTTGGCCGGAAAGCCGTTCACCTCGGAGGAGCAACGCAAATCCTCTTCGGAATACGCGGAGGTAGATGGGACGCTTGGGATTCGTATCGACGCCTAATGAACGCTGGATGGATCCGGCCATCCCCGGAAGAGCGCCCGTCACAAGCGGAAGCCGTTGAGAGTGCGTGCTACTGGTGAGCACCAACATCCTCCCGGCCTTGAAGATCCCGCAGGGCCTATTCCAAAAGCCGATGCGGCTGCTGCGCCATCGCCAGCGCCGCATGCCTTATGAACTCGCGGTTCTGCGCCATCATCCCATTACGAAAACCCTCAGTCGCAGTCAGGAGATTGCCGGACTTTCGCTATTACAGGCGGGGGCCTACGCCGGGATGCCTTCCCGAAGCCGGGCGCGCAAACGGCCCGTACAGCGCTGTCATGGTAAATGCGGACGTGGTAAACGCGGCGCGAGCATGCGTTCCACACGCGCATTCTTGCGAATTTTTTCGCGCTTTTGCTCGATTCCTGCGTTTGCGGAATCCCCTTAAATATATCCGCAACTTGCGCGTTAACCATGGCGCCGGCCTATTGACACGATGGCGCGCCGGAAATTATTACGCCGTATCAATGCTTTGCCCAGCTTAACGTCTCGATAAGGCGCTTTGAGGTATCCTCTTCTCATCGGGAAAAGCGCGGACGGCCGTTAAGTTGAACCAGAAAACCCAAGGATTGCGGTTAACGGCGGTTTAACAGGCGCGGCGTCCGGCACCGACATTATCTCTTGCCCAGCTGCGCTTGGCGTCGTTTACCTAAAGCCAAAGGCAGCGTCTGCACCCTTACGGAGCGAACGGGATGGCATCCCTCGACAGGAAAATCGAAGACACCGGCCGCCAGCGCTTTGTGAACAGCGTGTTCGAGCGAGTCGCCTCGCGCTACGACCTGATGAACGACCTGATGTCGGGCGGCGTGCACCGGCTGTGGAAGGATGCGGCCATCGCGTGGCTTGCGCCCTCCCCTTCCGTTGCGGCGGACCTGCTCGACGTGGCCGGCGGCACAGGCGACATTACCAAGCGATTCTTGCGCGCGGCGGGACCGGGCTCGCGGGCGGTGATCTGCGACATCAGCGGCTCGATGCTGGAGGAAGGCCGGCGGCGGCTTGAGGCGCAGGCCGAGGCCGGACAGGTGCGCTTCGTGCAGGGCAATGCCGAGGCGCTGCCCTTCCCGGCCGGCTCGTTCGATTATTACACCATCGCGTTCGGCATCCGGAACGTGCCCGATATCCAGGCCGCGCTCAACGAAGCGCACCGGGTGCTGAAGCCCGGCGGGCGCTTTTTGTGCCTGGAGTTTTCGCGCGTGGATGTGCCCGTGCTGGACGCGCTCTACCGGCAATGGTCGGATTATGCCGTGCCGGCGCTTGGGCAGGTGGTGGCGGGCGATGCCGAGCCATACCGCTATCTTGTTGAGAGCATTACGAAATTCCCAAGCCAGCGGCGCCTCGCGCAGATGATGGAGACCGCCGGTTTCCTGCGCGTGCAATACCGCAACCTGTCGGGCGGTATCGCCGCGCTGCACTCGGGGCTCAAGGCATGACGGGCGCGGCGCCAGCCAGGAAGGCCTGAATGCGCGGCGGCGTGCGTGGTGTCCCCTGAATGTGAAACGGCCGGGAAACTTGCGGAAATGGCTTGTGCGCCGCTCATACTGTGGTATGAAGACACCCGCGGACGCTGCTTTGCGGCATCCCGCAGTTCCCCGGTAGCTCAGTCGGTAGAGCAAGCGGCTGTTAACCGCTGGGTCGCTGGTTCGAGTCCGGCCCGGGGAGCCATTCCACAGAATCGCCCTCCTGGGTGTTCCTTTGCGGACTCGATAGACCCAACCCGGCACGCACTTCGCCGCCATCCATCCCAGGCCTGGAATACCAGCGCGCTATAGTTCCTGGCGCGTGGGCCGGAACAAGATCTCGTTCACGTCCACCTCCTCGGGCTGGCCGATAGCGAAGGCCACGGCACGCGCGAAGGCATCGGGAGGGATCGCGAAATCCACATAGAACTTTTGGATTATGCCCGCCACTTCCGGGTCGGTGATGTAGTCCGGCAGTTCGGTGGCCAGCGCGCCTGGCGAGATGACCGTCGTGCGAATGTTGTAGGACTTCACTTGCTGGCGCAGTCCCTCGGATAGCGCGCGCACCGCATGCTTGGTCGCCGCATAGACGGCACCCGCCCAAGGCACTTTATGGCCGGCGACCGAAGAAACGTTGATGATGTGCCCAGACTTCTGCTCTTTCATGTATGGCAGCGCCGCGGCTATGCCGAACAGCACCCCCTTGATGTTCACATCGATCATCTGCTCCCATTCGTCGATCTTGAGGCGTTCAAGCAGCGAATACAGCATCAAGCCTGCGTTATTAATCATCACATCGACGCGGCCGTAGTTTTGCACGGCGGCATCCACTAAATCTTGGACCTGATAGCGGCGGGTGACATCGGTGGGCACCGCAAGCGCCTTGCCGCCGCTGGCGATCAATTCCTTCGCCAACGACTGGATGCGATCGGCGCGCCGGGCGCCCAGCACAACGCTGGCCCCTTCCGCCGAGAGATGCCGCGCCGTGGCCTCGCCAAGCCCGCTGCTCGCGCCGGCGATAACGACGACTTTTCCTTCGATGTTATTGCCCAAAATTCGCTCCTCCCGCCGGCACAGGTGTTCAGCGGCCAACCCTCACCGGAAGGTTACGGGTATTCCGGCCTGCTTGAGTTGTCTATACTCTGCCAAAACCGTTAAATATGCCAAAAGCTCTTTGGTAATAACCGCTGAAAATCAGCGATGCCGCAACTGCGCCAATCTTCCGGATTGTTCTTCTTGCGGCGAGACGCCGGCGGCATTTCCAAGCCGGCATGGCTTTTTCAAAGGTCCGCGCAACCACAAGCGCGCCGCACCGGCGGCATGCGCGCAATCGCGAACGGCTGCATCGCCGGGCGCACCGATATCGCTGCCCCAAACCGCCAAGCGTTCCCGCCTACCCGCAAAGGAAACGGAGAATTTATACATTCATGGCATAGATGATGCTGGACGGCAAATTGCTGGCAAATGAAAGCGCCGGCATATTTCCGCCATCGGCGTCCACACCGGGAGGTTAAGAATAGTAAAACCGCTGGATCGAATTGTCCCGGCCTGCCGGCTTAAGCGCGGCACCTGCGCGCGCGGCGAGCCGGACAATCGCTCGATTGCCAGGCTCGTGCTCGCCTACCGGCGCCGGCAGCCGGCAAGAATGGCGCTCCGCCTCACGCGGCGATCGTGGAGATGGAAGACATCGTTCATTAGGTAGAAAGGAGGCGCCGGTTCGTACTTCGAGCGGTCTGAACGTTCAAGTCCCGGGTAGATCATGGTTGCAGCAGTTGCCAAGACAGGTGAGGCCAAACCGCATGCGGCCGGCGGCTACCGGGTGCTGGTAGCCGAAAACAGCCCTGTCATCCAAGACGTGTTGAAATTGGTGCTCAGCCGGCGCGGCCATCGGGTCGATAGCTTCACCGACGGGCAGGAGGCCTTGGAAGCCCTACGCAAAAATCGGTACGATATCGCCCTGCTCGACTATCATCTGCCTAGCTTGAGTGCCGCCGAGATCGCGGCCACCATCCAGGCCGAGGCCCATGGCCGCGAACTGCCGGTGCTGGTGGCCATAACCGCGGATGCCGAAGGGCTTCTCACCTCTCCTGGCCTGGAGAATTTCGACCAGATTATCCCCAAGCCACTCGATATCTTCAAGCTTGGCAACCTGGTCGATCAGCCGCTAAAAAAACGCCGCCATGCGCCCGAGGTAACCGAAGCCGCCGTGGAGCGCGAGCCGGTCAAGCCGAGTGTCCCGGCGGCCCCGGTTCCGCTCTCGTTTTTCGAGGGCAAAGGATACCAATTCCTCACTTGGCCGGACGACCTGGGCGGCGAGCGGCTTTCTCAGCGGGCCTTGGACGCCATTTCCGGCGACCCGTCGTTCGATGCGATATTGATCGCGCAGCCTGTTTCGATAGACGCACTCGGGATCGTTTGGCAGCGCAAGTCTCTCTTCGCGTTGCCGGTGATCGACTTGACGGGCACGCTTGGCCCAGCCGCGGATCTCGATGTTTCCAAGCTGAACGTGGGCGACAGCGGCCAGATCGGCCGGCTATTCGACGAGGTCAGGGACAGGCGCGCCCGCCTAAATCGCGACGTTCTCTTTACCGACGATCTAGGGGAGAAATTGATCGGCCGGGCCTACGTGATGCATAAGCCCATCGTTCCCGCCTATGCCCCGTCCTCAAGGGAACTCATATTTTATAACATGACTTTACGGGCCGGCTTGGTCGCGCGCGAAGCGGACGCGTTGTGCGAGCAGGACTTGCTCGAACGTAAGTTCTTCGACCGCTTCAACGTCTGTCCGCGTTGCGATTCGGTGCGCCTGCATGTTCGCGAGGAATGCTCGAAGTGCCGTTCGCCGGACCTTGCCGAAGAGCCCTATCTTCATCATTTCAAGTGCGCTTTCCAGGGGCCAGAATCCCAATTCCGGCGCGGCAACGATCTCGTTTGTCCCAAATGCAAGCAGGAACTGCGGCATTTCAGCGTCGAGTACGACCGGCCCGGCACGATGCTGGTGTGCAATGAATGCGGCCACGCCGCATCTGAGCCAAGTGTGGGATTCGTATGTCTCGATTGCGCGGCGCACGCCGATGCCGAGACCTGCACCACGCGCGACGTTTACTCATACCAGCTAACCTTGCAGGGTACCGGCTTTGCCGAATATGGCCGGTCTTTCCTCGGCCAGGGACGCCAGGCGCTACGCTTCTCGGAGTTCCCAATCGAACTCATTGTCGCCTTGAACGCGGCCGCGAAAGACTTCAACGAGCGCAAAACTCCATTTACCCTCATCAACATATTGTACCCAAACGAGCGGGAACTCACAGCCATTCACGGCGCGCGCCAATTTGCTCTCAGCCGCGACCTCTTTCTCGAAAACCTTCGCGGCAGACTGGGCGGGGCCGGGACGGTCATTAAGGGTTTATCCTACGATTTCGCGCTTTTGAAGGGCAGCGGTCCAGATGAAGTACGCAACGAATTTAAATCACTAAAAGACGCTGGCCAGCGTACGTTGCGCTTCGACCTCGGCGTTAGATTTCAGGCGTTCGGCCATCAGGATTTTCTGTGATGTTTCAACTCGTCCCAGAAAGCCTGAATTTTTTGGCGGCGGCGACCTGGAGGAACCTCTTCGCCCTGTTCGTGATCGTGGTTGTGTATGACATTCCCCGCTACTACTTGGGCTTCATCGCCGTTGCTTTACTGAGCATTTTTAAAAGCAAGAAGCCCTTGGCGCATGGCCGCGGCGACTTCGTAAGCGTTGTGATTCCGGGGCACAATGAAGAAGAGGCCGTGGAGCGCTGCGTTTTGTCCCTGTGGGAGCAAAGCCGGCCGCCGGATGAGATCGTTGTGGTCAGCGACGGGTCGACGGATCGCATGCCGGACAAACTGCGGGACCTGCAAGAGCGCGGCCTCATCCAAGAGGCCCACTGCACGCAGTTGCGGGGAGGAAAGGCCGCCGCCCTCAATCTAGGGATCGGGCGCACGAAGGGCAACATAATCGTAGTTGTCGATTGCGATTGTACGCTTGACCGGCATGCGCTGAGGAACATTATCGAGCCGTTCGCGGACCCGGGTGTTGGGGCGGCAGTCGGTAACATCATGGTACGCAATGCAAAGGCGAGCCTTATCGCAACCTGCCAGGCTATCGAATACCTGATCTGCATCTCGCTGGGCAAGCGGGCAGCCGATGTGATAGACGGAATAAGCTGCATCTCCGGCGCGTTTGGTGCGTTCCGGCGTGAAACAATGGAGCGCCTGGGGGGGTACGATGCGGGCGGGTCTGAAGATTTAGAGATAACGTTTAGAGTGCGTGAAGCCGATTTAAAAATTCGTTTCGCTTCAAACGCCATTATATACACCGATGTGCCAACAACGGTACCTGTTTTTATCCGTCAGCGGTTTAGTTGGGATCAATACACCCTAAACTACCGCAACCGGAAACACGGTTACTTACTAAATCCACTAAGTCCACGCTTCAACTTCATAGAGCTATTACACACACTTGATTTCCTTTTATTCTCTGTGGGCGGTGGGATTGGTTTTTGGTTTTATTTAGTTTGGGTACTTTCCGCTTATGGCGATTTCGCTCCCGTCGTTCTTATTGGCATACAGTTGTGGATCTTGGCGCTGGAGAGTTGCGCCTTTTTGTTGGCTGGCATAATGACGCCAGAAGTACGCATTTCATCGTTACTTCCATATATGCCTGCCTACAGTTTCTTATATCAACCTTTCATGCGTTCTGTCAGATCTATTGCCTACATTCGGGAATGGGTATTCCATTCGTCGTATACAGATAGAGTCGCACCCAGGAAAGTGCATTCGGCGAGGCCATACTTATGAAATTTCTCAGAAAACGACCACGCCCGGATGACCTTACAACGGAACGCCGTCCGCCCGCGCAAACTCTTGGACGCGCCATTTATGTTGCCTTACTTATAATGTTCTTGATATTCGTTTTGAACTATTTTTGGGGCGACTATTTTATATTTAGATCCGATGGGGTGGTGATGCGCGACCAGTCCACCGTGGCAGCTCCCTATATCGTGCAGGTTGACAGCATTTATGTCAGCGAAGGTCAAGTCGTCGAAAAGGGCCAGCTGCTGGTCAAGCTACTATCCGTGGAAATCCTTGAGCATCTGGCGGACCTATCGTCGAAACGGGCCACTCTGATAGCACAGGAGGCCGACTACAAAATCCGCGCCGAGAGCCTGAAAACTCTCCTTCCGCTGGCGGAGCGCCAGGATGCCAGAGCCCAGGCGACCGTCACGGAGTTCGACAAAGTGGCCGGGCAGAAATTGATCCCAAGCGTGCAGTACGAGCAGGCCCAGCGCCTGCAGTTCGAGGCACGGCGTGAGCGCGCGAGATTGACCGCTGAAAACAACGTACTAAGCGGCGAGGTAACGGCTTTGGACGCGGCTCTCGCCGAGGCCAACGCCATGTTCCGCGATTTGCAAACGGTTTATTCCGGCGGCCTGAGACGCGCGGCCGTCAGCGGCACCATCGGCCCAACCGTTCCTTCGCAGGGGGACGTTTACCGGCCAGGCGATCCGCTCATGACGATTTATTTTGGCGAGCCTTACGTGCTGGTCTACTTGCCGCGCCGGTACCTGTTCTCCGTCTATGCCGGTATGGAATTGAGGGTGTGGGACGGACAGCATAGCACGCCAGGTGTCATCAAAGAGATCCTGCCAGTGAGCAACGCATTGCCGAGGGAATTCCAGAACGCGTTCCGCCCGGCTGACCGCAACCAGCTCGCCAAAATCCGGCTGACGGCACCCTTGCCATTTCCTCTGCTCCAAAAGGTTCGTGTGTCGGCGGCCTATCCCAAATTTTGCGGCGCGGTTTGCCGATGGATGCTTGGCAACCCCTGGGACTAGCGTTTCTTTCTTCATAACCCGGTTGCAGCCCGGAAATGTAGCCCAACCGGGAACGGAAAGTGCGTACTAGAACGGAAAGTCAGCGCGACACAACTACTTAGGGTAACGCTGGCGGAGAGAGAGGGATTCGAACCCTCGAGACGGTTACCCGCCTACACGCGTTCCAGGCGTGCGCCTTCAACCACTCGGCCACCTCTCCATGCGCCTTCCGGGAAGGCGCCGTGGCCCGCACTATACCGAACGCCGTTCCCGCTGCAAGCCCCTACCGGCCTATACGAATGATTTCCCGCAAATCCGTGATAAGCTCGCGGCGGCGCCGGCGGTCTTCAAGCCCGGCTCAGCGCGGGGAGGCCCTGATGCAGCGAATCACAATAACGATCGACGACGATCTGATGGGCGAGGTCGGTCGCTTCATGCAGGCGCGCGGCTACGAGGCGCGTTCGGAGGTGTTCCGCGATCTTTTGCGCGCGGGGCTGGAGCGCGCCCACGAGGATAGCGGCGCCGCCGCCGGGGAGTGCGTCGCGGCACTCACCTATGTCTACGACCACGAGATGCGCGGGCTTGCCGCGCGGCTCTGCGACACCGGCCACGAGCATCACGACCTGGTGCAGGCCACGCTGCACGTTCATCTCAACCACGAAAGCTGCATGGAGGTGGCGATCCTGAGGGGCAAGACCGGCGAGGTGCGGCATTATGCAGGCCATCTCATCGCCGAGCGCGGCGTACGGCACGGCCGGCTGGTAACGGTGCCGGTCGAAACTCCGGACGAAGCCCACGCTCACGCCGGGGACGCCGCCCAAGCGCACCGCCACATCCGCGTCCGGCAGGCGGGCTCAACTTGATCCGCCTTCCTTTGCGGCAGCCTTCTGCTCCGCAATGGCTCGCTGAGTGAGTTCGTCCGCGTGCTCGTTTCCGGCATTGCCGGCATGCCCGCGCACCCAATGCCAGTTCACCGTATGCCGCCGCTGGGCCTCGTCGAGACGCTTCCAAAGATCGGCGTTCTTGACCGGATCGTTTTGCGCTGTCCGCCAGCCCCTGGCCTTCCAGCCGCCGATCCAAGCGGTGATGCCGTTCCGTACATATTGCGAGTCCGTGTAGAGGTCGACGCGGCAGGGCCGTTTCAAGGTCTCAAGGGCCATGATAGCGGCCATCAATTCCATACGGTTGTTGGTGGTATGAGGCTCACCGCCCCAAAGCTCGCGCTCGTGCCCGTTATAAATCATGACCGCGCCCCAACCGCCCGGCCCGGGATTGCCATGACACCCACCGTCCGTGTAGATCGTCACGGCGCCGGATTGCGCCTTCCCGTCCTCGCTAGAAGCCATAGGCGCTGGGCGTCCTGACGCTCTGATGAAATTTGAGCTTGCGCCAGTATTCCATGGGGTCCTTGCGCTTAACGAATGCGGATTGCGGGGTGTTGAACCAGTCGTAAAGGCGGGTCAACAGAAATCGCATCGCCGAGCCCCTGGCCAGAAGAGGCAGGGCCGCCAGCTCCTCTGCCTCAAGCCGCCGCACGGCGCTGTAGCCGCTGAACAGCGCGCGGGCCTTGGTCACATTGAACGAATGATCCGCCTCGAAACACCAGGCGTTCAGGCAAATGGCCAAGTCGTAAGCAAGCAGGTCGTTGCAGGCGAAATAGAAGTCGATCAGCCCGGACACGCGGCCTTCGAGGAAAAAAACGTTGTCCGGGAACAGGTCTGCATGAATGACGCCTTGGGGGAGATACCCAGGCCAATCCTTCCGGAGCGCTTCGAGTTCCGCGCCGATCTCCTGGGCCATGCCGGGCGCCAGCCTGTCCGCCGAGCCGCTGATCGCCGCGAAGAGTTTCTCCCAACCGGCGATGGAAAGCGCGTTCTTACGCTTCAGCGGGAATGTCAGGCCCGCCTCGTGCAGAATGGCCAGCGCCGCGCCTAGCTCGCGGCAATACGCAGGCAGCGGCTTTCCCAAAGAGTATCCGGCCAGGAAGGTCACGATGGCCGCGGGCCGCCCCGCCACGGTTTGCAGCACCCTGCCCTCCCTGTCATGGACGGGGGTCGGACAATTCACGCCATTCTTTGCCAAGTGCTCCATGAGCCCCAGAAAATACGGCAGGTCGTCCGGGCACACGCGCTTCTCGTAGAGCGTCAGAATGAACTGCGCCCGCTCCGTGCTCAGGAAGAAATTGCTGTTCTCGACCCCCTCGGCAATGCCCTTGCAGGAGCGGAGTTCGCCGATCTCATAGCGCTCCAAGAGCGCATCCAGTTCCTCGGCCGCGACTTCGGTATAGACCGCCATGAACTTACTGCGCCGCCGCCGGTTGCAACGCCCGCGGGATCTTGAAGATCACGTCTTCGCTCGCGGTTCTCACGGCCTCGATGACCACGTCGTAGCGGACCTTGAACTTCTCGATGATCTCTTCGACCAGAATCTCCGGCGCGGAGGCGCCAGCCGTAAGCCCCAGCGTCTCGATATGCTGCAAATCCTCCCAGGGAATTTCCGCCGCCTTCTGAACCAGCATCGCCTTCGGGCAGCCCGAGCGCAGGGCCACCTCGACCAGCCGCTTGGAATTGGAGCTGTTCGGAGCACCCACCACGAGGATCGCATCGCATCGTGTCGCGATTGCCTTGACGGCGCTTTGCCGGTTCGTCGTGGCGTAGCAAATATCGTTCTTGTGGGGACCCCGGATCTGCGGGAAGCGCGCCTTCAGAGCCTCCACGATCTCGCAGGTGTCGTCCACTGAAAGCGTGGTCTGAGTGATATAGGCAAGCCGGGCTGGATCGCTGGGGTTGAGTGCCGGCACGTCCTCCACCCGTTCGAGAAGCGTGATCGCGCCAGGCGGAAGCTGGCCCAGAGTACCGATCACCTCGGGATGGCCGGAATGGCCGATCAGGATAATCTCAAGGCCGTTCGCATAATGCCTCGCGGCCTCCGAATGCACTTTCGAGACCAGCGGGCAGGTTGCGTCCAGATAGAGCAAATTCCTGAAGTTTGCCTCCTGCGGCACCGGCTTGGGGACGCCATGCGCCGAGAAGATCACCGGCGCGGCGGTATTGGGAATCTCGCTCAGTTCCTCCACGAAAACCGCTCCCTTGGCGATAAGGTCCTCCACCACGGTCCGGTTGTGCACAATTTCGTGCCGGACATAGACAGGCGCCCCGTACTTCTCCAGGGCAAGCTCGACAATATGAATGGCCCTGTCTACCCCGGCGCAAAATCCACGCGGTGCCGCGAGGAGCACGTCAAGGTGTGGTTTCATCGTCATAAGGGCCACCTCCAACGCGGCTGAGGAGCACATGCCGAACCGGCATCCGTAAAAAGGTCAAATTTGGCGGGGAAGGGAGCGTTCAAGCTTGCGGCCCTTTCCGCGGACCGTTAGGTTCGCCATGAGCGCGTTCGAATACGCTTGCCCGTTGTAACAAGGATGAGCGCGGCAAACCATAAAAAACGATGACGACTAAAGTCGCGGGGAGCAGTTGCAGGCGTTGGGTGTGACAAGGTGAGACTGGAAGGGCAGATGAGGCGATTCGAACCGGCGGTTTTGAGAATTATCGGCCTCGCGTTTGCGGCGGCGGCGCTGAGCGGCTGCGGCATGTCGGTGCCCTCGCTTGGCGATGCCAGCCTCTTCTCCAGCAGGAAGCCAGAAGCCTGGACGCCGATCATCACCGAGGAAAGCATGATGACGGCCGCGCGCCAGAACTCCGACGGCCCTATCGAGATGGCCGCGGCCAATGGCTGCCCCATCATTCAGGTTGAGGCGGGCCAGCGGGATCTCACCGTCTACGAAGGCAACCGCGTCGGCAACAGCAAGGCCGTCATCCACCACAGCGAGATCACCAAGACCGCCAGGGAATGCAAGTTCAGCGGCGGCATCGTCCAAGTGAAGTACGGCATCGCCGGGCGCGTCCTGCTGGGACCCAAGGGAAAACCCGGCCCGGTCGTTCTGCCCGCCACCATGCAGGTTCTCGACAAGTCCAAGGGCAGGCTCGCTTCCGAGCCGTTCACGCTCAATGTGACGATTACCAGGGAAAACCCGATATCCTATTTCGCGGTGGTGCGCGATGTGTCGATCCCGGTCAGGGAGGGCACGCAGCCGAGCGATTACAGCATTACCATCGCGTTCGAGAAAACCCGGCCGGGCGCGGCGTAACCGTCATTTCGCGGCATCGCAGGCTGCATGTGAGGTGCAGCCTGAACCAAGCATTCAACCCCTCACCCTGTCCCTCTCCCTATGGGAGAGGGAACGCTGGAAGTTCCGCTGAGGATAATTCAAGGGTCCCTTCTCCCATGGGGAGAAGGACAGGATGAGGGGAGATTCCCTCCGTTCAAGGCACCAACCGCCGTTCACTCCTGCTGCCGGCTGGGCCTGCCGTTTTTATCCACAAATGGGAACATGCCGGACAGGAAGCATGCAGCCATATGCTTGGCCTTCTCGACGGCTTTTTCCGCAAGCGCGGGGCTCAGCGTTTCCCTTGCCGTCTCTTCGAACAATGCCAGCCACCGCCCGAAATGCTCCGGCTCGACGGGAAGCCGCATGTGCGGAGGGAACGGGAAACCTTCATAGCGCTCGGTTCCCAGCAACGCGCGCGACCAGAAATCGTGAATCTTGCCGATATGGTGCTCCCAATCCGGAACGCTCACCTCGAATATCGGGGCAAGCAGCGGGTCCTTTTGCGCCCGCCCGTAAAAACGCCGTACGCACAGGCCGATGGCCTCCTCGTTCGCGCTTGCATCAGCCGCCACCGGATTTTCAACCGCCATATCGCAACTTACCTCACCGCCGTGTATTACCAGCCATATAGCACGCCCTCTAAGCCGGCTCAATCGGGCGTCAGTCTGCCAGCCTCTTGCGTTTGCACGGAAATTGCACATAGCTTGGGCGGTGCCGCTCAAACTTGGCAAGCCTCATCAGCCTCATCATGCCCCGGATATCCACCATACTCAATGCGCGCGTCCTGCATCATAGTCCTGAACTCGGGCTCTCGACGCTGTTTTTCGACGATGGCGAACTGCGCGTCCCGAAGGTCGATGCGCCGCCTGGCGCCGGCGTTGCGGTCGAGATCGACGCAAGCGACGTTTCCATCGCCTTGTCCAGGCCCATGGACGTGTCCATAACCAACCGGCTGCCCGGCACCATTGTCGAGGTCAAATATCTTGAGGCGCCTTACGCGTGTGTCACCTTCGATCTGGGCGTCACCCGCATACACTCGCTCGTGACCTGGGAATCGGTGGAGCGCCTTGGCCTTCAGCCCGGGCTCAGGGCCTGGGTGATGGTCAAGACCGTCGCCATTTCAAAAATGGACCTCAAGCCTCATGAGCTTCCGGAACCCCGGCCGCCGCTTGCGCCTCGAAATCCCAGGCAAGAGACGCCGTAAGCTCGCCGATGGCCGCCGCCGCCCCGCTTGCCGAGCGCCGCTCCACCGAGCGGAAGAGCGCCACAAGCCGCTCACCGAACACCGTCACCTCGGCGCCGGCACCGCGCCGGCCGGGAAAGGTATCGATGACTTTCGATTCGAACATGCGGTTCAGCGCGTCGGTCATGAGCCAGGTTTTGCGGTAGGACAGGCCCATGAGTTTGCTCGTGCCCAGAATCGAGCGGCAGCGCTTGAGCGTCTCGATCAAGGCGATATCGGCTTCATCGAGGTTGCCGCCATTGGGAAAGGAGAGCCGCACATGAACTTGCGCGTGGGCTTTCTCGCGATGGGACATGGCTCTGTCCAGCTTGTGCGTAGG
>PMBZ01000172.1 GCA_003153975.1 Hyphomicrobiales bacterium
CTGCTGCCCGTGCAGAGCGTGGGCGTAATGGGCGACGCGCGCACCTACCAGCATGTGCTGGCGCTGCGCGCCGTCACTTCGGTCGACGGCATGACCGCCGATTTCTTCCGCTTCCCGCTCGACCTGCTCGGCCACATCGCCACCCGCATCGTGAACGAGGTCAAGGGCGTCAACCGCGTCGTCTACGACGTGACCTCCAAGCCCCCCGGCACAATCGAGTGGGAATGATCCCGCGTCTGGCAATGGCTGGTATCCAGCGGCATCAAAGCATGCGTAAGCCAGCGTAAACATTGAAATTTTTGCTTTTTCGCCTGGCATTGACTGGCATCGTTCGGCAACGCCAAGCACTCTTTTTTTATGGCATTCTGGATGGTACTATGTACCTTCGATGCCGTGAGTAGTGCCTGATACCATGCTACCTTAAGGGCGGGTGACATGGTATTAAAATAGCGTAACATGCTGAAATACAATGCATTTATTACGTTTTTTTGCGGCAGTTTTGATCATGGTATTCGAACCCGAAAATGGACCGGAACCATGCTGACCGATACCAAGCTGCGTAACCTCAAGCCGCGGGGCAAGCTCTACAAGGTGAACGACCGGGACGGCCTCTATGTAGCCGTCACCCCCGCTGGGGCGATCTCGTTCCGCTACAACTATTCGATCAACGGCCGGCAGGAGACCGTTACCTTCGGGCGTTATGGCGCCGGTGGCATCACCCTGTCGGAAGCCCGCGAGCAATTAGGCGAGGCCAAGAAGCTGATCGCTGGCGGCAAGTCGCCGGCGAGGGAAAAGGCACGAGACAAGGCTCGCGTAAAAGGCGCCGAAACGTTCGGTGCGTGGGCGGAAAAATGGCTTCGCGGCTACCAGATGGCCGACTCCACCCGCGACATGCGCCGGGCGGTCTATGAGCGCGAGCTAAAGCCGAAATTCGGCAACCAGAAGCTGGTCGAGATCACCCACGAGGATCTGCGAGCACTGACCGATGCCATCGTGGAGCGTGGCGCACCGGCTACGGCGGTGCATTCCCGCGAAGTCGTGCTACAGGTCTACCGGTGGGCCATTGAGCGCGGCCAGAAGGTCGAGAACCCGGCGGAATTGGTACGTCCCACTTCCATCGCCAAGTTCGAGCCGCGCGACCGGGCACTGTCGCCAGACGAAATCGGGCTGATGTACCAGTACATGGAGCGCATCGGCACCGCGCCATCCGTTCGGGCGGCGGCCAAGCTACTGTTGCTGACGATGGTGCGCAAGGGCGAGTTGACGAACGCGACGTGGAGCGAAATCAATTTCGGTGAGGCGCTGTGGACGATACCCAAGGAACGTATGAAACGGCGCAACCCGCACCTGGTGTTCCTGTCCAGGCAGGCGCTGGACATCTTCATTGCCTTGAAGACCTTTGCCGGCGGATCGGACTATGTACTTCCGTCCCGGTATGACTCAGATGCGCCAATGAGCAGTGCGACGCTCAACCAGGCGCTGACGCTGACGTACAGGCTTGCGCAGAAGCATGGAAAACCCCTTGCGAAGTTCGGGCCGCACGACCTGCGGCGAACGGCAAGCACGCTGCTGCATGAGGCCGGATACAACACCGACTGGATCGAGAAGTGCCTTGCCCACGAGCAACGTGGTGTGAGAGCGGTCTACAACAAGGCCGAGTACCGCGAGCAGCGCACGGCCATGCTACAAGACTGGGCGGACATGATCGATGAGTGGGCTGTCAAGCGGTCGCGGCCTTCGGAGTGATGCCGGGACGCATGGCATGAGTTCCGGACGATTTGCGCCCCTCGATCCATTCTTCGACCTCGGCCAAGTCCCAGGCGACGTTTCTGCTGGTGAGCGGGATGCGGCGTGGGAATTCCCCTCGCTGTTCCATGTTGAAAATCGTGCGCTCAGAAAGCGGGATCATCGCCAGCAGCTTCTTGCGGTTGATGAGAATTTTGTTCGTCGTTACCTGCATGCTTGTTGCTTGCCCTCTTTCAGTCACTTGCGAGCGAGTGCCTGATGGTGCCTGACAGGGCAGATCGTTTCATCCTATTGATTGGCAAGTTCGGTTGACATCACTAAAGCTGCCCGGAATATTGGTGTCGGATTTGGCGATGGTGTGTCAGCGACCGGAGCGCTACCTATGCTGTTTCAAGCAGAACATCGTAGGGATTAATGCCAAGGCCTTGGAAACAGCTTGGCGCTCGATCCCCAACCTTCGCGCGATCTCCGACTGATTGAGCCCATAATATTGGAGCATCAACATTTGCTTTTTGCGGTCCGACAGCTTCGAGTCCACCATTAGCCGCGCCAGATTACGCAGCTCAACCTCGTCCCCTGGCCGTAAGGCCCGATCTGCGACGCAGCGGTGGATGTAGCTATCAACAAGCCGGTCGCCAGACATCGCTTGGGGTGCGCCCAGCCTCGCGCCCTGCAGGCGAAGCCTGTTCAATTCAAGATCGAACTGCGCCAATGATCGTCTTGCCTGTCTGTAGGTGGGGTTCCATGCGCCATTCGGCAATTTGGGCCGATGATCCATGCAGTACAGGCTGCTCAGTCGAAGTATTTCTTCTGGATCGTCTGCCTTGGAGGCATCGTTCCCGCCTGCGAATGAGGTCAGCTCGGCGAGTGACCCGCAAAACCGGCAAAATCCTTGCCGGCGCTGGCCATTCAGGCGAGTGTCGCGCACCTGTGATTTCGCTGGTCGTTTGCGGGCGCAGGCCCAGACCAATTCGATCAACGATTCAAGCGTAGCGACAAAGCGCTCACCTGTTGCGGACTGCTTGTCTTCGGTGAGGACGAACGCCCGTAACAATTGCCGCTGTATGCGCACCATTGCAGCAAGTCCAACCAGCCGAATGATCTCGCTGAACGCCACCCCTGTCCCCGCTCCGGGGATGTGACCCAAGTGAGGCGATGGGAGTGTTGCGGCGTATGAGGCCACAGCGGGATCAATCAACTCCTGGATCAGCCGAACGATAGGGTAGCGCCGCGAGGAGGCGGAATACGGCCGCCACTGGTCCTCGAACTTCCCGATGGCTTCCGAGACCGTGGGGTCGCAGCCTTTCCAGATGACGATAGCTTTCTCGTTCTTCATGTCAACCATTTTGAACAATTAATGGGGTGTAGGCAACCGCAATGATGCCTAATCTTCGTTTTCATTTGTTTGATTACGGAGGATTACGCAATGATAGAAAACACGCTGCTGCATCGGTTCGGCCCGCTCCTGAGCATCGCGCAGCTCGCCGCCATCCTTGATCGATCACCCGACGGGCTGCGGATCAGCCTGCGTACGACGAATGAATGGGCACGGCGGATCAACAAAGCCCGCTTGAAGATCGGCCGGCGCGTGTACTTCCGGACTTGTCAGATCGCAGAGATATTGAGCGACACGTCCCCGCATGGAACGGGGAATTGAATCATGGCGATTGACGTACTGGTAGCGCATCCTGGCGAAGATGCCAGCCGCGAGCCTAAGAAGCGCGGCGAGGTCAGCAGTAGCCGGCAAACACTCCCGGACGGATTCCGGTACAGCAAGCGCGGCTCCATAGAATTTCTGCTGCCGCGCAAAACTGAGGATGAAGACGAAGTCTGGGCTTGGCTGTGCTCGCCGTTGGAAGTGCTCGCCGAGACGCGCAGCGAGGATGAAAAGGGTTGGGGACTGCTTGTCCGCGTCAAGACGCCGGATGGCCTTTGGCACACGCAAGCCGTGCCGCGCGCGCTGTTCCTGGCAGAAAACGGCGAGGTGTTCTCGCTGCTGTTCAATCTGGGGTTAAAGATCACACCAGCGAAAGCGGGGAAGGAACGGCTGCGGGCGCTGCTCTGCATGTCGAGTTCGAAGAAGCGCGCGCGCACAACAACACGTGTAGGCTGGTTTGGCCCACGCACATTCATCCTGCCAGATGCGGCGTTCGGTGAATGTGGAAACGAGCATATCGTTTACCAGCCCGAGCATCCAATGCCACACGCCTACGCGCTTAAGGGCTCGCTCGATGGCTGGCGCAGCACGATCGCGGCGCGGGCAATAGGCAACTCCCGGCTGGCGCTCGCTGCTTCCATAGCGTTTGCCGGGCCTTTGCTGCAACCGCTCGGTATCGAGGGCGGTGGGTTCCATATGCGCGGAGATGGCAGTTCCGGCAAAACGACCGCACTATGGGTAGCGGGAAGCGTATGGGGCGGCGGGCCAATGGCGGGCTTTCTGCAATCATGGCGCACTACAGACAACGGTTTGGAAGCCCGTGCAGTCCAACATAGCGACACGTTCCTGCCTATGGACGAGCTAGGCCAGGCCACAGCGGTCAGCGCTGCAAAAACCATCTACATGGTCGCGAACGGTCAGGGAAAGCAGCGGGCAGGCATTGCTGGAGAGGGCCGGCCGGTAGCTGAATTCCGCGTGCTTTTCTTAAGCACCGGCGAGGTGAGCCTGGCGGCAAAGCTGGCTGAGGACGGTTTAACTTCGATGGCTGGGCAGGAGACCCGCTTCGTTGACATGGAAGCCGATGCTGGCGCCGGTATGGGGGCGTTCGAAGATATCCATGGCGAGGAGTCGGCCGCCGCATTTTCCGACGCGATCAAGGCCGCTGGCGCAACCCATTATGGGCATGCGAGCCGCGCATTTCTGAGAACGCTACTGGCCGAGCCAGAAGAAGCCTTCTCAGAAGCTCACTGCCTGATGAGCGCCTTCGTTGCCCGCACCTGCCCGAAGGATGCGACTGGCCAGGTGGCGCGCGTCGCCAAGCGCTTCGCCATCGTCGCGGCGAGCGGCGAAATCGCGCAGCAATGGGGCATCCTGCCATGGCCTGAGGGACATGCGATGGACGCCTGTGCGCGGATGTTCCGCGAATGGCTCAACCGGCGCGGCTCAACCGGGGCGCTGGAGGGCGTCAACGCGCTGAATCAGGTGCGGGGAATCATCGAGAAACACGGCGCCTCGCGGTTCGTGCCCTGGAATCCCGGTGAATGCCCGCCAGTGCCATCGGCGCCCGTTATCAACCGGCTTGGTTTCGTGCGGCGGGACGGCGACATGGCGACCTACTACGTGCTGTCGCAGATGTTCAAGCAAGAGGTGTGCAAGGGCCTCGATCCGGCGCGGGCGGCGCGGGAACTGGTGAAGTGCGGGGCGATCACGCCGGACAAAAGAGGAAGCGCAGCATCGTCCGTTTATCTTCCCGGAATCGGCACGGGGCGTTGCTACGTCATTGATGCGGAGAAGCTTTTTGCTGATGGGGGCAGTTAGTGAGCCTGAGGGGGGCTCCTCTACCGTATTTATTTAGTGGTGAGGTGTGGTGAGGTGGTGAGGTCATTGATTTCTCGTTAGTTTTTACCTCACCGCTTACCTCACCACACCTCACCACCATACCTCACCATTTCGAAGCTGCGGTGAGGCCGATGTGAGGTGGAAACATTCGTGAAATCAACAGCCTCACCACCTCACCAGCCTCACCACTTTGAAACGGCATATGACAAATGAAACCACCTCGAATTGCACACCAAGAGTTGAATGTGGAGAACCGGCGCAATCATTTCGAAGCCCCCTCTCAGGCTCACTATTCCAGCTTCGCCGCAGCTTCGACGCTTGATATCGGGCACGGCATTTTCGCTAGCTTGGCGCTTTCCTACTGGGTGCGAGGCTTCTCGCCGATTCCGATCTTGGCGGGAACCAAGGCGCCAGGCGTCAACGGCCGCTTGCTGGATGGCTGGGCGCGGTATTGCACGAAAGCGGCAGACAAGGGGCAACTCGCAGCCTGGGCTCAGGACAAGACGGCGGGCCTGGCTGTCTGCACCGGCTTCGATGGGCTTGTCGCGGTGGACGTTGACAGCGCGAAGGCCGTTGCCGCTGTGCGTGCCGTCTTCGGCGGCATGGGTGCGCCGGTCAAGATCGGCCGCCGTGGATGCACCGCGCTATTCCGCGATCCAAGCGGCGAGGTCCGCAGCTCAGACTTCCGGGCCTCGCCGGTCATCGGTCCCGATGGCAAGCGCCGCCAGGAAACGCTTGTGCAAATCCTTGCCGCTGGGCGCGAGACTGTGCTGCCGCCGACGGTGCATCCTGACACGCGCAGGCCGTATTTCTGGCACCGTGGTTCCCTTGAGGCATGCCGCCTCGGGGATTTGCCGGTCATCGCGGTAAGTCATATTGAGGCGCTGGGCGAGGCACTGCGGCCGTTCATGTCCGAAGTGGCGCAGTTTACGCCCACGGCGCCGGCGCAAGCGCCGCTCCGCAGCCTTAACGGCCTCGAACGCAGGCGCTACGAAGCTATGGCGCGCGGTCTTCTGAAATGGGTAACCGGTCGCTCGCGCTTCATAAACCCCGACCGGAAAGCGGACACTCCCATAATAATTGTCCCTCCCCCCCAAAAAACGCCCCTCGCGCGATCACGTCAAAGCCGGCCGCTTGGGACAGAGCCATGGGCAGCTGCCATACCGCCCCGCCGCTATTGCCCCGTCGCGGAGAGCGCGCACCGTCTCACCCGTCGCCACATCCCGCACTCGGATAGTCTTGCCGTGCGAGGCCGGGATGAGAGGCCATCCTCGCCAAACTCCGCCGCCTACCTGCATCTATTGAGTGAGGCAGCCCGCTAGCTTCACTCGATCCTGGCGGCTTATTGTGAATTGCTCATAGTGTCCGAAGCCCGCGATCGGGCAAGCGTCGCGGCGCAGCAGCTTATCGAATGGCTGTCGGCACCCAAGTCAGTTATTGTGCCCTTTTCAAGAATGCAACCAGCCTCTTCCGGGTTCAACGCGCAGCGGACGAAGCAGGGGCCGCACGCAAGGTTGCGCCGCTGGGACCGCTTTGCGCTCCGATTCCAGACATGCCGGGGGCGGCGGGAAAGCCATCAGCGCGCCAAGACAGCCGTTGCCGTTCATCCGGTGAGACATCTCCCGCCCCCCCAAAAAAAAGACGCTCGCGGTGCCGGCTTCCCCGATGGCGGAACACCGCATCTTATACTCCGCTACCGCCGGCGGCTTCGCGTTGCTGCGTTTCCGCCGTCAGCGCGCTGAGGATGGCCGGATAATCGAAATTTTCCGCCAGACGGGAGAGCGTCCGACCCAATTCCGCATCGGCTTCGCCGATCCGCTGGATCGCCACGCTTATGCGTACGCCGTCCAGGCTTTCCACGGCATCCTTAAGTTCCTTGCGCTCTGCATCCGGCAGCGCGGCTAGCATTGCGCCCGTGACGGCGATGGGAAGCGCTTCCCCGGCCATAGGGACGCTGTCACGGTAAATGTATTTCACGCCCAGCTGCTTTGCCATGCAGCCGTAGATTTCGTGAAAGCGGTAGGGTTTGCGCACGAAATCGTTCATTCCGGCATCGAGTAATTCCTGCCGCTGCTCCTTGAATGCCGAGGCAGTAACGGCGACGATCTTCACGTCCTGACCGTCAGGCACTGCGCGAATACGCCGCGTGGCTTCGACACCGTCCATCACTGGCATGCGCCGGTCCATCCAGATGAGGTGCGGACGCCACTCCTGGAACAGTCTCACGCATTCCTCGCCGTTTTCGGCCAATTTGACATTCAGGCCGATGCCGGTCATCAGTTTAACGAGCAGCATCTGGTTTTCAGGCTGATCCTCGGCGATGAGGATGCGGTAGGCCGGCTGGCCGGGCGCAAGACCGATCACCTCTCCAGCCTGCTCCTCGCCTGCCGGGGCGCCGGCCTCCTCAGCCAGTTCCACCGGCAGCTCAACTCGGAAGATAGAGCCCTTGCCCACCGTGCTTTCGACGCCCATGGCGCCGCCCATCAGTTGCACATACTGGCGCGAGATGGTCAGCCCCAGGCCGGTGCCTTTCTGCATGCCCGCTCCTCCCAGTTGCACGAAAGGCTGGAACACTCGCTGCTGGTCTTCCTGCGCGATGCCAGGGCCGGTATCCTCGACCTCCATCAGCAGGTGATCGTGGGCGTTATGCCTTACGCCCAGGCGGATGGTCACGCCGCCATGCTGCGTGAATTTCACCGCGTTGCCAACGAGGTTGACCAGCACTTGGCGCAGGCGCGCCTCGTCGCCCTTGATGAAGCGCGGAAATTCGGACGACTGGTCGAGTAGCAACCGCAAGCCCTTCTCCTGGGCACGCAGCCGCATCATGTCCGCGACATCGCGCACCATGGCGCCGAGATCGAACGGCGCGATCGCCACTTGCGTGCGTCCGGCTTCGATCTTGGCGATCTCCAGCACGTCGTTGATCAGGGTCAGCAAATGCTCGCCGCTGTGGTTGATGATGTCGAGGTTCTCGCGCTGGCTCTCTGTCAGTTGCGGCTCGCGGCGCATTATGGCCGAAAAACCGAGAATGGCGTTCATCGGCGTGCGCAACTCGTGGCTCATATTGGCCAGGAACGCGCTCTTGGCCGCGTTAGCCGCTTCCGCCGCGTCGCGCGCCAGGACCAGTTCCGCCGTGCGGCGCTCAACGATTTCCTCCAGCTGGTCCTTGTACCGGCGCAGTTCCTCCTCCGCCAGCTTGCGCCCGGTAATGTCGAAATTTACGCCGGTCATGCGCTGCGGTTTGCCCTGCGCATCTCTTACGATCTGCCCATAAGCCTTGATGTAATGGATGGCGCCACTGGGCCACACGACACGGAACTCGATATCGTATTCGCGCTCGCCGCGCATGGCCAGCGTTATGGCCTCGTGGGCATAGGCGCGGTCGTCTGGGTGCACGCCCTGTAGCCACGCATCGTAGGCGCCGGCAAAGTCCTCCCGCCCGATGCCGTATAGCTTGTACATGCCGTCGTCCCAAACCAGCTTGTCGCTCTCGATATACCAGTCCCAAACCCCCATGTGTCCGGCGGTGGTGGCCAGGGCAAAGCGTTCGTTCATCAGCCGGAGAGCGTCTTCGGCGCGGCGGCGCTCAGTGATATCGCTAAACGCCACGACGGCCCCGTTGATTTTCCCTGCTTCCAGGATCGGTGTACTGACGCCCTCCACCGGAAAGCTGCTGCCATCCTTGCGCCAGTAAAGGTCGGTCAGGCGGCGGACCTCGCCTCGCTCATGCGCCGCCTGCACAGGGCACTCCGCTTCCGGGTAGGGGCTGCCATCGAGCTTGGTATGATGGAACAGCGAATGGCTATTCTGGCCGACAACCTCGGCCGCGGTGAAGCCGAGCGTCTCAAGCGCCGCTGGATTAATGAAGGTGCATCGGCCAGCCGTATCCAGGCCGTAGATGCCTTCGCCCACCGAATCCAGGATCAGCCTGTGCCGCAAGCTCAGCTGGGTCAGCTCAAGTTCCGCTTTCTTCCGCTCGGTGACATCGCGGGCGGCGGCAAACACGCCCAGCACCTCGCCGCCTGCGCCGCGATAGACGCTGGCGTTGTATAGCACGTCGGTGACGTGGCCATCCTGGTGCCGCAGTGCGAGCGGATAGTCGGTAACGAAGCCTTTGGCGAAAACCTGCTCGTAACCTGCACGCGCCTTCTCCGGTTCGGTGAAATAATTGGAAAAATCCGTCCCGATCAACTCAGCGCGGTTGCAGCCGGTAGCGGCTTCGGCTGCGCTGTTGACGTCTGTGATCTTTCCGTCCGCGTTAATCGTTGCAAGCGGGTCGAGGCTCGCTTCGATCAAGCTGCGGGTGTAATGCGAGACCGTCCGCAACAGTTTCTCATTTTCTGCCAGCGTATCCAGCATCTTATTCAGGCTGCCTGCCAGCCTGACGATTTCATCCTCGGCGCCCGGAACGCTCGCGCGCGAAGCGAAATCGCCCGCCTGCACCTTATCCGCCAGGTTCACCAGGATGCCGATGTGCCGGCCGAGCCGGCTCGCGATGAGGAAGGCCGCGGCGAGCGACAGGCACGTGGCCACCAGGGCAAAAAGTGCAATGCTCAATGCGATCTCACGCAATTCGCCAGAAATCTTTTCCTGCCACAGACCTATTCGCGCCCAGCCGGCGAACCGGCGATCGATCTCGATAGGGACGGCAACGTCTACGTGGAATGCGTCATCCGTGATGACACGGTTGCCCGGTGGCGCCTTGACGAGCGCTGTGCTCGCCTTATCCGCAAGAAACAGCCCTACCTTGCTTGCATCGGTGTGCGCTAAAATCCGCCCTGCGGGCGAAATAACCATTGCATAGCGGAGTTCGGGGTAATTTTGGAAGGATCGCACGACCTCTTGCAGTCCGGAGACATCGTTAGCGAGCACCCCCGGCAGTGAACTCACCGCGAGCGATTGGGCTAATCCTATCGTTGCATCGCGTTTGTCCCGGAAACGGTAGCCGCTTTCACTCTTGACGATATAGACGGCGAAGCCGGAAACGAGCAAAAAGAACCCCACCGCGAAGGTCAGGACGATCTGACGCTTGAACGACCCGTGCGGCCCAATGCCAGAGAAAAACATTGGCTGCTCACTATGGTTTATCTAGTGGACGCACGGTTTGACTAAACTTGGTTAAGAAGTCCTCGATGACCCTGTAGCGGCGATCGTCCGCGAGTTCGAAGCGGGACAGCGGCATGCGCGCAAGGATAGCCTTTCCGTCCTCGCTGGTGTGGAGGGTGTCGAGGAGTTGCGCCACCTGCCCCGCCAATTGCGCCGGCACATCGTCCCTGGCTACCACCCCATTGTTAATGAGCGGTTCGGTCTCCCATTTCACTTCCAGTTCGCTGGCCTTGTCTGGGTGCTCCTTCTGGAATGCCTCCCAAGGAATGGGCCAAGTGACGCCAGCGGCCACGTTGCCGAGATACACGTTCATGATCGAGGATTCCTGCGAGCCCACATACAGGTTCTCGATGTCCCGGTTTACGGTAAGCGTCCTCTGAAGGCTGCCTTGCGCGGGTGACGGGGATCGTGTGGCTTAGCGTCCTTATTCACGTGAGTAAGGACGGTAATGGACAAGAATCGGCTCGATATCGTGCAGATCGTGGAACGGCGGCGTAAATGGCCGGCGGAGACGATTGCGCGGATCATGGAAGAGGCGCTGGCGCCGGGCGCCACGGTTGCTAGCGTAGCAGACCGGCATGGCGTTGCCCGCAGCCAGGTTTATGGGTGGCTCAGGAAAGCGCGCGCGGGTAAACTGCCAGGAATATCCGTTAGCTCCGCGGCCTGCACCGCTTTCATACCAGTCAAGGTGGAAGAGCATGCGGCTCCGGCGCCGCTGCCCGTTCCCCGGCCAGTGCCTGCTTCGCGCCGCCGCGTGCCGGTTGTCGAGATCGCGCTTGGCAATGGCCGCACCATCAAAGTGGATGAAGAGATCGATCCCGCCGTCCTGGCCCGGCTTGCGGCCGCGCTCGATGGAGGCAAGCGGTGATCACGGTACCCGCCGGGGTGAGGATTTATTTGGCGATGGGAGCCACGGACATGCGCAAGGGCTTCGATGGCTTAAGCGTTCTGGCCCAGGAAGCGCTGAAGCTGGACCCGTTCTCGGGCTCATTCTTCATCTTCCGGGGTAAGCGCGGCGATCTCGTCAAGGTGCTCTACTGGGATGGGCAGGGCTTCTGTCTGTTTGCGAAGCGGCTGGAGAAAGGCCGCTTTGTCTGGCCGCTGACCAAGGAAGGCTCGGTGACGCTCACCCCGGCGCAGATGTCCATGCTGCTCGAAGGCATCGACTGGCGGGCACCGCAAAGAACTTGGGTTCCAAAGGCCGCTGGGTGATGGCGCGAGGCCCGCGAAGCAGATAGTTCTTCCGCATGGCGGACGCGATAGACCTTCCCAAGGATTTCGGACAGCTCATGGCGCTGTATCTGGCGCAAAGCGCCGAGCTTGCCGCCGCCAAGGCTGGCCTTTTGTCGAAGACGCTGGAAGCAGAGAAGCTCAAAGTGCAGATCGCGCGCCTGAAGCGCATGTCCTTCGGCACCTCTTCGGAGCGCGTGAGGCACGAACTGGAGCAGCTCGAACTCAAGCTCGAAGAGATCGAGACGGCGGAGGCCCAAGCAGAAGCAGCGGCCGGACCGGCGGCGGCAGCGGAGCCCGCCCAGCCTGCGCAAGAAGGAGCACCCGCGAAGAAGCAGCGGCGCAAGCTGCCCGAGGCGCTGCCGCGCCGGGATATCGTCCACGAACCCGTCCGGAATTGCCCAGCCTGCGGCGGCGCCATGCGCAAAGTGGGCGAGGACGTCACCGAGATCCTCGAATACATTCCCGGCCGCTTCGAAGTGATCCGCCATATCCGCCCGGCCTGCTCTTGCCGCAAATGCGAGGCGATGGCGCAAATGCCGATGCCGTCCTTGCCCATCCCGCGCGCGCAGGCAGGCGCCGGCCTTCTGGCTCATGTGCTGATCGCGAAGTTCTGCGATCACTTGCCGCTCTACCGTCAGGCTGAGATTTACGCCCGCGACGGCGTGGACCTCGACCGCGCTACACTGGCGAGTTGGGTTGGCAAGGCGGCCTGGCTGGTTGAGCCTCTGGCGGACCGGATCGGCCGCCACGTCATGGCGGGCAGCGTCATCCACGCCGATGACACGCCCGTGCCGGTGCTTGCGCCTGGCAACGGCAAGACCAAGGAGGGCCGGTTCTGGATCTATCTTCGCGACGAACGGCCCCATGCTGGCACCGCACCTCCCGCGGTGCTCTACCGATACACACCAGACCGCAAGGGAGAGCGCTGCCGCGAGCATCTTGCTGCATTCCAAGGGCATCTGCACGCCGATGGCTATCCGGGGTTCGCCAAGCTGTATGAGGAGAAGGACGGCAAGCCGGCGTCTGTTACGGAGGTGGCATGCTGGGCTCACGTCAGGCGTAAGTTCTTCGATGAGCATAAAAGCCATGGCTCACCCATTGCCGGGGAAGCGCTGGCAAAAATCGGAGAGTTGTTCGATATCGAGCGCGCAATCGCCGGTAAGCCGCCTGGCCAGCGGCAAGCTGCACGGATGACAAAAGCCAAACCCAAGCTCGATGTACTGGCGGTCTGGATGGATGCGCAGTTGCAGCTGATTCCCGGCAAGAGCGATCTCGCGGGCGCCATCCGCTACGCGCGCTCGCGCTGGGAGGCGCTGACCTGCTATTGCGCCGATGGCCGCCTGGAGATCTCCAACAACGCCGCCGAAAACGCCGTCAGGCCTATAAGCCTTGGGAGAAAAAACTGGCTCTTCGCTGGCAGCGATACCGGAGGGGAACGCGCCGCGATCTTCTACACACTCATCCGCTCCGCAAAAATGAATGGCCTTGAGCCTGAGGCTTACCTGCGTGACGTTCTCACCCGCATTGGCGAGTATCCGATAACCGCCATTGATGACTTCCTGCCCTGGAACATCGGCAAACCGGTGGTCCTCAGCGCCGCCGCCTGAGCGGCCCTGTCAAGCAGGCAAAGCCGTAGCCTTCAACGGACGCTTACGGTTTACGTCCAATCCATGGGTCTGCAGATAGTATTGCGGCATCATGGTAGCGGCCAACGCGGTGCGCGCGGGATACGACACCTTCTTGCCCTTGAGGTCGCTTAACCGGCTAATGCCGCTATCGCGCCGCACCAGGATGATGCCGGTGAACTTGTGGTCGTCGCCCATCTTGGCGATGACATGGTAGCCATGGGCCAGGGAATTCAAAGTTTGATAAGGGTTGGGTAGAGCGAAATCCAATTGCCGCGAGTAAAGCTTCTTGTCGAACTCCTCATAGTTGCGCGAGGCTTCCAGCTTGAAAACGGCGCCCGGAATGTTGCGATTGAGATAATCGATCAGCGGCCCATAGACTTCGAAGAGGCGCACCGGATTGTGTAGCGGGTGAACGGCAAAGACGTATTCCTTGCTTGGCTCTTCCGGCTTCGCGACGTACTGCGGCCCGGACGTCTTGCTCTCTTCGCTTTGCCCGCACGCCGCAAGTGCAATCGCAGCCAAGCCTAGCAGCAACCTCTTCATTCTGTTTCCTGCCATTGCGGCTAAGTCGCATCCGCGGCGCCCAAGAGTGCACAGGATGCGAGACGTGGAGCGGACACGCGGGCATCGGCTTTGCGGCCGGCGCTGTAGGCAGCCGCCACCCCACAACCATAGACAAGAAGGGTTGCCGGGGTGTTGATTGCACAACGCTAAGTTTAGCGCGCCATGAGCCGTACAGGGTCAACTCGGTTGCTCCTGGCGGGCGGCTCGGTTCGGGAAGGCTGCGCCGATTTGCTTGCGCAGGCTGTGCTCCGTTCCGCTACGCTTCACTTGGCTAAGGCCTCCAAAACCGCCTCAGAACGGTACAGGGTCATCTCTCCCCGTGCCAGCGACTCTCCTCCAATTAGCCCTTTGGGATCTATGAGCGGTCGTGAGCATGGCAGACAATCAAAGAAGCGCGCAGGTCTCCCCTCGTCACCTTCTCGACGGGAAGTGCCTCTGCTCAGTCCTCCCGCAGTTATGGTGGCATATGGGTCGCTCGCCGCCGGTTATCGTTGAAGACTTGGTTCTAAGAGCCTGACCGGAAAGTTCTTGAGTCTCCGGAATCCCCTGTGATTCCATCCCTTGAGGCGAACCACAGGGGGATGCGATGTGGACTAAAGAATCGCGCAAGCAGCATGCACCGCGCAAGGACCGCTATGGTGGATGCGTTCCAGCGTGCCATCCAAGTTCCACAGGTCCAAATAGCCATGCACCGTGCTGCGTGGCGGCAGGTCTTTTGGGATGGCCCGCCATTGGCAGCCAGTGGAAAGCACATACATCAGGCCATTGACCACTTCGCGCAGGTTGACGGTCCGCTTGCCGCCGCCGCGCTTCGCCGGGGGGATTTGCGGCTCGATCAACGCCCACTCTTCATCGGAAAGATCGCTTGGATAGCGCAAGCGGCTGCGGTCGTATAAAGCCCGGTTTTCGTTCGTCCACATCGGCGGTGCCCCCGAATCACGCCGCCGCCAATTGTGTCGCGGCCATTGAATCACAACCGATTCCTATGATTCAATCTGTCTTCGGACAGACACTAATGTTTTCGGATTGAGTTTCTGCGGCGGGTCACAAGTGAGGATGCGCGTTCCTCCGGCATATTGTGGAGCAAGCTCTGCGCGCCGATATGGTAGCTGGACTGGCAGCCGGACCCAAACTAACCGGCTGAGCGCTATCTTTTTAATACATCATATAGGGGGCACGCTTGCCTACCAAGGATGAGGTTTCAGCTCGCATCGAGGCCCTGCTCAACAGTGTGGCGAACTCGCGCGCGGCCCTTGCGGCCGGACCGGACGCGGTGGCCGGGCGCGAAGCGCTCCGTGTGTGGCAAGCCGCGCGGCTTGCCCGCACCCATGCCGATTTCCTCGAAAACCCGCGTTATGCCGGCACGGCCATGTTTTTCTTGAGCGACATTTACGGGCCGAAGGATTTGAGCCGCTATGAGGCGCCGGCGCGGCGTCTTTTTCCGGTTATGACCAGAGTGCTTCCAGTTGCGGGGCTTGAAACGGTCGCCGATGCCTTCGAGCTGAACGCTCTCTCGGAATCGCTCGATGGCGCCATGGTTTCGGTGCTTGGCGGCAAAGTCTTCAACTTGACCGAAGCCGACTATGCCTCGGCCTATAGAGCCGTGGACCGGCGCGCCGATCGCGAGCGGCAAATTGAGCTGACCGGCCATCTTGGCCACTCTCTCGACCGGCTGACGCGAATACCCTTTGGCGGCATGACCCTCTCTCTCATGCGGCTGCCGGCCGCTGCCGCGGGGTTTTCAGAGCTTCAGAGTTTTCTTGAAAGGGGGTACAGGGCCATTAGCCAGACCAAAGGGGCTGACGAGTTCCTGGAGAAGATCAGATCGCGAGAAACAGCGCTGATGGAGACTTGGTTCGCCGTGCGATGACCGCCGCGCCTGACCCTGGGCGCTTCGGTTGGCATCTGACGCCCCTTAAAGCGGTGCGCCCTCCCGCTTTGAGAACAATCAAGGCGCATTTACGCAGAACCGCGCAAAAAACTACTCAATAAGAACGCGATATGATGTTCGCAACGGCGCATAACCGAGATATGAGCTGACTTACTTGGTCAACATTGATACCAATCAAGATAATCACATTGATACGAATCGAAATAATCGGGGCCATTCCTGCCATTCCGCGGTTTTCCAGTGTGACTGTCTCAAATTACGGGCCCGGCCGGCGCTTGGGCGTTAGCCGGTAGCAACGGAGAAGCGTTACATGCCTGAAGAGCAGGAAGTGGTGGGCGCACCGGAGCGCGGGTCCGGGGATGCTCAGTCGCCGTTTTACATCGCCGCCGGCGGGGCGCCCTCCCGTCCGCGTTGCACGATGAAGCAAAACGATTGCTTCGCAATCCTGGATAATTACGGGGATATTGGCTGCTCGTCCGACGGCGCAGGCGGCCTGTTCGCCTACGATACGCGGCACCTTTCCCGGCTCGCCTTTACCATCGACGGCCAGGAACCGCTGCTTCTTGGCTCAACGATGCGGGACGATAATCTGAACCTTCAGGCCGACCTTACGAACCCTGATATCTTGTCAAAAATGGGCATCGCCCTGCTGAAGGACACAGTGCATATCGGCCGCACGATCTTTTTGCACAATGGCTCGCTCGCGGAGCGCAGCGCATTCACCAATCACGGCACCGCCCCTGTCTCCTTTGAACTCGCGATAGATTTCGACAGCGATTTTGCCGACCTCTTCGAGGTCCGCGGAATGCGGCGGCCGGCCCGAGGCACGCTTCGTAAGAAAGTGACCGGCTCCGATAAAGTGCTGTTGAGCTATACTGGACTGGACGGAAAGGTCAGAAAAACGAAGCTGACATTCGAACCGGCCCCGGACGAACTCACCACGTCGCACGCGAAATATGCGGTAACGCTTGAGCCGCATGTGCCATGGCGGCAGTTCATGTCCGTGAGCTGCGACGGCAAGAGCCGGCCGCCCGCACGCTCGTTTCTGCGGGGCCTGGTTCAGGCAAGGCGAGACCTGATCGGACATACCGCCCCGGCGGTCGCCATAGAGACGTCGAATGCCGTATTCAATGAGATCGTATGCCGGTCCATTGCCGATCTCAGGATGCTCATGACAGCAACGCCCGAGGGTAAATACCCTTACGCCGGCATCCCATGGTATTCCACCACATTCGGCCGCGACGGACTTATTACGGCATTGCAAATGCTGTGGTTCGACCCGTCGTTTGCACGCGGCGTCTTGCAGCGGCTCGCCCGGTATCAAGCCAGCGAATACGATGCGGACTCGGATGCTCAGCCTGGCAAGATCCTGCACGAGATGCGCTGCGGCGAAATGGCAGCGCTGCGCGAGGTTCCGTTCGGATTGTATTACGGTAGCATCGACTCCACCCCGCTGTTTGTGTTGCTTGCTGGGCTTTACGGGCAGCGGACTGGCGATAAAGCCTTCCTTCGCGAAATCTGGCCCAACATCAAGCGTGCTTTGGATTGGATCGACGGCCCCGGCGACCCAGATGGCGACGGTTTTGTCGAATATGCGCGCGCCACCGAAGACGGCCTCGCCAACCAGGGCTGGAAAGATTCTCACGACGCCGTCTTCCACGCCAATGGCGAGCTGGCCAAGGGCCCTATCGCGCTGGTCGAAGTGCAAGGCTACGTCTATGCGGCCTGGTTGGCAGCCGCGGATTGCGCCCTCAGGCTTGGCGAATACAAGCTTGCCCAAAGCCTCTTCGCCAAGGCGGACAAGCTCCGCGAGCGCTTCGAGGATCGCTTTTGGTGCGAGGACCTGGGAACTTACGCACTGGCCCTCGATGGGCGGAAAGAGCCGTGCCGCGTGCGCACCAGCAATGCCGCCCACACCATGTTTACAGGGATTATGGGCGTCGAACGGGCGAAGCTTGTGGCGGCGGGCACGTTAAGGCCCCCCTTTAACTCAGGCTGGGGCATTCGTACGGTTGCTGCCGGCGAAATCCGGTATAACCCGATGTCGTATCATAATGGGTCGGTTTGGCCTCATGACAACGCGATGATTGCATCTGGATTTGCACGCTACGGGCTGACAGCCGGGCTTGAGCCAGTGTTCAACGGCCTGATGCAGGCCGCTGCCTATATGGATCAGCGGCGCCTGCCGGAGCTGTTCTGCGGCTTTCCGCGCCGCCGCAGCCGGGGGCCGACGCTCTATCCCGTTGCGTGCTCGCCCCAAGCCTGGGCCAGCGGCGCGGTATTCCAGCTCTTGCAAGCAGTGCTGGGCCTCGAATACGACCTTGGCACCAACACAATCTGCCTGCGCAATCCAGCGGTCCCCATGTCCGCGGGCGAGATCACCGTGCGGAATCTTACACTTGGCGGATCGTCCATCAGCTTCACGGTCAGGCCCTATCCGAACGGCACGGTTTCGCTCGGAGTGCTGGAGTCCACCGGCAACATTAAGATTTCGGTGGTGATGGGCGCTCCTTGAGCCGAGGCTCTTGGAGAGCTGGTATTCGGAGCCTTAGCCCCCTTCATCAACAGCGCGAACACATCTATCTGCCGGCGAGAATTGCGAGGGCATTTGGCCAAATGGGCGAAGCCACAAGGAGCTAACTTGCCGCGCGCTCGCTTGAAGTAAGGGCGCTGCCTCCCTGCGGTTTCAGTTGAGGAAGACTGACCCCACCAAATCTGGCGTGTCAACGAAAAGAGCGCGAACTCGCCATCGAGTTCGCGCCCTGAGAATTACCGTTTCTCTGCCTCTCGATTTCTAATTCGTGGGCAGTTCGGCTCTTCTAATTGACAGTTTTACTAGTGGTCTTATGGTCTTAGTATGTTCCCTTTTCCTTGGCTGCCTTGTCGTGCGCGGCTTTTTCGCGGCTCTTGAACTCCGGCGCCTTTACAAGGGCCTCCTTGGTGAGTGCGACGACGATCATAGGCTCGCCTTTGGCATCGGTTTTGGAGGTAAGCGCTTCGAAGGGGATGCCCACGCTCTTCTCGCCGATGCCAAGGAATCCGCCGACACCGATGACAACCGCGCTGATTTGGCCCTTGTGGTCGAAAACAAGGTCCTTGATGTCGCCGATGACCTCGCCAGAAGCGTTCTGCACTGGCCGGCCTAAGAACGCGCCCGCGAGCCGTTCTTCGACCGGCTGCTGAGTGATGAACTTCGTGACTGCGGGGGGCGTGTCCGTGGCCATCTGCGCGACCGCCAGGCCAGAAAGAGAAGCTGCAGCCAATCCCAGACCACCAGCCAGCATCATGATACGACGACTCATTGTACTATCCTTTACTCAACTTGCGATGCAGCACCCAACCCGAGTGCGGCCGTCCGAGACTCTCCCCAATGCATGGTGAAAGACGCGCGGGCTGCCGTATCCTCGACCGGGTAGTTCTCAGCCCTGACAGACTGTGAGGGGCGAACTAAGCGCAGATTGTACATCGGACAATCTAAAGACATATTAGCCGTTCCTGGACATGTTCCAGTAGTCCGGTTAGCACATCGTTATAATGATTGCGCTATAGCAGCTCCTGCGGAGATACGCTCATGTATCACCGTGGATAAGTGAAGGAAGCTCAGATGAATTGGGACCGTATTGCTGGAAATTGGAAGCAATTTGCCGGAGTGGCAAAAGAGCAGTGGGGCAAGCTTACGGATGACGATCTGTTGAGTATTGCCGGCAAGCGGGAGAACCTCGAAGGAAAACTTCAAGAGCGTTACGGCTATGACAAGGATCAAATCCGCGAGGAAGTCGATGGTTGGATGAGCCGCGTGTCACCCGTCGAGCACACTAAGTCTGGCGCCATGCCGCCAAAGGGAGTCGGCGCCGCGCCGCTTAAGGGGGGCGACGGCATGCAGCATAAGGAGGCTGGCGGCATGCAGCATGAGACAACCGGCGCCATGCAGCATAAGGATGCCAGCGCCATGCCGCCGAAGGCAACCGGCGCTTCTCAGCATAAGGGTACCAGCGCCATGCCGCCAAAGGCAACCGGCGCTTCTTCGCCTAAGGATGCCAGCGGCATGCCGCCGAGAGATGCCGGCGCCGCATCGCATAAGGGCACCGGCGCCGCGCCGCATAAGGGCTCCAGGTAACGTCCACGGGCGTGGCAGTGCGGTTTTGAAGCCTCAAAACGCTCGCTTGCGCCTGGCGAGCCGGCGGCGTCCCCCTCCCGCCGCCGGTTTTTTTGCGCGCGCCGATCGCTGGTTCAGGGCACCCCGGAGATCGCCGCTTTCGCCCAACGGAATGGAGCCCAAGGGAACAGGGACGAGCCCAGATTGATCGTTGAAGGAATCGAGTGCATAGACCGTGTCCAGCCCTTCGAGGTCAGGCAAGGGATCACGGACGTACAGGTCTTGCGCGAGGGCAACCGGATCCCGGCGAAGTCCGCGTAAATGTGCCAGTCACCCACGGCATTCGCGTTGGCCAGCGTGTTGCGCGAAATGTGCTGGCTGCGAAAAGCGCCAGAAATGCCAAACTAAACGGCGTGAAGCCTCGAGTAGCTCGCATACGTGCTGTCCGCTGAGCGACGCTGGGTATTCCCTTCCTCGACTCCCCGGGATCTCGACGGATCGAGCAGCGAGCGATAGACATCGATATAATCGTTCGCCATGCGCATGGCGGAGAAGCGCTGCTCGAAGCGCTGACGCACTTTTTCCCGGTCGAGCGCGATCATGAGCGGGAGCGCCGCGATCGCCTCCTCGACGGTTTCGACGATGGTACCGGTTAGGCGGTCCTCGACGATTTCCGGCACTGAGCCGCGGCGGAACGCCAGGACCGGCGTGCCGCACGCCATGGCTTCGATCATGACAAGGCCGAACGGTTCAGGCCAGTCGATGGGGACCAGCAATCCAAGGGCGCCGCTTAAGAACTTGGCCTTCTGCGCGTCGCCGATCTCACCGATAAATTCGACGCCGCCGTTATCGAGCAAGGGGTGAATTACGCTTCGAAAATACTCGGCATCGTTATTGTCGACCTTCGCAGCGATTTTAAGCGGAAGCCCGCACTTGGCCGCAATCTGGATTGCGCGATCGAGCCCCTTTTCGGGGGAAACACGGCCGAGAAAGGCGAGATAGGTTTGGGTTACCGCTGCCGGCCTTAAGAGTTCGCAGGGCAGGCCGTGCGGTACGGTGGCTATCCAGTTAGCGTTGGGCAAGGGAAGACGCTGAGCGTTCGATATCGATACAAGCGGCGCATTGGGGAATGCTTCGAATACGGGCTGAAGCTCAGGAAGGTCCAGCCGTCCATGAAGCGTCGTGACAAACGGTGTCTGCTGCCTGGAAAAAACCGGGAACGGATGATAATCCAGATGAAAGTGAAGGAGGTCGAACTCCGATGCACGCCGCGCCACAAGTTCGATCATCAGCGCATGCAGGGCAACCGGATCGCGGACATTGCCATCCAACCGCAACGCGCGCGGCCACACAGCCTCAAGCTTTGCAGCCGTGGTAGAGTCTCCGCTTGCAAACAGAGTGACATCGTGGCCAAGCTCGACGAGAGCTTCAGTGAGCCACGAAACCACACGCTCGGTGCCGCCATAGAGCTTTGGGGGCACAGCCTCCATGAGCGGTGCGATTTGCGCGATCCGCATTCTCGTCTCCATGAACCTACCGTCTGACTTGTCCTCGTTATCGCTCAGAAGAGCGATACCACAGCGATGGTAAAGGCATTTCTAATACAACCTATATGCGATCGATGGGTTCCCCTTTTAGACACGGAAACTACTTGGTACCGGCTGGTTGTAGTGATGAATTCCGGCACGATTATCCCTTGTCATTCTCCAGGATGTCTGTGCATCGGGCGGCTACAAGTTGCGGGCGGAAACGCACCTGGAGCAGCAGGCCGCTAGTAGAGCCCGCCGGAAGTCCTGACCCGCATCGGCGTCATCCCGGAAGCCGCGTGCGGCTATCCGGGATCGTCTCATACGCTGACGCCGGCACTTTTGGCGATCCCGGATAAACGCCAAGGCGTTTTCCGGGATGACGGCCAGGGTTGCTGGCTCGCAATNNAGCATGGCTCGCCGGTCTGAGGCGGAGCCTCGCTAGGTTCAATCGCCGGATCTAGGATGAAAGCTCGGATGGGCCTGTTATCTACCGCAACAGTCCCACCAATCCGGCGATGGACGTGGCCACGCCGCCAAGGAACATCCATATTGCCTTGTCGGTGGGTGAACCGGTGAAGAAGCGGGAGATGTCGGAGCTGAACGATGCCGCTGCATTGACGCCCAGCACTATCAGCACGATACCCACTACAAGAAGTGCAAGTGAAACTGGCTTGCCCATCTTTCTCTCCTTTTATGAACCGGCGTTCCTTGGTCAAATCCGGCCAAGCAAAACCAAGACCAGCACAATAACAAGCACAAGGCCTAGGCCGCCGCCGCCGTAGTAGCCAGTACCGTAAAAGGGGCCGCCGCCGAAACCGCTGAAGCCACCCAGCAATGCTATTACCAAGATGATGAGAAGGATGGTTCCGATTGACATCGTATAATCTCCTTAGTTTCTGACAGCTTCTAAATCGCGTCGCAGGTTAAACCGTAGAAGGTAACCTGGACGGGCGCCGGAGCGAAGTTGCCTCGTCTGCCCGGCTGGGCTGAGGTCCAAAAGCGTGAGGAACGGGGACGAACCACGCAGCCGCGACGCCTATTTGCCTCTGAGCTTGTCCTTGAGGCCGCCGATGGCGTTCTGAATCTTGCCCTCTCTTTTGTCGGCCTTGCCCTCCGACTTCAGCTTGACGTCGCCAACTGCCCGGCCAACCGCCTCCTTGACCGAGCCTTTGACTTTCTTTGCCGATCCGATGATCCGGTCCTTATCCATGCCTTCTTCCTCCGATGCTTGACAAAGCCCCGGACGGGAGAGATCTGGCGCTGGCGCAACCTAACATTGTGACGCAACCGGCGGCGTTGACCGAAATCAACAGCCCCCGGATCGAATGACGCGCACCTTCGGCTTCATTTGCAAGCAGGCGCGCAATCGCACGGCGGTGCACCGCCTCATCCCCAGACTTCGGGGCCAAAGGGTTGAATTTCTCTCCCCCGGTAAATGAGGCCCGGCTCGCGCTCGCGGGCCAGAAGCCGAGGTCCGCCAAGGTCGGCGAAATCTGCGCGGGCAGCAATCATGAGCGCGGGGGCCATGGCAAGGGAGGTGCCAACCATGCACCCGCCATCATGGCCAGCCCATGCCGCCGCGTTTCGGCTAAGGAGTGCAAGCGCGGCAGTCTGGCCGCCTGCCTTGTCGAGCTTGATATTGACGGCCTGGTAAAGCTGCGAGACCGATGAAAGATCGGCGACGGTGTGAAGGCTTTCATCCGCGCAAACCGGAATGCCGCGCCCGGCCGCGCCGCCAGCCATTTGCCATCCAGCGAGAGCGCCATGGCGTAGTTCTTGCCCGCAAAGCCTGGCACCATCTCGCCGCGGAGGGTGCGCATCGTCTCACCCGTCGCCACATCCCACGCCCGGATAGTCTTGCCATGAGAGGCCGGTATGAGAGACCATCCTCGCCAAACTCCGCCGCCTTGCCTGCATCTATTGAATGAGGCAGCCCACTAGCTTCACTCGATCTGCTAGTGGCATATTGTACATTGCTCATAGACGTTCGCTGCCCGCGATCGGGCAAGCATCGCGGCGCAGCAGCTTATCGAATGGCTGTCGGCACCCAAGTCAGTTATTGGCGTAAAGCGAATTCCTCCGCTGATTCGCCGCCGCGATCATGACAAACTCTGAAGGGAATCCCATGGCAGCCAAGAAGGTAGCGAAGAAGGCGGCAAAGAGCCTCACGGCATCCGCGGCCGCGCCTGAAGCACCGGAAGCGCGGGAAAACACCGCGGCTGCTCTCCGCATCGCCGGTATTGGCGCTTCGGCTGGCGGGCTGGAAGCGTTTGAGCAATTCTTCCGTCATACGCCGGCGGATGGCGGTATCGCCTACGTATTGGTGCAGCACCTTGCCCCCGACCATGTCAGCCAGCTCGTTGAAATCCTGCAACGCACCACGACGATGCCGGTGATCGAAGTGCAAGATCAGATGCAGGTGTCCGCCAACAGCGTCTACATCATCCCTCCCAATCGCGACATGGCGATTTTCCACGGCAAGTTACAACTGAGCGTTCCGGCCACACCGCGCGGGAAGCATCTGCCGATCGACGTGTTTCTATGCTCGCTCGCCGAGGATCAGGGCGAAAATGCCATCGGCATCATTCTGTCCGGCACGGGCACCGACGGCACACTGGGCTTGCGCGCCATCGTTGGGGCCGGAGGCGTTTCCGTGGTGCAGGAGCCGTCTTCGGCGAAATATGACGGCATGCCGTCCAGCGCCATCAATGCCGGTTATGCCACCCACATCCTGCCAGTCGAGGAAATGTTCAGGGTGCTGATTTCCGGCGCGCACATAAAGGGGCTCGCCGGGGAAACTCTCCAAGGGCCAGCGGCAACCAGCGGTATCGCGCGTATTCTGATGCAGTTGCGCGCCGCCACCGGCCAAGACTTCACCCAGTATAAGAAAAGCACCATCACACGCCGCATTGAAAGGCGCATGGTGGCACACGGCATCGACGATATCGAAGTCTATGCCCGCTGCATCAAGGAAAGCCCCATCGAAGCACATAAGCTGTTCAAGGAGTTGCTGATTAATGTAACCAGCTTCTTCCGTGACGCGGAAGCCTTCTCCGTTCTGCAAAAGGATATCCTGCCGCAACTGTGCAAGGACAAGCCGGAGTCCTATGCGTTCCGTGTCTGGGTGGCGGGCTGCGCCACGGGTGAGGAAGCCTACTCCATCGCCATTTCGCTGCGCGAGTGGATGGACGAAAATCACCGGGAGTTCACGGTGCAGATTTACGGCACCGATATCGACGGCGACGCCATCGCCATTGCCCGCGCCGGCCTCTATCCGCCTAACATCGCCTCCGATCTCTCTGCAGAGCGCTTGCGGCGTTTCTTCACGAAGGAGGACGCCGGCTACCGGGTGAAGAAAAGTATCCGCGAAATGGTGGTGTTCGCCATCCAGAACGTGATCAAGGATCCGCCCTTCACCAAACTCGATCTGCTCAGTTGCCGCAACTTGCTAATCTATCTCGAACCGGAGTTGCAGAACCGGCTGATCCAGGCATTTCATTACGGACTCAAGCCAGGCGGGATGTTGTTCCTGTCGCCATCCGAGAGCATCGGCAATCATACCGGACTGTTCACCCCCATCAGCCGCAAGTGGAAATTCTACGGCGCCACGCACTCCCCCGCCGCCGCTCGCACGATAATGACCAGCCCATTGATTTGGGCCGCTGGAAGCGACGCCAGCGCATCCGGGGAAGGCTTGAAAAATGCCAAGGAAACCAACTTCGCCGACTTGACCCGCCGGGTGCTGGTGCAATGTTTTTCGCCCGCCTCGGTGGTCACTGGCCTCAAGGGCGACATCCTCTACGTGCATGGCGATACCGGCAAATACCTGCGCCCGGCGCCTGGACACGCCAGCCTCAACGTCATCGACATGGCGCGCGAGGGGCTGGAAGTGAAACTGCGTGCCGCGATTCACGCCGCAGTCAGTCAGGGCGCGCCGGCTTTGAACCTTGAAGCCCAGGTCAAGACCGATGGCGGCCTCACGGCGGTCAGCCTTAGCGTGCGGCCGTTACCCGGCCAAGATGGCGGTCAAAACCTGTTGCTGATCAGCTTTCAGGACATCGCGGCGCCTTCGCCCAAGCCAAAGCATAAAGGTGCCGCCAAGCCCGCCGAAGTGGGGCGCATCGAAGAGCTGGAGCGCGAGCTGGCTTACACCAAGGAAAACCTGCAGATCACAATCGGGCAGCATCAGGCGGCCAATGAAGAGCTGAAATCCACCAATGAAGAGCTGCAATCCACAAACGAGGAACTCCAGTCCACCAACGAGGAACTTGAAACCTCCAAGGAGGAATTGCAATCGGTTAATGAAGAACTGATTACGGTGAACGCGGAATTGCAGGCCAAGATCGATGAGCTGGTCAGCATTCAGAACGACACGAAAAACTTCATCGATAGCACCAATATCGGCACCGTCTTCCTCGACGAGCACATGATTATCCGGCGTTTTACACGTGAGGCGGCCAAAATCTACCGGCTGGTGGCGTCCGATGTGGGCCGCCGTTTGGCCGACATCAAATCCGATCTCGAAGGCGAGGATTTGCTGATCGAGGCGCAGACCGTGCTCGAAACGCTGGCGCCGTTCGAGCACGAGGTGCGCACCCAGAGCGGAGCCTGGTATCTGGTCCGCATTCAGCCCTACCGCACCTTGGATAACGTCATTGAAGGCGTTGTGCTCACCTTCACCGATATTGGCCACCGCGTACGCGCCGAAGCCGAGGTCCGGCGAGCGCGGGATTTGGCCGAAGGCATCGTCGAAACGATACGTGAACCGCTCTTGGTTCTGGATGGCGATTTACAGGTTGTCTCTGCGAATCGCGCCTTCTACCACCGTTTTCAGGTGACGGCCGCGGACACTGCCGGCCACAAGATCTACGACCTTGGGAACCGTCAGTGGGATATACCAGCCTTGCGCAAGCTCCTGGAGGAGATGCTGCCGCGCGATCAGGTCATTGAGAGATATGAGGTCGAAGCTGTGTTTCCCGCCATCGGGCACAGCAAGGTTTTGCTGAATGCCCGCCGTATAGCCGGCAGGGACGGTGAACCGCCGTTGATTTTGCTGGCACTGGAGGAGGAGCATACGCACTAACTTAAGGCTTGCCATGTCATTGTGAGGCCTATGGCCGGGGAGCAGGACCGGCCGGGACCGTCATCGCGAGGCGCGGGACGCGCCGTGGCGATCCAGTGCAATTTGCCGTTTACGCTTGTATTTTCCGCTCTGGATTGCTTCGGCCTTCGGCCTCGCGATGACGGAGCAAGGCTTAAGCGCGTATGGGAGGCGGAGAAGGCATGAATGGATGACGGATCGCTTCGCGCCAAAGCGGAAAAACTACTTCAGCGGAAACCGAAAGCGGACACCTCGGCCCGCCCGGTCGAGGAACTGGTGCATGAACTCCAAGTGCACCAGATCGAATTGGAAATGCAGAACGAGGAGTTGCGCCGGGCTCACGTTTCAATGGAGGAGGCGCGCGACCGGTATGTCGATCTCTACGAATTTGCTCCGCTGGGCTACATTACGATCAACCGCGAAGCGGAGATTGTCGAAATCAATCTGGCCGCTGCTGCATTGTTGGGCGCCGATCGCAGTAAAATAGTCAATCGCCGTTTTTCGACATTTGTTTCCGATCGGGACAAAGACCGCTGGCACCGCCTGTTCTCGAACATGATGGAACATGGCGAAGCTAAGAAACACGCATGCGATCTGGAGATGACAGGCGCTGGCGGCTCCACGTTTTTTGCCCATCTCGACTGCTTGCGCCGCAAGCCTTTGGATGCACCTCCCGTGCTGCGTATTGCGCTGGCCGATATCAGCAAACTCAAGCAGGCTGAAGCCGAGTTGCGCATCGCCGCCGCGGCCTTCGAATCTCAGGAAGGCTTTCTGGTCACCGACGCCAAGGGCGTTATCCTGAGGGGCAACCAGGCCTTCGCCAGCATGACCGGTTACACGCCAGATGAAGTTACCGGCAGGCCCGCCCGCTTCCTCCTGTCAGGCAGCGATAACGCAGTTTCCCGTACCACGATGGAAGAATGCATCGGAAACACCGGCGCGTGGGAAGGCGAAATCGACATTGACCACAAGAATGGCGAAGCCTTTCCAATACGTCTCGCCATCGCCGCGGTCAAAGGCCCGGACGGCACCGTCACGAATTACGTTGGCGCATTAACCGACATCACCAAGCGCCGAGGGGCGGAAGAAGACCTCCGGCGCTATCGGGGCCAGTTGGAGGAGACGGTGGAGCGCCGCACGGCGGAACTGGTCCTTGCACGCGACGCGGCGGAAGCGGCGAATAAGGCCAAGAGCGCGTTCCTGGCGAATGTGAGCCACGAACTGCGCACACCGCTCAACGCAATCCTCGGCTTCTCCGCCATGCTGCGCGGCGAGCCGGACCTGACCGGAAGCCAGCGTGAGAACCTCGACATCATCAACCGTAGCGGCGAGCACTTGCTGCGCCTGATCAACGACGTGCTGGAGATCGCCAAGATCGAAGCCGGGCGCACGCAAGTGGCGATCGCCCCGTTCGATCCCGGCGCCATGGTGCGCGATGTCGCGGACATGATGCGGCTGCGTGCCCAGGGGAAAGGCTTGCAGTTGCTGCTCGACCTGCCGTCCGAATTTCCGCGCTACATCAAGGGTGACGAGGCGCGCCTGCGGCAGGTGCTGGTCAACCTGACCGGCAACGCGGTGAAATTCACGGAGCATGGCGGCGTGACGATCCGTCTGGGCGTGAAGTATAATAGGGGCGATCGCCTGCTGATGGAGGTCGAGGATACCGGCCCCGGCATCGAGCCAGAGGATCGGGAACGCCTGTTCAATCCCTTCGTGCAAGTGGCTGAGGCAGGCGCGCAACAGGGCTCCGGGTTGGGATTGACCATCTCGCGCCAGTTCGTCGAGCTGATGGGCGGCACCATCGGCGTGGAAAGCACGGTGGGCAAGGGCTCCGTGTTCCGCGTCGAGGTGCCGGTGGAACTGGCTGAGGCGGGCGGCACCGGTGACCGGCAGCGGTCGGCAGAGCCCGGTGAGGTGGCGGGGCCGGCACCAGGCACCCCCCGCTACCGCGTCCTCATCGCCGAGGATCAGGCTGACAATCGAGTGCTTCTGACCCAATTGATGGAGAAGATCGGCCTTGACGTGAAGGTGGCGGGCAATGGCGTGGAATGCGTTAAGCTTTTTCAGGAGTGGCACCCGCATCTCATCTGGATGGACCGCCGCATGCCGGTGATGGACGGCATGGAAGCCACCCGGCGCATTCGCGAGCTGCCCCAGGGCCGGGACGTGAAGATTGTCGCGGCGACAGCCTCCGTCTTCAAGGAACAGCAGCATGAAATGCTGGATGCCGCGATGGATGACTTCGTGCCCAAGCCCTACCGCTTCCACGAAGTCTACGCCAGTCTGGCGAAGCAGCTTGGCATAACATACGTTTACCGCGCCAGCCCCGCCGCCAGGGAGGCGGCTCCCGTTTTGCTGACGCCAGCCATGCTGGTCGCGTTGCCCGCAGCAACGCGCAATGAATTCAGGGATGCCTTGGAGAGCCTCGACAGTGAACGCATCCACGCGCTCATCCAGCACATCGGTGAAGCCGATGCGGAGTTGGGCCGGACGCTGTCCTGTCTGGCGGAAAAATTCGATTACCCGGTGATCTTGAATGCACTGGCTTTAGAGTAAGCAAGATTACGGAACGCATCATCATCGTCTTGCATCCGGCTGGTGCACTCTATCACTGCCGCTGCGGGGCGGGAGCCCAGTCATCGCAAGAGCTGGGAGCTGATGGCACCCGGGGAAAGACGCCCTCGCCAACGCCGGGAAGTGCGCGGCAAGCGTCACCTCAGTCTGCCTCTTACCTCTGGCATTCCTTCGACACGAGATCGAGTATTGCTGCGATCGCACAGCTTGGGCTTACGCCCTTGTGAAGTGCCTGCTCGTAGGCGACGATCAGTTCGCTCATGAATTCGTCGATCACCTCCGCCGGAGGCATCTCTTGTTTCAGACTTCGGAACAACGCCTCTGGAACCGCAAACGAATTTTGCGCCAACTTGACATACCTCACCTTGTTATAAAATTACATTTTAGTTCGCGAAAAATATTATGCGTTACCCGTGCCAATCGTAAAGATGCGGAAACTACCTACGACCCAGGAATTGACGAAGGTGTTTTGCAGACTTCAGGCAAAATACCCTTGACTTGGATCGGTGATGGCGCGCCTTTCCCGCTGGAAGTAGCAGTTTATGCGCAACCACTGGCGTCCGGTTAAGTGGCATCGGCGGCTGGAATTACGCATTCTGCACAGCAGCTTAGTGGCGATTTGGCTTGGGGCCGATTTGATCGCGGGTTGAAATTTTGCAGTACTTGTCCCGCTTTTTCCAACCGGGAGCACTGCGGTGAATGTTGGCCGGCCGCTGTTTTCGCAAATCATGGATTTCGTGCCCTGGACGAGTTTCGAGCGCCTGGTAACAAAGTACGGTGGCGATACCCGCGCCGAGCTGGCACGCAAGCTTGGCATGAGCCTGCGCACCCTTTACCGGCGCTTGGCGGGGGCGAATGCGGCAATCAAGGTGTAAAGCACGCTCGGAAAAGGGCCCCAGCCATTCAGCCATTTGATCGACCCGAGCGATATTCATTGAGCGTCCGGATTTGGAGAGTGCAGGAAGGTCGGGATTGGGTCAAGTGTACGCCAACTGCCGCCTGCCGCGCCGTTTCCGGTTTAAGATCCAGAACCGGTTATCGCCTGGGTGTGCAGCCGTTGAAACCGCCACAGCCGGGATCGACCCAAAGGGGACGGTCGCGGCAACACTGGATTTTGCCTCCTGCCGCGAAGATGCACACCCTGGCTTTCCGTTATTGGCGGGTTCCTGCCGGACAGGAACCCTGCCTCGCTGGCGAAGCGCGGGTGTGCAAGTGGCAAGGCGCTTCGCGGGGACCCGGCTGCACTGAGCGCAGCGCAGCGGAGCGGAGCGAGGGAAGCTGGGCGGAAGCGCCTTGCCGCGCGCTGAGGGCGGATGCCCTAAGCCTTTCTTGACTGTGCCGTGGAGCACGGCCGAACGGGAAGGTGGCGGGAAGCTGCGGCCGGTGAGGTCTACGCCGCGGCGCGAGAGCGCTGGCGGCGTACTTTGGGCTTTGTTTCCTGCGCCGAATGTCCGGATGCATCCCCAAGATGCCGCAGCAGCAAAGGTGGGTGCTTCGGCAACTTCACTACCAGCTCCAGCTCGCCACCCATCGCTCGTACATGCCTGCGTAGAGTGGATAGATACATATCTGCTTGATTTTCGATCTTAGACACAGACGGCTGCGTGACGTTCAGAGCTGTGGCGATATCGGCCTGCGCCTTGCCAGCTATCTCACGTAGCTCGCGTAGTCCTTCAACTTCTTGCTTCAGTTCCTGATAGCGTACTTCAATCGCCGCTTGCTCTTCCGAGGGCAACCCGGCGATGATTTCGTCTAGGCTCTTACTCATCTTACTTTCCCTTCTTTGCGGCCTTCAGGCTTTTCAAATGCTCGGAAAACCGCAAATCCGCCTTTGCAATAAGCTGCTTGTAAAAGCGCTTTTGACTTCCGCCCGATTTGTCGCCCGCCACCAGTAGGATCGCCTTCCTCTCCGGGTCGAAGGCGAAAGCGGCTCGCCATTCGCCATCGGCTGCTTCGAAGCGCAACTCTTTCATATTGGAATGCTTCGAACCATTCAGAGTATCGACGTGTGGCCGCCCGAGCTGTGGACCGGAATCGGCAAGCAGCTTGGCGGCGGCGAACAATTCAACCCGGACATCACGCTCCAGGTCACGAACCTCTTCCTCAAAGGCAGTGTGTAATCTGACTTCCCACGGCATCAATATATAACTTCCAAGCTATGCGGTCAACGAAGGCTATCGACACGAAGGCTTGCCAGCGATTGTGACGCGGCCCGGCTTCGCCGGTCCGCCCGCAAAGGATCGTCCCTATTGGGGCGCTCAGGGACGATGGAGTGCTTGCTTGCGTTTCTGTGCATATTGTTGATCTAAAACGATTTTCGCGCGGTTTGAGACGATAGGGACGATCCTTTGCGCTAGTTTTTATGCTGCGTGCGTAATTTCATGCCCGCCTCCCGGTGCTGACCGGCGAACTCAAAGTTGCCGCAGCTCCATCTCGTCCAGAAGCGCCCAGCGGGTGGATTTGTGCATGGCGGCCCACTTTTCGGGATTCGCCCGCCAGTAAGCCCGCAGTTCCCCAATCTCGGGATCGATGGCAGGCGGGATGGTGGCATCGTGAAGGGCTTCGATGCCATCGTCCCAAGCTTCGGCTTCTTGCACTGGGCCGCTGTCCGCCAGGCTGGTGCCGGTGGCACCTTGCGCGAACTGGGCTTGGTAGACTTCCCATTTCAGGCGGACACCAGGGCCGGACACGCCATCAACCGGATCGAGGAATTCAACGCCGCCATCTTCAAGCGCCTTGGTCAGCGCCTCAATCGTGCGCGGATGCGGAGCGCGCTCCCCGCGTTCGAATTTAGTAATTGTCTTTATGTCAACGCGTGCTGTTTGTCCGAGATCAGTTTGCGACCATCCGAGAAGCCCGCGAGCCGCGCGGCATTGAATTGCCGTTAGTACCATTTTTTAGGACCCATACCATTTTTAGGTTGCGCCGATTTTATAGGCATGTTACCAAATATTTGGATCATTCAGAACGCAATGGCAAGCATCAAACGCACGCCAGAACACGATTCCGGCGAACGCTAAAGCCTTGCCTGGAGGTGAAACCGCATGTCCCTCACGCCCCCACAATTCCGCACCCTGAAGACGGTGCTGCGTTACGGCCAAGAGCAAATCGAGGAAGCGGAAAGCATCATCGGCGGCATCGAGCCGCGCACGGCAAGCGAAACCGCGCAACTCGCGCGCCTCAAGGAAATCCGCCTGCGCATCGTGGACGAGCGCCGCAGCGTGGAACGGCTGGCGCAGCGGGGGGTGGCATGAGCGAGCGGACACTTTCCTATTCGCGGCCGGCTGACGTGCTTGAGCTGATGCTGGACGGCTTTCTCACCATCGAGGAAGGCCGCGAGAAGCACCGGAAGGCGGGCGGCAAGCCAACGGATTTCGAGGCGTTCGTCAAACGGCACCGGCGCGAGCTGGTGAGCGATGCCGAAGCCGGATTTTGAGGTGCTGCATGTGGTTCGGTAAAGCCCCCAAGAGCGCTAAGCGGTCGCGGACTGTGCGCAGGTTGGAAGTCAACCTCGGGCCGGTCCTTCGCTACTCGACGGAGAAGGTTGAATTCAGTGAGCCGGATCGCGTTGGAAATGCCCCAGCGGCTCGCCCCGTCATCGACTTGAAGCCCACGCCGGCCAAGGCGCTGCCGAAGCCCCAAAAAGGCAAGGGATAGAACGGAATTCCGGGCGCGAAGGCGCCGGAATAGAGCGAGACGGGTCGCGGTTGCAGCCGCGCCCGCCTCAGTAGCATCAACGAAAGGAAACCCCATCAATGCTGTGCAACAGCATAACGAGCCCGGCTGCGCCGGGCAACGGTCCTGGCTGGACCGATACCCGCGTCGAACGGTTAAAGGCGTTTTGGGCGGACGGTCTGAGCGCAAGCGAGATTGCCGATAGGCTGGGCGAGGTCACGCGCAACGCCGTTATCGGCAAGGTGCACCGGCTGGGCCTCGCCGGCCGCAAGACTACCTCGCGCAAGCCAGCGCCGCGCCGCACTTCTCCGCGCCGCGGTAGCTCGGGACGCGTCGAGCTACGCCAGCCGCATGCTCGCTTTGTGCGGCCCGCCTCCCCGCTGCCGCCCGCCCCTCCCCCGCCTGTGGCGGCGCTGATGCTGCCGCTCAGGCAGCTTCGCGATAACCAGTGCCGCTGGCCGGTCGGCGATCCCCGCGAGGACGGTTTCGGCTTCTGCGGGTGCCAGAAGGCGGGCGGCGTTCCCTATTGCGAGCACCACGCGGCCATTGCGTACAACCCAGCCGCCCGCCGCAGGAGGTCCGCATGAGCTATCAAGCGGAAACCGGGCGCGCCAGCGCAGGCATTGGCGGCCTGGTGCGTCTCCTGATCGTTATCGCCGCAACCTTGGCTGGGTTTCTGACCGCCTCAAGCTTCGAGCACTGCGGCCCCCGGCTCTTGTCGATGGCCATCGGCGCGGGGCTCGCCGCCCCCGCGGCCGGTGGCGCGGTTGCCCGCGTCATGCGCCTCGATGCGTTCGGCACCATCGTCTTCATCATCTTCGCCACGCTGTTTGTCCTGGCGGGCGGGCCAATGATGGACCAGTGCTGGCCTGGGTTTTAAGGGGGTGCGCCATGCAGGTTGAGCCCCGCATCGATCGGGTCAAAGCCACGCTGGCCGCCTTCGNNCGCTGGCCAGCGGCCCGGCATCAACGCCCGCCTCTGCGCGATCTGGGCGCTCTGGGGCGTGCTCTGTCTGGCTGGCCTGTTCCTCCTGCGCCATGCCGGTCACATCGGCGCCGATGTGATCGTGGCCCTGGCGTTCTGCGCCGTTCTGGCGAACGCCGCGGAGCGCGAGCTAACCGAAGCGCTCCCGCCAGCTCCGGCGCCACGCTGGGTGCAGTTCCGCGCCCTCTTTCAGACGGCGCCCGCGCCGTCCTGGCCGTCTTCCGGACAACCGGACGCATCGAGCGGCGCCGCCCGCCGCTCGTGACCGCAACCGCTTTGCCAGCGTCCAAGGCGCTGGCTGCCCCTCTAACGGCAAAAAGGAATTCATCATGTCCGATCTTCGTCAGTCCGATCGCCGCGCCCGCCTGATCCTTGAGGTTGAACCTGAGCCCGCGCGGGCGCCGGTGGCGCTCCGCGAGCCGCCCGTCCAGGACGCCTGCTTTCTGGACCTTCCCCCTACCGTCGCCGATTACGCCGCCGTGGCGGCCGATATCGGCTACGCGCCGCCGCATCTGCCCAGCTTGCAGCTCCAAGAGGTTCTGGGGGAAACCGGCGTGCGCGTCCTCGACTATCGCGCCGTCTGCAAATGGATGGACGAATATGTCCGTCCGCTCGATGCGGGATGGTTTTGGAGCCCGCTCCGCCCGAAAGACGCGGAAGGCCGGGAATTCCAAGGCTACACGGCCCGTGGCCGCGACCGGATGGGCCACACTCACGGGCAGACCGAACGCTACCGGGTTTATGTGAACAGCGGCAAGGATGTGCCCATTCACATCCTGGAACGGGTGCGGCGTATCGAGCGGTCCCTGGCCGAACGCGGCTTCAACACCCCCGTGCGCTTCTTCGTCAGCGATTTCGAGAAGCGCAAGCCGATCCCCCGCAAACGCGAGGCCGCACTAGCGGACCCGTTCCTGATGATCCTGGCCGCCGTCGCCGCTCCGGCCGTGCTGGTGCCGCTCGTTATCGGCCAGTGGAACGAGCCCTGCCTCGTAGACCCCGATCCGGACGATGCCCGTTACGCGCGGGCTACTGCCCGGCGCCATGAGGCGCGCCGCGCTGCCGCCGCGCCCGTCAAGCGGTCAGCGGAGGCCTCCGCCGCGGTGGCGCCCGCAAAGCTGGCCACGCGGCTGCCGGTGGTGCTCCCCCTTCTCCCGGCCGCACCGGCCGGAAGGAGCGCACGCCGCCGCGTGCCCGGTTTCACGGCCTGGGAGTGGGCTTTGGCCGCCGCTTTTCTGCTCACCGTTTGGGCTTGCCGCTGAGGGGGGTGAGGGATGTTTGCGCAAACACCGCAAGATACGCG
>PMBZ01000082.1:0-18553 GCA_003153975.1 Hyphomicrobiales bacterium
AATATCTGCAAAGCTATCTTGGCTGGCGGCGCTGGCTTGAAAGGGACGAGAACCTCATAACCCCGAAAAATGCTTTCGCCGCAGCGCTTTGCTGAGGCCTACGCACAAGCTGGACAGAGCCAAAGACGTCGACCGTACAAAAGGCTGAAGACCGCGCTTGAGGCTATATTAAACGAATTCGATAAAACTCAGCCAAAGCTGGACCCGAATGCCACACCGTTAGAATACGAAGTCTTCTGTGCCCACCTCCGATGCCCGGCCGTTCCGTCCCGAGCGAGTTCGATCGGGTCGCGTCTCGCCTCTCGGCATCGAGAAATCCGGCGCGTGTCACTCTCCGATAAGAAACCGTGCCGCCGTTCCGCGCAAGGGAATCTCCGGCTATTTAATAGAGTCGGAATACAAATGCGCCATCTGACGCATTTGCTTCGCATCGAGCCCTAAGCCCCGACTTCCGGGGCTATTTCTTCATGTATCGCGGGTGCCTGCGGCCATGAAATCCCGGCCGGCGGACGCGGGAAGCTGCGCCAGGCAGACGCCATCTGCCGGGCCGGCGAAAACAAGGCCATCGCGGAGGCGTTACCGGCCTGCCGCTGGCACCGGACGCGATCCGCCTTGGATTTGAACGGCTTGGCTGCCGCAGCGGCCTGTGCACTGGTTGTGGATTTAGTGCTTTCTTTGGCAGCGGCTCTTCCCTAAAATCGCGCGCGGAATTCTTTCACCGGCTCATTTAGAGGTTCGGCGTAATGTCGATTTGGGACAAGCTGGCGGGCGCTACGGCAAGCATCGGAGCCCCCATTGGCGCAATGCTCACCCGCTTGGGCCATTTTGCCATGGACGGTCCGGCGCACGATAGACAGGTCGCGTTCACCGCGGGCGTGATCGCGCTCGGCGCGAAGATGGCGAAGGCCGACGGCGTCGTAACCAGGGACGAGGTTCAGGCCTTCAAGGAAGTGTTCAGGGTTCCGCAGGGCGAGGAGCATAATGTCGCGCGCCTGTTCAACCTCGCCAAGCAGGACGTGGCAGGCTACGAGTCTTACGCACGCCAGCTCGGCCGCCTCTTCCGCGACGATCGCGGGCTTTTGAGCGATGTGATGGACGGGCTCTTTCACATCGCCGTCGCGGATGGGAAGCTGCACCCGAACGAGGATCGCTTCTTGTTCAATGTCGCCGGGGAGTTCGGCTTCGACGAACAGGAGTATCTGGCGATCAAGGGCCGGCATTTCCGGTGCGATTTGTACGACCCCTACAAGATCCTCAGCGCCTCGCCCAAGGCTTCCGATGCCGAACTCAAGGCGCGGTATCACAGGCTCGTCGCCGAGAACCATCCCGACATGCTAATGGCGCGCGGGGTGCCTGCCGAGGCCATCGGCATCGCCACCAGAAAGCTCGCGGCCATCAACGCGGCCTACGAAGAAATCAAGGCGGCGCGGCGGGCCAATGTTTGAACGAAAAACTTCCGAACGGAAAATCGCTGGCCCGGATTCGAAGCTTGCAGCCCGGATTCATCCGAGCCCAAACTACAACCTGCGCGAAGGGGGGCTCAAGCCCAGCATTCTGCTGCTGCATTATACCGGCATGTCCACGGCGGAGGCGGCGATCCACTGGCTGGCCGCGCCGGAATCGAAAGTGTCGTGCCACTATGTAGTGGACGGGGACGGCGCGATAACCCAGATGGTGGCCGAGGACTTCCGGGCCTGGCACGCAGGCGTGTCGCATTGGCAGGGTGCCAGCGACATCAACTCCCGCTCCATCGGCATCGAGATCCACAATCCGGGGCACGACGGCGGCTATCCCGATTTTCCCGAGGCGCAGATGGCGGCGGTGGAAGCGCTTTGCCTCGATATCGCCGGCCGGCATGGCATCGAGCCGCGAAACGTGCTCGCCCATTCCGACGTGGCGCCCCGCCGCAAGCGCGATCCGGGCGAGAAGTTNNGTGGTGGCGGCCTTCCAGCGCCATTTCCGCCCCGCCCTCGTGGATGGGCGCGCGGACCGCTCCACCCAGGAAACCCTGTACGCGCTTATAAGCAAGCTTACCTGATTGAAGACGCCCCCCATGCGGCCCGCGATTTCAACCTGAGGATCGAACGCGAGAAGAACCTGCAAATGCACTTTCCCTCCGCGCGCCCCTTTATCCTCCAGAACGCCCCGCCTGAGCTGCTGTGCCCAGCGTCGATGCAGCGCCATATTGGCCCTTCCACACGCTCCACCGGCCTGTTTTTGCGGAGTGTTTGTCTCAAAATCGGTGGCCATCCCCGTTTTCACGGGGACATGCTTTTGGGAAACGCTGCTTAGGCCTGCTCGATGGCGCGCTCTGCCGGGGCGGTCAGTTCCCAGACGAGCCCGGAGCCCGGATATGCGAGCGATACTTGCGCGTCTAACGCGTCTTCAGCCATCTGCACCAGGACCTTGTGACCGAAACCCCGGTGCCCGGGCTGTTCTGGCGGCGGACCGCCATGCTCGGACCAGCGGATTTTGAAGAACGTTCCCTCGCTATCGGCTGCAATTTCCCATTCCACGCGGACCGAGCCGTCAGCGCGGGACAATGCGCCATATTTGCCGGCATTGGTCGCAAGCTCATGGAGGGCCATCCCGAGAGCCTGGGATGCGGCAGGCTTAAGCAAAGCCTTTGGACCGTCGAGGATGACCTGGGAGCCCAAAAGGTCTCTGAAATGTGCCAATTGCGCCGTTGCGAGCACGCGCATGTCCACGCCGCGCCATTCATTTTTGACGAGCAGGTCGTGATTTGCCGCAAGGGCGGCGATGCGCTCGTTCAAGCGCTCTTCGAATAGTTTCGGGTCTTTTTGTCCCGCTGTCAGACGCGCGACCGCCTGAACCACGGCGAGCAGGTTCTTGGCGCGATGATCGACCTCGCGCATGAGCATATGCAGGTGTTTTTCGGCGGCCTTGCACTCGGTGATGTCGCGGTTGAACACGATCAGGCGATAGATCGAGCCGCTATCGTTGCGCACCGGAAGAAGGGTCGTGTGGAGGGAGCGGACGCCCAGCGCAAGCTCCAGGTCTTCTTCGTAGGTGAGCGCCTCCCCGGTTTCGAGGCATTTGCGGAGCAACGGCAGGCTATGAGCCGCAATTTTCTCCGGAACGATGTCCTCTATAGGTTTTCCCGCTGCTTCGGCCTTGGATATCCCCATGATGCGTTCAGCGCACGGGTTCATGCCGGCCAGGAGGAAGCGGCCATCGGCGGCGACCTCGTAGAGGATGAGGGAGTCGGAGACGTTATCGAAGATTTCGCGGTACTTCTGTTCGTTCTGACGCAAGTCGCGATGCGTCAAAAGGCTGGTTAGCGAGTCGCATACGCGCCTGCCAATTTCCTGAAAGAGTTGCTCTTCCTCCGGCGTCCAGATTCGCTCCCGGGAGCACTGGTGCATCCCGAACAACCATGGCTTCCCGCTCTTGGGATAGATCGCCATCGACATTTGGGACTTTATCTGGAACCGCTCCGCATGGCCGTGGAGCTGATCGTCGTAAGCTGGCCCCAATTTCACTGGACCGCTCGCCTCCCTTGCCTTCCGGAATTTAGCCGCGGTTTGCGGGGTCATCGGAATATCGGATCGTGTAGGCTCGGTATGTGCATATTCCGGGCGGCTCCGCTCCATGTGCACCCCCCAGGAGGGCGCCTCGGGGTCCAGCGGATAAAGCAGCCAAGCACGATCGCAATCGAAGGCGGAAAGCACGGCATCGAGCACGCTTCCCATCATCTGCTCAAGATCCGCCGCTCCCTGAATGGCCCGGTTGACCTGATCCATGCACTCGAAAAACCGCAAGTGAGCTTCGCGCTGCGCTTCCTGGCGTTTGCGCTCAGAGATGTCGGTTACGAGGGACAGGTTGTAGTTGTTGCCTTCGTACTGGAAAAAATTTGCCGTGATTTCGACAGGGAAAATGTGCCCGTCCTTGCTTTTGTGGCGCACTTCAAAGGTCTGGGATTGCAGGTTGCCGCGAAAAGTCCGATCCCAGCGCTCCTGCGGATAGTCCGGGTTGATGTCTGGCACCCCCATGCGAAGCAACTCCTCGCGGCTGTAGCCCAAGGAGCGCGAAGCCGCCCCGTTTACATACAGGAACCGCCCGTCGTCACTGAGCAGAAAAGCACCCTCTTGGACCCGCTCCATGGCGAATTCCAAGATGGCCCGCTGTTCCTCAGCTTGGCGCCGCTCCTCCTCGGCCTGCTTGCGAGCGGAAATGTCGCGTACGAGGGACAAACTGTAGCCGTTGCCCTCGTATTGGAAGAAACTCGATTTGACTTCGACTGGGAATACCCGCCCATCCTTGCTTTTGTGGCGGGTTTCGAGGGTCATGGAACGCAGGTTCCCGCGAAAGTCTGGATCCCAGCGCTCCCGCAAATAGTCCGGGTCGATGTCCGGCACCACCATGCGAAGCAGCTCCTCGCGGCTGTAGCCCAAGGAGCGTGAAGCTTCCGCGTTCACGTACAGAAAGCGCGCGTCATTATCGATCAGGAAAGCGCCCTCTTGGACCCGGTCCATGGCGAATTCCAAGATGGCCCGCTGTTCCTCAGCCTGGCGCCGCTCCTCCTCGGCCTGCTTGCGCTCTGAAATATCGCGCACCAGAGCCATCCTGTAAATCGCGCCGCCATATGTGAAATCGCCGGTCGTGATCTCGACAGGGAAAACGCGCCCATCCTTTGCCTTGTGGCGGGTCTCGAAATTACTGGATCCTTTGCTAAGGAACGCATGCAGATATTCTTCCCGAGGCAGCCGGGCGAAATTTGGGTCGATATCACGGACGGACATGCCGAGCAGCTCTTCGCGGCTGTAACCCAAGGAGCGCGCAGCTTCCCCGTTCACGTAAAGGATATGCCCTTCATCGCTCAGCAGGAAAGCCCCCTCATGGACCCGGTCCATGGCGAATTCCAGGATGGCCCGCTGTTCCTCAGCCTGGCGCCGCTCTTGCTCCGCCTGCTTGCGCCCGGAAATATCGCTCACGAGGGACACGCTGTAACGCTTGCCGTCATACTCGAAAAAATTTGACCTTACTTCGACGGGAAAGATGCGCCCGTCCTTGCTCTTATGGCGGGCTTCATGGGTTAGAGGGGCTGGCCGTCCGCGAAACTCCTGGTGCAAGCTCTCCAGCGTATAGTCCGGGTCGATGTCCGGGACACTCATGCGAAGCAATTCCTCGCGGCTATAACCAAGCGAGCGGCACGCTTCGGCGTTCACGTAACCGAAGCGAATACCATCGTCCAAATCGATCAGGAAAGCGGCCTCGTGGACCTGGTCCATGGCGAATTCCAACATGGCCCGCTGTTCCTCAGCCCCACGCTCCCCCTCCGCCAGCTTTCGCCCGGAGATATCGCGCGCGGGAGTCATGCTATGCTTGGCATCATCCTCTGAGTGACTCATTGCGTGCCCCGCACTGCCCCCTTTTTATGCAGAACCATAGCTCCTTCCGGGCAAGCGCACAGTCAAGAAGTTTCCAATTTGACAAAAATTATCGCGCTCAGTTTCGCAAGGACGCGATTTTCGCTTGATGTTTAGCGGGCAGCCACCAAACTGGCCGGGTTTGGTATGACAGTATTAGAGCAAGTCACACTGCGGTCCGCCCGAATGGCAAAACGCAAGTCCAGCGACACGAAATCCGGAAGCGGCGAAGACGAAGCGGAAGGCACGCCGCTGCACCCGCGCCACACCGAGGCGCTGTGCGGACACGCCGCCGCCGGGGAAACCTTCCTGCGCGCCTTCAACGCGGGCACGCTACACCATGCCTGGCTCGTCACCGGCGAGCGCGGCATCGGCAAGGCGACGTTCGCCTATCGCGCCGCGCGCTTTCTCTTGAGCCGCAACGCCGCCAGCCCCACGCCGGCGCAAAGCCTGGACGTTCCCGCGGGCCATCCGGGCGGGCGGCAGATCGCGGCGGGCGCGCACCCCTCTTTGTTCGTGCTCGGCGAGGCGCCGGGGGCTGCGAGCGCGGCTTCGATCGGCGTCGACGAGGTGCGCCGCCTGCGCTCGTTCCTGAGTCTGACCAGCCCCGGCGGCTGGCGCGCCATGATCGTCGATCCCGCGAACGATCTCACCATCGCCTCGGCGAACGCGCTGCTCAAGGCCGTCGAGGAGCCTCCGGCGCGCACGGTGTTCTTTCTTATCGGCCACGGCGCCTCGACCGTGATGCCGACCATCCGCTCGCGCTGCGTGAAGCTCGCCTTGCGGCCGCTCGATCCCGCCGATTTCGCGCAAGCCCTCCGGGCTGCCTGCGCGGCGGGGGACATCGACTGGCCGGATGCCCAAGCGCTCGAAAAGCTCCACAAGATTTCCGCTGGCTCGCCGGGCCGGGCTGTGGAATTCCTGGCCGGCGGGCTGCTGCCGCTTGCGGCCACGCTGGACAAGATTTTCAAGAGCCTGCCGCGCACCGATTTCGGCCTCGTGCACGGTCTTATTCAATCGGCGAGCGGCGCCCGCAATGCGCAAACCTTTGTGAAGCTTTGCGATTTGATCGAGGAGCGGCTGGAGGCCAGCGCGCGCGAAGGCGTGGAGGGAGCAGCGGGCACGGCAAAAGGCGCCGCCTGGGCTAAGGCGTGGCAAGACTTCCGCCAGCGCAGGGCAGATATGGAAGTGCTTAATCTCGATAAAGGAGCCTTCCTACTGAGCGCGTTTTCCGATATGGAAAGTATCGTGCGCAAACTTATGCACTCTTTTCCGGTTTGAAATGGCCGGAGAGGAAAGGGAACCCATACGAGCATCAGCATTTCGCCGGCCTCGAAGCGAGCGGCGTTTTGGTTTCCGCACAATGTGTGCTATATCTTTCTAATGCAGCTACCAACCCCGCTCATAACAGTATCGCCGCAGCGCCTTTCGGGGACGCCCGTGTTTACAGGTACTCGTGTGCCGGTGCAGGCATTCTTCGACTATTTGGAGGCGGGCGACACGTTGGAGGCATTTCTGGAGGACTTCCCCAATGTGAGCAGGGAGCATGCCGTGGCTGTGCTTGAAAGCGCGAGAACGGCGCTGCTCGCTAGTTCCCAGGCCGCCTAGGCTTGCGGATCTTGCTGGACAACTGTGTGCCCTGGCGGCTACGCGCCGCCCTCGCGGGCCACGATGTGTCGAGCGTCGCGCAGCTTGGATGGGCCGCTCTTTCCGATGGCGAGTTGCTCAACACGATGGGAAACCGCTTCGATCTTCTTGTGACGGTGGACAAGAATTTACAGTTTCAGCAAGATTTGCGGACGCGGCCCTTCGCGGTCGCCGTGCTCCGGGCAAAAAGCAACCATATTCGCGATCTGCTGGCGCTCGCTCCGAAGCTGCTTGCCGCGCTGTCCGCATTGCGCCCTGGCGAGGTTATCGAATTCCAGGCATAGCCGCGCGGAATAAAAGGAAGTGCTTAATCCCCGCAAAGGAGCCTTCCTCATGAGCGCATTTTCCGATATGGAAAGTATCGTGCGTATGCATACGCACGCTTCCACGGCTTGAAATGCCCTCACCCTCATATTCGATGGGGAGATCGACCATGAAAAGGGCCGCAATTACGATGACCGCGCTTCTCGTCGCCACACCGCTTTCGGCCCTCCCGAAATTTGGGATAGTCGAATACTGCCACATGATGCGCGACACGAATCGCTTCGACAAGACTTACAACCCAGATTGCCTTGAGGCAGAATTTGCAGCTGCGAACTTTCTCGTGGAGATCGAGAAACGCTTTCCTGAAAATACCAAGGTGCAATGCGAAGATGAAGTTCGCCGCCGTGGCATGCCGTCTTTCGTTCTGTACATGGCCTGTCTCGGCAAACGCGACAAGTAGACTAATACCTCCCCAGCCTTAAACGTCCTCACCCCAAAAAAAGATATGACCGAACCCGTAGCCAAACCGCATTTCACCGTTTCAACCGCGATTTCCTATCCGAATGCCGAGCCGCATATCGGGCACGCTTACGAGGCGATTGCGACGGACGCGCTCGCCCGCTTCAAGCGGCTGGACGGCCACCCCGTGTATTTCATGACGGGCGTGGACGTGCACGGCCTCAAGATGAAGCAGACGGCCGAGAAGCAGGGCGTAACGCCGCTTGAGCTGGCGGAGAAGAACACCGCGAAATTCAAGGAGATGCTGGCGGGGCTGAACGTCGCCTACGACGATTTCATCTCGACGCGCGAGCAGCGCCATTTCGACTCCGTGACCGAAATCTGGAAGCGGATGGAGAAGGCGGGCGACATCTATCTCGCTGGCTACCAGGGCTGGTACTCGGTGCGGGACGAGGCGTTCTACGCCGAGAGCGAGACGGTGCTCGGCGCCAACAACATCCGTCTTGGGCCGCAGGGCACGCCTGTCGAATGGACGGAGGAGCAGACCTATTTCTTCCGCCTGTCGAAATACGAGAAGAAGCTGCTCAAGCTTTACGAGGAGCAGCCCGATTTCATCCTGCCGCCGGAGCGGCGCAACGAGATCGTGAACTTCGTCAAGGGCGGCTTGCAGGATTTGTCGATCTCGCGCACCACGCTCGACTGGGGCATTCCCGTGCCGGACGCGCCGGGCCACATCATCTATGTCTGGGTCGATGCGCTGACCAACTACATCACCGCCTCGGGCTTCCCCAAGGTGCGCTCGAAGGCGTGGAAGGAGCGCTGGCCCGCGTCCCTGCACGTGATCGGCAAGGACATCACGCGCTTCCACGCGGTCTACTGGCCGGCCTTCCTGATGTCCGCGAAAATCCCGTTGCCGGACCGCGTGTTCAGCCACGGCTTCTTGTACAACAAGGGCGAGAAGATGTCGAAGTCGGTGGGCAACGTGGTTGCGCCGCTCGACATGGCGGGCACCTATGGCGCCGACCAGATCCGCTATTTCTTCCTGCGCGAGGTGCCGTTCGGGCAGGATGGCAGCTTCACGCACGAGGCCATCGTCAACCGCATCAACGCGGATCTCGCGAACGACCTTGGCAATCTCGCGCAGCGCTCGCTGTCGATGATCGCGAAGAATTGCGATAGCCAGATCCCGGAGCCGGGCACCTTCACCAGTGCGGACGCGCCGCTGCTCGAAGCCGCGCTCGGTCTCCTGCCGGCCTGCCGCGAGGCGATGGAGCGCCAGGCGATCCACAAGGCCATCGAGGCCATCTGGCAGGTGGTCGGCGCCGCGAACCGCTATTTCGCAACGCAGGAACCGTGGGCGCTGAAGAAGACCGACCCCAAGCGCATGGGCACGATCCTTTACGTCACCGCGGAGATCGTGCGGCGCGTGGCGATCCTGAGCCAGCCCTATATCCCGGCCTCGGCGGCGAAATTCCTCGACCAGCTCGGCGTTGGGCCGGACGAGCGGGATTTTGCCGCGCTCGCCCCGGATATCGGGCTGAAGTCCGGCACGCAGATTGCCACTCCACAGCCGGTCTTCCCGCGCTATGTAGAGGATGAAACGCGCGCGGCGGAATAGGCTCAGGACTCTGGCACTATCCATCGGTGGCAGCCCCCTCACCCCAGGCTTCTCCCGCGAGGGGAGAGGGGGCAGGTTGTGCCCGTTGAGAAGGCGTCCCCTCTCCCCTCAGCGGGAGAGGGACAGGGTGAGGGGGCCTTGCGCCACGCCGCGCATAGCTTTTGGAATGCAGGATGCTCGTCGATAGCCATTGCCATCTCGATTTCCCGGATTTCGCCGCCGGGCTGGAAGAAACCGTCGCGCGCGCGAAGAATGCCGGCGTGGGCCACATGCTCACCATCTGCACGCTGGTCAAGAAATTCCCCGAAGTGCTGGCGGTCGCCAGGCGCTTCCCCGAGGTGACGTGCTCGGTGGGCACGCACCCGCATTCGGCGGGGCAGGAGCGCGTCAGCGTGGAAACGCTCGTGGAGCTGGCCGCGCATCCGCGCGTGGTGGCGATCGGCGAGGCGGGCCTCGACTATTTCTACCAAAAGTGCAGCCGCGAGGATCAGCAGGCCGTCTTCCGCACGCATATCGCGGCGGCGCGCGAAACTGGCTTGCCGCTTGTCATTCACACGCGCGACGCGGATGAGGACGCGGCGGAAATCCTGCGCGAGGAGATGGCCGGGGGCGCGTTCAAGGCCGTGCTGCATTGCTACACCGGCGGGCGGGCGCTGGCGGAAATCGCCATCGGGCTTGGGTTTTACGTCTCGTTCTCGGGGATTTTGACCTTCCCGAAATCGGGCGAGCTGCGCGAACTGGCCGGAGCACTGCCGCTGGACCGCCTGCTCGTGGAAACGGACGCGCCGTTCCTGGCTCCGCATCCGCTGCGCGGCAAGCGCAACGAGCCCGCCTTCGTCCGCCATACCGCCAAGGTTCTGGCGCAGGTTAAAGGCGTGAGCGAAGCGGAGGTGGACAAGGTGACAACCGCGAATTTCTTCACGCTGTTCGCGAAGGCGAAGGCCGCTGAGAGCGCCGCTGCATGATTCCAGTCGATGCTATCACATACGGCATTACCCCTCACCCTGTCCCTCTCCCAATGGGAGAGGGCACGCCAGAATTCTCGCTGCGGGTAGTTCGGGGGGCCCTTCTCCCATTGGGAGAAGGACAGGATGAGGGGTTGCGCCCTTCGTGCTTCCCGCAAACCCACGCAGCCTGCGCGGGGCCGGCATGACGCTGCGCATCACCATCCTTGGCTGCGGTGCATCGATGGGCGTTCCGCGCATCGGCAACGACTGGGGCGCCTGCAACCCCAACAACCCGAAGAACCGGCGCCGGCGCTGCTCGGTGCTGGCCGAACGGATAGGGCCGGGCGGCGTGACATCGGTCCTGATCGACACCTCGCCGGACCTTCGCGAGCAGCTCTTGAGCGTAGGCATCAAGCGCCTCGATGGCGTGGTCTACACGCACGACCACGCCGACCACACGCACGGCATCGACGACCTGCGCTTCCTAAGCTACATGCAGCGCAAACGCATCGATGTGTGGGCCGATGTGCGCACGCTGATGCTCCTGAGGCGCCGCTTCGATTATTGTTTCGAGACACAGCCAGGATCGAGCTACCCGCCGATCCTGTCGGGCCATCTCATCGAAAATCTCAACCCCGTTACCATCATCGGTCCCGGCGGCGATCTGACCATTCAGCCCTTCCGGCAACTGCACGGCGATATCGACTCGCTGGGCCTGCGGATTGAAGGCGTCGCCTACTCCTGCGATCTGAACGATCTGCCGGAGGAGTCCCTGCCGTCTGTCCAAGGCCTCGATTGCTGGATCTTGAACACGCTCCGTTATACGCAGCATCCAAGCCACCTTTCGCTGGAGAAGGCGCTGGGCTTCATCGGGCGCATGCAGCCGCGCCAGGCGGTGCTGACCCATCTGCATGTCGAGATCGACTACGACGAGCTGTCGGCCAAACTGCCGGCCAATGTGGTGCCAGCGTACGACGGCATGGTGCTGGAATTCTGAGCCGGAATACCGCGCTTTAGCGAGGGGTGCCGGCGGGCTCGCGAGGCGGCGGCCGGATTGCGAGAGGCTTGACGCGGCCGATTTGCGATCGAGGGCACACGCACCAATCCTTAGCAACGGCTGCTCGATGGAAACGGCGGCATACGGTCCGCTTCCGTCTTCGCGGCCCGCCGGCGCCGCCCCGTGCTGCAGCGAGCCCGCGTCTAGGCTGCCGCCAACCGGAAACGGCGCCTCTGGCCCCGCAGTGAGAAAACAACCTTGCCGAAGCAAGGGCATGAGATATGCAATTTAAATGCTACCAATCGATGCACGCATCGGCGCAATTGGGAACTGCGCTTGCCGCGCTATCCTGCATACCGTATATGGTATTAACAACACTGATAAATGGTGGTCTTGGCCATAGGGGTGGTTGAGAGGACCGGGGTGAAAGATAATTTGATCCGGCGCGCCAGAGCGATGAACGCTGGCGATGCGCTGGAAGCGGCTGAATTCATCAAACGATACACTCCCGTTCCGGACCGGCTTGCGCACCGGCTGCCTGCCGTTCTGGAGCGATTGATCGCAGAAGAAATATTGCTCGGCGTGGTGGTCGAGTACATCCACGATAGCGATGCGCGGCCTCAACTTGCCGGGATTGGCATTTCGGGCTTTGCCAGCGACAGATGGTCGGACGGTTTTCTGGCTTCCCCCGCCCCGCACATCGATCTTATTATTTTCGACCAGGCTTCCCGCGATGTCCAGGAGCCGGCCCTCCTGTCCTACAACGAGATCGCCGAGGCCAATGCGGGCGATGGGCTGACGCTGCTTCCCCTGCTCTGGCTACAGCTGACGGACGATCCCGCCGATCCCGAGGCGCACGCACTTTTGCGGCTTGGCCAGCAGACTTTCATCGACAGTCACCGGGGCTACCGGCTAGCCCGCATTATAAAGGAAACCTGGGCCGAGCGGGCCTTTGCCTTCCAGGGCGGTGGCTTCCGGGAGCACTGCCGCATACCCAAAGGCACGCCCCTGAGCTTCCATCCCGAACGCACGCTCGAACGCGATCACATCATCTTCACAGTGACAAGGCAGGAAATCGAAGCAAACTGGCCAGGCACCGCGGCAGGGCTTCTGTTCGCGCACGAGCCGCCGAGATGCGGCTTCACCCGCGCCGAGCAGCAGATCCTGGTGCGCGCCACGGACGGGCTCACCGATGCGAGAATCGCGAGAGACCTCGGCATTACCGCCGCCGCCGTTTCCATGCGATGGCGGTCGATCTACACACGGTTTCTCGAATGCGCGCCGCCTGCGCTCCGCTTCGAGGAAGCCTCCAACGGCGCGCGCGGGCAGGAGAAGCGGAGGCACGTGATCGCTTTCGTCTCGGAGCACCCGGAGGAACTGCGCCCCTATGCACGGCCCGCGCGGCGGAACGCGGCCAACGGCAGTAATCACGCGGCCAGGGGCTAAGCCTCGGTCTCGCGGGAAAGCCGGTGGGAGTTTGGGAGATGAATTTGAAGGATCGGGAGATTGGGGGGCTGCGAGAGAATGCGGGAGGAAGAGAACCGCACGACCCGCATTACCCCTCATCCTGTCCTTCTCCCTATGGGAGAAGGGACGCCAGAATAGTGCTTGGAGCATGCAGCCCCGTCCCATTGGGAGAGGGACGGGGTGAGGGGTTGTGCCCTCGAAATCGACGTGCAGCGCCGTGGCTTACTTCAAGAAGCCTTCGAACTTCTTCTTGAACCTGCTGACGCGGCCGCCGCGGTCGAGGATCTGCTGATTGCCGCCGGTCCAGGCTGGGTGCGATTTGGGATCGATATCGAGCTGCAGCTTCGCGCCTTCTTCACCGTAGCAGGAATAGGTTTCGAACTGCGTGCCGTCCGTCATCACAACGGTGATTTTGTGATAATCGGGATGGGTATCCTTTTTCATGGCGGGTTCCTTCCGCGCGCAGGGTTGCGCTCTGAATTCGTTGGATCTGAGTTGCTATACAGGACGAAGCGAGACGATGACAAGATCATCTGTCGCGGTGCGGTCCGCATTGGGCAAATTTCCCCCTTCCGTCTCCGGCTTGCCGGATTTGGCGGCCAAAGGCCGTGCTACGAATGGGACGCAGCGCTTGGAAACTCCAGGCATTCCAGGATCCTCCCAGTGCCGCGGACTTTGGGCAGTTTCAGGAGCTGCGCCGGTGTCAGGCCCAAGACGGGATGATGCCAGAAAGGGGCAACATCGGTGAGCGGGCGCAACACAAAAGCCCTCTCGTGTGCGCGTTGGTGCGGCAATGTGACGCATCGCGCCTTCTGGCGGCTGCTGCCCTTCCAGTTGCGGACAACCCCCTTATAGCTCACTATATCGAGGTCTAAGGGACGAGGCCGCCAGTGGAAAAAGGGTTGGCGCTCGTTTTTTTGCATGCGCCGCCCAGCTCGCGCCTCAATCCCTTTTAAAACTTGCAAAATCGCCTCGGCTGGTAGAGGCGTGGCAACGGTGACGATAGCGTTGTAGAAATTTGGCTGCTTTAGGTAAGCATGAGCTTTTGTGATATAGATTTTGGAAGTGCTTAATATTGTAATTCCGAATGCCTCCAACTCATTAACCGCTTTTCGAAGTGCGTATTGAGGCGGGCCAAAGTTACCAGTTAGATTGGACCCCAGCGCTATGACGACGACCATGCTCTTGAAATCTCATGCGATGTTTTGATATCGTAGGACGTATCGCTATATTTTGGATGATTCTTGAAGTGGGGTACAGAAGCGCCAAAATAAAGATACGAGCTGGCATAGCCTCAACCCAACCCCCAAGGATTGCACTAAGGTAACAGGATGAATTTCTACCCAACGGAGCGTATCGCTCTTTTCATAGACGGGGCAAATCTTTACGCCACAGCCAAAGCTCTGGGCTTTGACATTGACTATAAGCGGCTTTTGAACCTCTTTCGCGTTAAGGGCCTGTTGCTGAGGGCGCTGTATTACACCGCTCTGGCGGAGGAGCAGGAGTATTCGTCGATCCGCCCATTGATCGATTGGCTCGACTACAACGGCTACTCGATGGTCACGAAGCCCACCAAGGAGTTCACCGACGCTTCCGGCAGGCGCAAGATCAAGGGCAACATGGATATCGAGCTTGCCGTCGATGCGATGGAGCTTGCCGAGCACCTCGATCATATCGTGCTGTTCTCTGGAGACGGCGATTTCCGCACGCTCGTGGAGGCTCTGCAGCATAAGGGCAAGCGGGTCAGCGTGGTTTCGACGCTCACGACGCAGCCGCCCATGGTCGCCGACGAGCTTCGCCGCCAAGCCGATCAGTTCATCGACCTGTCCGACCTGCAGAAGGATATCTGCCGGACGCAGCGGCCCGAGAACGGACGCGAATATCAGGCGCACGTTCACGAGCAGAGGATGCACGAGCGCATGAGCGCTGCCGCCCATGCGCGTGAAGCCGCAGTGGAAAACGACTAGAGACCTGGACGGGCCATGACCATCCCTATGGCCCCTACGGATGCGCGTTCCGGACCCCGCCAAACGGCGGGGTCTAGCGAGCCGCAGCCGGATTGCCCCTTCTGCCCAAGACTGGTGAGCTTCCGCGAGGAGAACCGGGCCAGATTTCCAGACTGGTTCAATGCGCCTGTACCGTCTTTCGGACAGACGGACGCGGAATTGCTGATTGTCGGGCTGGCGCCAGGCCTCAAGGGCGCCAACCGCACGGGCCGGCCGTTCACGGGCGATTTTGCGGGGATTTTGCTCTACGATACGCTGCTGCGCTATGGCTTCGCGCGTGGCGATTATGCCGAGCGCGCGGACGACGGGCTCGTGCTCACCGGCTGCCGGATTACCAATTCGGTGCGCTGTGTGCCGCCCCAGAACAAGCCGGTTCCCGATGAAATCGCGGCATGCCGCGATTTTTTAAGCGGTGTATTGTCGGAAATGCAAAACTTGAACGCGATCCTCGCCCTTGGCAGAATAGCGTTCGATACGGTGATTCGCGCGGCGGGCCTCAAGCCATCGCAATGTAAGTTTGGCCATGGAGAGGTTGCCGATATAGGAAAAGGGCGCAAGCTGTTCGGCTGTTACCATTGTTCGCGATATAACACGAATACCGGCCGGCTGACTCCCGCGATGTTTCACGGTGTCTTCGATATGATCGCAGCCCATCTAGGACGCAGCGGACAAGATGCCAGAATTGAATGAATTGCTCGGAATTTCGGCCAATAAGGTCGCGCACGTTATTGTCCATTCCAGGGAAACCAGCGCAAAGAGCGTGGCTTGGGACGAGGACGCCGATCCAGATGCCGCAAGCGAATACGCGGATGGCGAGGTTATCCTCGAAGACCGGCCCGACGATGCAACGAGGCAGGTGCTTCGCGAGTTCCTGGAAACGCTCGACGGGGACGAGCAGGCAGCGTTGATTGCGCTGGCCTGGGTCGGGCGCGGAACCTATGCGTCAACCGAACTCGATGAGGCCGTCTCGGCTGCCAGGGCCGAGCATGGCGCGAACGCCTCTGCCTATCTGTTCGGCCTGCCGCTCCTGCCCGACTATCTGGAGGATGCCCTGGAACAATTTGGCGTCGCCGCCAGTGCCGGGGAAGAAGTGATATTGCTGCCCGCCGGCATCTGACGCGTTCCGCTCACGGGTTGCCGGAGTTTTACCGCCGTTAGCCGGAACCTCATGGCGGGGTTCCGTGTTTTCCGCTGCCCAGAGCAGGACCCCTCATGCCGCAGCCTAGCCGCGAATACGAGTTGAAGCTCGATCTGACAGGCAAGGAGCTTGACCGGCTGGCCGGAGACCCCAAGCTCAATGCCAAGGCCACGCGCACGCAAAAAACGCTGAGGTCCGTCTATTACGACACGCCCGATTACAGGCTGCACGCGCAGGGCATGGTGCTGCGTGTCCGCTACGATGGGCAAACTTACATCCAGACCGTCAAGCTCGATAATAATCCGAAAGACGGCATATCGAACCCCATCGAGGTCGAGGATCGCTTCGAGAACGGTGAGCCAGACCCAAACCGCATTCACGACATCCGGGTCCGGCGCAGGGTGCTCAAGGCGATCGGGGGCTCCGGCCTGACGCGGGCTTTCGAGACCGTGATGACGCGCACGGCCTACAAGCTGCGCCCGCGTGGCAGCCTCATCGAGCTGGCCCTGGATAGGGGCGAGGTTATTGCCCAGAACCGCAAGAGCGAAATCTGCGAGGCCGAGCTTGAGTTGATCCGGGGCAAGCCGGGAGACCTGCTTCAGGCCGCGCTGTCGCTTTTCGCCAAGAGTCCGGTCCGGCTACCGGGCATGACAAAAGCCGAGCGCGGCTACCGGCTCCTGCTCAAAACGCCGCCGGCCCAGAAAACCGGACCGATGTTTGCCGAACCGCCGCCCATCGAGAAGGGCCAGACCTGCGGCGAGGCGTTTGCGGCGATCCTGCGCTCGGCGCGCGAGCAGATCGTGAACAACAGGATCGCCGTGCTCGAAACGGACGAGGCCGAGGCGGTGCATCAGCTTCGCGTCGGCCTGACGCGGCTGCGCAGCGCCCACCGCGCTCTTAGGGAGGCGCTGCCGGACACGCCGCAACTGCGCCGGCTTGAGGCCGATGCGCGCACCATTTCCCGTGCCGTGGGGCGGCTGCGCGACGCGGACGTGACGATCGGGGAGATTTATGCNNTCCATGCTCGAACAGGAGCCCAGCTTGCAAGAACCTGTGGAGGATCTTGCGGATAAGCTGTTGCAAAAACGGTGGAAAAAGGCAGCCAGGCTTGGCCGTTCCATCGATGGCCTTGAGGGTGAGGAACAGCATAGGATGCGGAAATTGCTCAAGAAGTTGCGCTATACCGCCGAGTTCCTGGCCACGCTGTTCCCCAAGGCAAGAACCAAGCAGTTCATTGGCCGGTTGAAAAAGCTCCAGGACGTGTTCGGCTATGTGAACGACGTGCGGATGGCGGGGGAACTGCTCGCTATCGCCAAGGCGCATCGCAGCGAGCCCGGGGCGCTGATCGCGGCAGGCCAGGTGCTTGGGCACCACGAGGCGGAGGCCGCCGAGGTGTGGCAGCGCGCGCCGAAGGCCTGGCGCCAGCTCAAGGCGCGTGGGCCGTTCTGGAAATAGCGGGGCGAGGCGGGATTGCGCCGGCCCGGCAGGCTTTACCACCGGCGCATTAACATAACGCGCCGCCCGGACGCCGTCACCTTTCCTTAAGACATCGTTTACCCTATTTCTTGGGTTTTCCAGTCTTTTTGCGCAATCGCCCGTCTCTCCATTCACGGAGCATAGAATAGCAGGGACTCCTTCCAGAAGACTTAATGTGACGATAATCACGTGTTATTGCAGGCGAAAAGCCGATGACGGCGTGCCGCGCAAGCCCGGAAAATGCACCGTTTCTTGGTTAATATTAAATCGACGGCTATATTTAAAGGTATTTTGCAAACGCGAAAATCGACCTGAAACGCGGAAAATTTCGCGGAAATGCGCACGAAATTCGTATGGGCGGCGCAGGTTAACCACGCAGACATTAACCATGCCGCGCCGGCTGCACGCGTTTACCTTGCGTTAACACGCCTTTGGCGCGCGAAATCGGAAGTGGCTACGCGCCGCAGCGCAGCGACACCTTTCTGCCCCCATCTGCCGGGGAAAGGCGCCCAAGCCGCGCGAGCGCCGCGACGGCAAGGCCGGCGCGCTTTTCAATCGGCTTGCCTTGCGCGAAATGACGCGCGATCTCCTCGACGCTCACCGGCGCCGCCGCTGCTTCGAGCACGCGCATGACGGCAACCGTCTCCGCCAGCTCCTATTTTCGTGCCCTGTGCTTGCCAAGGTCCGCAAGCGGCAACCAAGCTTGTGAGTTGCGGGCCGCTGCGCTATGAGGTTGCATGAAAGCGTGCTACACGTGCCTCGTCAAAGCGGGAGCCAGGGTGCCTTCGTGCTCGATATTAAGCAATTTGCATTCGGTGTGGCGGTGCTTGCCTTCCTGGCAAGCCCGGTGCGCGCGGCCAGTTGCGCGGAAGGCGCCGGGATCGTCGAGCAGATGGCAGGCACGCTCGATCTCTCGGAAGCCGAGCGGTCGAAGGTGAAGGCTTCGATCGCGAAGGCCAGGACCGAGGACAGCCAAGGGCGCGAGCGAGCGTGCAAAACCACCCTGGCGGGTGCCATCCGCTTCTTTCTCATAAGAACCGTGATCGATTGACGGGGCCTCCCGCGTTAAGAAAACGTTCCTTTCCCGTAGAAACCGATCAAGGTAGAGTTGAGGATAGGCGCGGTAGTACGAGACAATCCGCGC
>PMBZ01000082.1:18569-32276 GCA_003153975.1 Hyphomicrobiales bacterium
ACCCGGCAGGCGCGCTTGTTGGTTGCTTCCCCGCCAGTACAAGCTTTCCCCTTATTAACGGAGGGCCGGCCTCCGCATTAACGCTTTTCGGGGCCTGCTCAGAGTTCACTCGCGTTACGGCCCGTCAGATTGCTCGACCGTCTAGCGCGGCCTTTGTCTCGGCGCTTCGGCCCGCCGGTCGCCCGGTCAAGCCGCCCGTCAGCTACTGGAGCTGTATTTGCCTCCGCATTTTTACTGAGTTTTTCGCGTTTTCAGGCCCAATTCCGCGATTCCAGAATCCCGCTAAATATAGAACAAATTCGCCAATTAACCTTGATAAAAGCGTGCTGCCAGAAATGAGCACATGCATTATTTGGCCGCATCGATAACTTGTACCTAAATTCATCAACTAACGAAGTCTTAAATAGCATCTGATAAATTAGTTCTATATTGAAAATCGCCGAAATTGGTACTGGACTTACGGGTATCATGATTAATAGAATATGAAACGGACACCAAGACAAGGCAGGACAGACCGGACGGAAACTGGACGGGCGGCAACCCGGCGGCAACCATGGTTGCGGCAAGGCGTTGACGCCCCGTTGCCCGGCTGCCACAAGCGCAGGAAAATACCGGCTTTGGCCGGTGCCCAAGAGCGCTGTCTCTTGCCTTGTGTTCCGGGCCTTTGTTATGCGGCACACAACTTACGGGGTAGAGAACATGCCAGCGTTCTTAGTAGGACAAATCCCGGGTTTGCTCTGGCGTTGATGGGCAGTCCCCGCATGGATCAAGAGACGCTGCAAGCGCTCATCGAAGTTTACAAGGGTCGAGCCAGCACCGATCTCCTTTCAATCATCATGGATGAGGCAGAGGGACAGCACGGCCGCACCGCCGTGCTCGGGCTCTTGCACGCCCTTCCCGAAGAGACGCTCTCCGACGACGGCTTCGCGCCCGTGCGCCGCCAGGCCTGCCAGTTCTGCCTCAACGCCGGCGATTTCGAGCAGGCCGAGCGCTTGGCCCGCGCTTCCGAACAGCCAGAGGACCGCGCCATGCGCGCCCGCGCGCTTCAGGGGCTGGGCCGGGTCCAGGAGGCCATCGCCATTTACCGGCAGGCCGTTGTCCAGGACCCCGCGATGCGCAACCGCGATCTGGAGCGCATTCTGGGCATCCGTCCGGGAACCGCCACCGCGCAGCCCGCGAAAATCATCTCGCTCATAAATTATTCGGCACGGCGCGAGGCCAAGAGCCAGCAGGAGCGCTTCGACCTGCTCCCCGACACGCTGCTTGAGGATTTGGACGACGCGGCCGTCACTTTTGGCGATGTCGCCGGCCTGGAGGATGTGAAGGACGAAATCCGGCGCCGGATCGTGCTGCCCTACTTGAAGCTGTCGCTGTTCGAGCGCTACCGGCAGAAGCCGGGCGGCAGCCTTCTGCTTTACGGTCCTCCGGGCTGCGGCAAGACGCTGATCGCACGGGCGACGGCGGGCGAAAGCGACGCGCGCTTCCTGTCGGTCAATCCCGAGGAAATCATCGACAAATATGGCGGCGACGCCGAGAAGCGCCTGCGCGTGTTTTTCGACGAGGCGCGCGCCGAGCCGCCGGCGATCCTGTTTTTCGACGATTTCGACGTGCTCGCCTTTAAGCGGGGCGCTTCGCACAGCGAGCCCGGCCAGGCCCTGATTGCCGCGTTTCTTTCGGAACTGGACGGCACCTTGCGCGACAATAGCGGCGTGCTCGTTGTCGCCGCCACCAATGCGCCATGGACGATCGATCCCGCGCTGCTGCGGTCCGGGCGTTTCCAGCGCACGATCTACATTCCCCCGCCGGACCTGGCGGCGCGGACGAAAATCCTGTCGGACGCAATCTTGGGCGTTCCCGGCCACGCGGCCGTCAATGTGGACCGCATCGCCCGCAAGACGGCCGGCTATTCCGGGGCCGATTTGCGCGCACTGGCCGGCTTGGCCAACAGCGCGGCTCTCATCAAGGCGCTGGCCGGGGGAGACGAAGTTCCGGTCACAACGGAGCTATTCGACGAAGGTCTAAAGGCTTCCGCGCCTTCGGCGCCGGCCTGGATCGCGCAAGCCAGGGTTTTGCTGAGGCCCTTGGAGCGGGACACCTTTTTCACCCGGCTTTTCGCTCCAGTCTTTCGCGGCTAGCACCTCGCGCGAACGGGTTTCGCCGCGCCTGTTGCCTGGATGCAACAAGCTGAGGCTTCCTTGCCAAGTTTAGGCCATAAAGGCCAAACAGATTGTCACAACCGGAATCCGGAAGGAAGCCGGTGCGGGATGTAAAAGCGGCTCATGCCGCCGAAGTAGCCGTTGGTACAGCGTTTCCGGCGCTTCCTTTCAAAAAAAACAGTCTGATTGATGTTGCAACCGGGAACATTTCGCGGGAGGTGCATTGCTGCGCCGGAATCCTGCGGGGCGAGTGGGAAGGCGGGGTATGTAGCAAAATGGTCACAGCGGGGACACTTCATACACCTTTGGTCTATTTGCAAGCACAGGCATGGCGCCGATGCGGCCCAAGCCGCCTGCCGAACGGAGCAGCGCGCAACCTTAGGTTGTCACAATGCGGACATGTTTGCCGCCAGAATGCCCGGCCTTCGCCCAAAAATAACTACACCTCAAGATCATACGTTGGCTGTAGGCGGATAGCGGAATGTGTGCTGGGTGGCGCTACCACGGGTCCGGAGTCGAGCGTAGGAGTAGCGGGCAAAGCCAATGTCTAGAGCATTCCGGGCACTCAAAATCACGGCAGTTCCCCTGCTCTTCGCAGCAGCGGCGCTGGGACTGGCCACGGTTCACATCTCGGCCGAGCGCAAGGCCGCGCGCGCCAAGGCGCATGCGGCGCACGCCACGGCCGTGCAGGACGCGAATGTTCCCGGCGAACTCGCCGGTGTCAAGCTTCAGGTTCTCGCGCCGGCCGCCAAGCAGGGCGATATTCCGGCTGAGGTCGAGATGGCTCGCCGCTTGGCACTGGGCGAGGGCATGAAGAAGGACGAGGTGCAGGCCGCGGCCTATTTTCAGTCCGCCATCAACGAGTTGGGCGAGATCGATGCGCACGATAAGCGCGCACCGGCGGCTGCAACGGCGTACCGCTTCATGGCGCGGTTCCACCGGCGCGGACTTCCAGGCGCGCATATAGTGGCTAACCCGGCCTATGCCTTTGGCCTCCTGCACCATGCGGCAAGCTATTTCGGCGATCCAACCGCTCAATACGAGGTCGGCAAGGCGCTTATCGGCGGCGACGGGGTTCCCAAAAACGCGCATTCTGGCGCGCAATGGCTGCTGCGGGCCACGAAGAAGGGCTATGCGCCCGCTCAGGCGGAGCTTGGCGAGATGCTCTGGCGTGGAGATGGCGTGAAGCGCGTTCCCGGCGAGGGGCTGGGGCTGCTTGCTCTGGCGCGGCGCAACGCGACGCCTGCCGACAAGAACTGGATCAGCAAGATGTTCGAAGCGGCGCGCTCAGAGGCGCTGCCGGTCGAAATCCTCGTGGCGAACGCGTTCATCGTGCGGGAATCCGGGGCTTCGCCCTTTACCGCGCCTGCCCTCGGCATTGGGGAAGGCGATCTGCAAGACGGGACCGATTCCAGCGGAAAGGGTGCTGCGGCGCCCGTGCAGCCCATTGGAACACAGCAGGGCTCCGCCGCTCGCGGCAGTTCCCGCCTGCAGTCCGGACTTGGAGCCAGGCCAAAGTTTTTCGGCCTGGACACGTCCGATCGCAATGTGACGGCGAAGAAGGGTGAGCCGCACGCATCCGCTGGGGTCATCCAAATGTATCGGGCACCAGCACAGCGAGCGGCTGACGGGAACCCGGCGCCGGTGCGTTTGGCGGGCGTTACGAAGTAGCTGGCTGCGGGCCGGCATTAGAGGCAGGCTGCGAAAGCCCGCATTAAACGCACTCATGGATAATTCTGGAAACGGCAATTACAGCCGGTCCAAGCGCGCGGCAGGTTCGCCGCTGCGTGCCGCCTGCGCGCATAGACGCGCGATAGTGCCTTGAACGGACGGAATCTCCCCTCACCCTCTCCCTCTCCCCATGGGAGTTCCACACCAGCCGGCGCGGCCAGACTTCCTCTCCCATGGGGAGAGGGTTAAGGTGAGGGGTCGAACGCTTCGATCGAGCCGGAATCAGCCATCCGCGCCCGGCCCCGGCAAGGCGGCCGAAAGTTTTTCGCTTATTTCGCGCACGGACTGGTGCGCGCCGCCATGCAGGCCGGCGACCTTTGAGAACACCAAATTCGCCTGCGATTTCAGTATGATGCCGTCGCTCAGGATGCGAAGGCCGTTGGCTTTGAGCGTGGTGCCCGTGCTGGTGATATCGACGATGGCCTCGGCACTTCCCGATGCCGGTGCGCCCTCGGTCGCGCCAAGGCTTTCCACTGTGCGGTAACTGACCACGCCCTTCGAAAGGAAGTACCGGCGCGTGAGCATCGGGTATTTGGTGGCCACGCGAAGGCGCCTGCCGTGCTCAGCCGCGAAAAGCGCGCCCGCACCCTCCAGGTCGGCCATCGTCTCGACATCGAGCCAGCAATCGGGAACCGCCGTCACCACGTCGGCATGGCCGAAGCCGAGCTTCAGGAGCAGGTCCACCCGTTCGTCCGCGTCCGGGATTTGCTCGCGGACGAGATCCTCGCCCGTGACACCCAGATGGATGCGCCCAGACTGCAAATGCCGGGCGATCTCGCCAGCGGAAAGGAACTCCACCGCCGCGTCGCCGATACCCTGGATCGCGCCCCGGTAACCGCGCTCGTCGCCGGTCTTCCCGATCGGCAGGCCGCCGGCCCTGAACAGCGCGAGCGTGGCCTCCATGAGCCGCCCTTTGGACGGCACCCCGATTATGAGCTTGCCCCCCATCGCATCACCTCCGCGTGGCGCCGAGCAGCCGCTCGGTGTGAATGGCCGCGCCCACGGCGGGTACGTCGCGCTTGCCGCCCGACAGCGCGCTAATCAGGCCGTCGTAGCGGCCGCCGCCCGCGATCTGGCCCGCCATGCCGGCACCTTCGATCTCGATCTGGAAAACCATGCCGGTGTAATACTCGAAATGACGGCCGAAGCCCGCGCCGAATACGATGGGCATATCGCCCGCAGTGGCTTTAAGCGCGGTGAAAAGCCCTCGCGCTTGGGCTACGGCCTCGCGCAAATCCAGCTTCACATCGGCAAAAAGCGCCTCGATCGCATCGAAAGCGGCCGGCATACCGGCGGCGATGTGCAGGTAAGTTTCGATCAGCCGGACAGTCTCCTTGGACAGCGGCGTTTCATTCGCGTCTGCCGCCTTGCCGGCCAGGCGCTTCACAATCTCCTCCGGCCGGCGCCTCCCGATAAAGGAAATGCCGCGCGATTCGAGGCTCTTGAGCAGGCCTTCCGGCGTAATCTCCTCCTCTGGCAGAGGCAGGGTCAGCCCATCATGCGGCCGGGACAGGATCGCAAGCTCCTCGGAGAACGCATGCGGGCGCCAGAAGGCATGCGCCAGCCGGGCGCGCCAGCGTTCTGGCATGGGCAGCGCGTGCAGGAGTGCCGCGAACAGGCCGATATGCCCCGCCTTGACCGTGAAGGATTTGACGCCGCTCCGGCGCACCGCCTCGATGGTGAGCGCGGCCACCTCAAGGTCCGCCGCCTCGCCGCGCTCGCCGAAATATTCGATGCCGGCCTGGCGGAACTCGCGCGGGCAAAGGGGATCGGGCTTGCCCTCCTGTATGCGGAAGGCCGGACCGTTATAGCAAAACTTGGCCGCGACGCTCTGCTCCCCGCGCTGCAGGAAGACGCGGCAGACGGGAATGGTCAAATCCGGGCGCAGGCAAAGCTCCTCGCCGTTCGGATCGGTAAAGACGTAGGTGCGCGCTCGCAGCGCCTCGCCGGTACGGTCGAGAAACAGGCTGGCCGGCTGGATGAAGGCGGGGGCCACGCGCTCGTAGCCCGCCTCGCCGAACAGACTCATGATGCTGGCCGCCTGCGCCTCCAGGGCCTCGAACTCGATTGCGCCTTCCGCCGTCATGGTTTGCGCTGCCGTGCCAGAAGTTGCCGCACCGCCGCCACCATCTCTCCCTCTGGCACGGAGAATTGCGCGGGCCGTCCTTCGCGCCACTCCGCACGATCCTCGATCTCCCCGGAGAGGCGCGAGCCTTCGAGGAGGTCCTTGATGGTCACTTGGCCCTGGACGCGCTCATCCTCGCCCTGAATGACGACACATGGGCTGCCGCGCCGGTCGGCATATTTCATCTGGGCCTTCATGCCGGCATCGCCCACGTACATTTCCGCGCGCACACCCGCTTCGCGCAGGTCGCGCGTCATTTTCTGGTAGTCGCCGGCCCGCGCCTTATCCATGAGCAGCACAACCACGGGGGCTAGCCCTATGGCCTCTTGTGGGATTTTGCCGAGATGCGATAGCGCGGCGTAGAGTCGCGAGACGCCGATGGAGAAGCCGGTTGCCGGCACAGGCTGCGAACGGAAGCGCGAGACGAGGCCGTCATAGCGCCCGCCGCCGCCGACGGAGCCGAAGCGAACGGACTGGCCGTTTTCGTCCGTTGCGGGGAAGGTGAGGTCCGCCTCTAGCACGGGTCCTGTGTAATACTCCAAGCCACGCACCACGGTTGGATCGAAGCGGATGCGATCCGGCCCATAGCCGGCCTGCCGCACAAGCGAGGTGATCGCGCCGATGGTTTCGTCCTCGGGCGCCTGCCCGGACAGCAGCGCCATGATCTTGCCGGCCTGCCCGGCGGAGAGCTTCGCGCCGGGCGTGAAATCGCCGCTGTCGTCCTTCCGGCCCTCGCCCAAAAGCTCCTCGACGCCCACGAGGCCGAGGCGGTCGAACTTGTCGACAGCACGGAGGACCACCAAGCGCTGTTTGGGCTCCGCGACAGCGGCGGCATCGAGGACGGAGTCGAGCAGCGTGCGGCTGGAAACCTTCACGCAATAGCTGCCGCGCGGGATGCCCAGCGCTTCAAGCGTATCGGCCGCGAGCATGCACATCTCCGCGTCGGCTGCGGGATTGGCTGTACCCACCGTGTCGGCATCGAATTGCATGAATTGCCGGAAACGCCCCGGCCCCGGCTTCTCGTTGCGGTAAACGTAGCCGGATTGGTAGCGGCGGAACGGTTTCGGCACCGCGTCGAAATTCGCCGCGACGTACCGGGCCAGGGGCGCGGTCAAATCGTACCGCAGCGACACCCATTGCTCGTCCTCGTCCTGAAACGAGAACACACCCTCGTTCGGGCGGTCGGTGTCCGGAAGGAACTTTCCGAGCGCATCGGTATATTCGAATGCCGGAGTGTCGAGCGGTTCGAACCCGTACCGCTCGTACACATCGGCTATGGTGCTCAGCATATGCTTGAGCGCGCGTATCTCTTGCGCTTCGACGTCGCGCATACCCTTGGGCAGGCGCGCCTTCACCTGTGTGGTTTTTTTCTTGCCGCTCATGGAGGCAAGAAATGAAGGTGTCCGCGCTTCAGCGCAACAGATTTTATCGGGTAAGTCCCGTAAAACCGCCTATCGCGGCCTAACCTTAAGCCGGCGTACTATCTCTTCCGCCGCGCGGGCGGTGGTAGCGATAGGCAGTTTCGATTGGGGAGTTTCCTTAGGCTACGTTTCTCTCGGATTTAAGCTTTTCTATCTTTTCCTTGAGGCGGAGCTTGCGGCGTTTAAGTTCGGAGACTTTCAGGCTATCAACGAGGGGGCGAGCCATTTCCAATTCAACTTCGCGATGGATGGCTCTGTGCTTCTCAGTAAGTTCCTCGATATGCGCAAAAAGGCTCATTTCCCGGCCTCCATTCATGTTAACGTTCTATGGCAACGCGGGGACGTGTCAAAATGATGACACGGCAGCGGTGAAATTGTGGCAGGTTGTGGAAAGAAGTCAAGACACTCGCTGCGACCTATGGCCAATTTGCCGCAGGGTTAATAAAATCTTACCGTGCGGAACGCAGGGCGCATGAGGAACAGCCACGGTTCTGTTAGGATTTTGGCGAGTCGGCGATTGCCCTTTTCGGGATTTCGGGAATTTATGATATCATGCCCCATCTGAGCTTCATTTCCGGGCCTCGCAGCCCCAGCATCATCCCCGGGGGGTTGATGAGCACCACGGACGACAAGGATTTGCGCCATAAGCTTGCGCAACTAAGGCAGGAACACCGTGATATGGACGAAGCCATCATCGCGCTTGAAGGCTTGGTGGAGCGCGATCAGCTTCGGCTGACGCGGCTCAAGAAGCGCAAGCTCAGCCTCAAGGATGAGATCGCGCGCCTGGAAGATCAGCTTCTCCCGGACATTATCGCCTGATATCCGAAGCCATTCCCAAGAAAATAAGTGGGCAAACCTGGCGCTTCGATGCTATCGCCTTTTATCGCGCCCGATTTCATGATTGAGAACGGCCATGACAACTCAATCGCCCCCTATCGCCATCATCATGGGCAGCCAGTCCGACTGGCCTGTCATGCGCGCCGCCGCCCTGGTTTTGGACGAGCTTGGCGTTGCCTATGACGCCCGCGTCATTTCAGCGCACCGCACGCCGGACCGGCTCTATGCGTTCGCCAAGTCGGCCAAGGACGCCGGCTTCAAGGTGATCGTCGCGGGAGCCGGCGGCGCCGCTCATCTTCCGGGCATGACGGCGGCCTTGACCACCTTGCCCGTCCTGGGCGTGCCGATTTCGACCACGGCGCTTAGCGGCGAGGATGCGCTTCACTCCATCGTGCAAATGCCCGCGGGCGTGCCCGTCGGGACGCTCGCCATAGGAGAGCCCGGCGCCACAAATGCGGGGCTGCTCGCGGCGGCGATCCTTGCTGTCTCCGATCCCCGCCTTGCGGCGCGGGTCGAAGCCTGGAGGGCGGCCAGAACGGCCAAGGTTGCGGAGCGGCCCGGCGATGCCGTTTGAGCCTTTGCAGCCGGGCGCGACCATCGGCATTTTCGGTGGCGGCCAGCTCGGGCGTTTTCTCGCCATCGCCGCATCCAAGCTCGGGCTGCAAACCGCCGTCTACGCGCCGGAGCAGGATAGTCCGGCGTTTCAGGTGGCATCCCAACAATTTGCGGCGTCCTACGGCGACGAGGCTGCGCTTGAGCGCTTCGCCAAGGCTTGCGGTGTCATAACTTTCGAATTCGAGAACGTGCCGGCCGCGACGCTTGAGATCGCCGCACGACATTGCCCTGTGCGGCCAGGAGCGCGCGCCGCCGCCATCGCGCAAGACCGGATCGCGGAAAAGCGCTTCCTCATGGAGGCCGGCCTGCCCACCGCGCCGCAGGCCGTTATCGAGAGCCAGGACGATATGCCCCTGGCGCTGGCCTTCTTGGAGCGGGCGGGGCGCGCGATCCTGAAGCGCTCGCGCGAGGGCTACGACGGCAAGGGCCAGAAGCGCGTTTCCTCCGCCGGGGAACTCAAGGCCGCCTATGCCGGTTTCGGCGAGGCGGCTTGCGTGCTGGAGGCTTTACTCGATTTCTCCATGGAGATTTCGGTGATCGGGGTGCGCTCGCTGGACGGCCGGATGTCCTGCTACGACTGCCCGGAGAACCATCACAAAGGCGGCATCCTGCATACAAGCACGGTCCCCGCGCGTTGTCCGGAGAAACACCAAAGGCTCGCCAAGGACATGGCGGCGCGCATCGCGGAGGCTCTCGGCTATTGCGGCGCCATGGGCGTGGAGTTCTTCGTCATGCCGGACGGCGCCGCCGAGCCGCTGATCGTCAACGAAATCGCCCCGCGCGTGCACAATTCCGGCCACTGGACTATGGATGCCTGCGCGATCAGCCAGTTCGAGAATCACATCCGCGCCGTCGCCGGCTGGCCCATCGGATCGGTGGCGCGGCATTCCGCCGCGGTCATGACCAACCTTCTGGGTGAGGACGTGCTGCGCTGGCGAAGCATCCTGGCGGACGAGCCCGGTTCATCCATCTATCTATATGGAAAGAGCGAGGTAAGACCGGGCCGGAAGCTCGGGCATGTTACCGGAATATCACCGCTAACAGACAAATAAGGAAAACCGCGGCCCAAAGCCGCGAAAAATGGACACCGCGCGAAGAGCCTGCTATAGTCGCGCTAACGAAGCTCGCACGCGTTGCGGGCCTTTTTTTGTTCGCCCCCTCTCTCTTAAAAACAGGAGCTAGTGTGCAAGTTCACGTCCGTGACAACAACGTCGACCAAGCGCTGAAAGCGCTCAAAAAGAAAATGCAACGCGAAGGCATCTTCCGCGAAATGAAGTTGCGCAACTACTACGAGAAGCCCTCCGAGAAGCGCGCCCGCGAAAAGGCAGAGGCAGTGCGCAGGGCTCGCAAGCTGGCGCGGAAGAAGGCGCAGCGCGAAGGTATCAGCGCTCCCGGCCGCTCGGCAATGCGGTAACGGATTGTCGCAAAGGCCCATTCCGGGGCCTTTCATCGACATACCGGCAATGCTTTTTCCCTGGCGTACCCGAATATGGCCGTATTCCGCAGCCAAGTTCGGCGGCATGGCTGTAGATATTTTGGCTGGGGTGGAGCCTGAACTATGATGGTTCTGACGGCAAAAAGGGTGCTGGTCGCAGGCGGGTTGACGCTTGCCCTTATTTCACTTGGCGGCTGCGGGACCAACGGTCTGAGCGAGCAGCCGGTGGCGAGCGTTGGTCATCCAACGCCCGATCAGAAGAACAACATCGCTTCGATATCGGCTGTGATCGCGCAGAACCCGCGCGACGCGAATGCGCTCAACATGCGCGGAACCGCCTATGGGCAGTTTAACGATTATGAGAAAGCGATCGCCGACTTTACCGCTGCGATCCAGATCAACCCGCAATTCTACCAAGCATACAACAACCGGGCGCTCATCAATTTGCGGGCGGGCCAGTTCGAAGCCGCGATAAGCGACTACGGTCAAGCCATCGCGATCAAGCCCGATTACGCCGCCGCCTATGTCGGACGGGGCAACGTCTACAAAGAGCAGCACAATTTCCCGATGGCGATTGCCGATCTCGGCAGGGCAATCGAGCTGAAGGCCGACGCGGCAGCGGCTTACTATGCGCGCGGCCTCGTTTATCAGGCGATGAACGATCACCGCTCGGCGCTTAACGATTTGAACGTCGCGGTCAACTACAGGCCGGACGCGCCCGATCCGCATTTCGCGCGGGGCGTGAGCTATCTGGCGGTGCAGGAGTACAAGAAGGCCTTGGACGATTTCCAGGTCGCGGGCACCAACAAGGTGAACAACCACGAGGCCTGGGCCTATGCCGGACAGGCGGCGGAGGCACTGGGCGACCGCAAGGAAGCGTCGCGCGACTATCGCAAGGCGCTGCAGATCAACTCACGGAACGAGCGGGCGTACGATGGCCTCCGGCGCGTTGGCGACGACGCATAGAGCCGCTCACCGCCCATAATCCCGGACGGACAACGGGGCGCCGGCTGGATTTAAGCGCAGTCATGCCAAGTGCGCGCCGGCCATATTTTCAGCGGCCGTTTTCAGCCGTGAAGGGTCGATGCCCATCGCACGCAGTGCTCGCGCAGCCACTCCGTGGCGCATCTCCGCGACAACGGCGACCACATGAGCCCCAAGCAACGGCCGATGCTCGCGGCGCTTTTTCGCCAATGTCTGCATGACCGCCTTCCCGGAGGGCGCAGCATCGTAAAGGCGGTTGCGAGCGGGCAAGGGCGCCATATCGACCAGCTCCGCTGTATCGGCATCGACGCCGAGCGCAATGAGCGGATCGATATATTGCTTGTGGATCGCAGGCCTGAGTCCAGACGGATCCGCACCGATATTCTCGAAAGACAAGCGGGCTGTGCCGTCGGGAAGGTCGAACGATGCCAACAGAAAATGTTCCGCACCCGGTTCACGCTGCCGGTCTTCCAACGCGTGTGCCTCAGCCCGCTCGCAAAGGAGTTTGATTGAGCGAATATTGTTAAAATGGCTCCGTATGCTCTTAAACATGCACCTACTCCGATGCTTGGCCGGGACGCGCAACGATGCCGGCAAGGCGCTTGTGTACGGCCTGCTTGGAGACCCCCAGCGCCTGGGCAATGCGAGCCCAAGACCATCCTTGGTCCAGTGCGGACCGGACCGCGCGCAGCTCCAAGGATTCCGCGAGACGGCGCAAGGAGACAACGGCAGCCAAGGCCTCTTCCGCGTCGTCAGGAGGTGGAAGGCTATTGGGGTCCAACATGCGTCAACTTTAGTTGACATAGTTGATCCTGTCAACCTTTGTTGACAGCCGTTTCAGGCCTCGTGCAATCCTTAACGATCCGCGCGTTTCGTCCAGGCGCCTGCCACGGTTAATTTCGATACGGTAAGTTTCTGCTAAATTACTTCAAAATCGTAAAGCGGCCGTCCGGCTCTCCAAAACGGGCCGGCGGGCGGCAGGAGAGCAAATTTTGCGTTATTCCAAGGCTTTTTAGTCCGCGTCCTGGAAGGCCGGCGCCGGCGCAGCGTTGAGGTCCCCTCAAAGCCGTGTATCGAATTCGCGCGCCGGTGGAACGAGCCCTTAGCCGCCGGTGCGTGCTGTGCCGGCCTCACGCGGCCCGGCCCCGATGCAGGCCAGTTCTTCGCGCACACTAAGGAAATTGACGAAGTTCGCCTCGGACACCGTGCCCGCGAGCTTCGAGCCTTCGAGCACGGTCAGATGGCCAGTTCCGTTCGATTGCAGCTTGCGCAACGCCTCGATGGCGGGGGCCGCGGGCGAAACCACCGTCTCGTGCGTGAAGCTCGCCGCGATGGCGCGCGCATAGGTCTCGTTCCACTGCGATTGCGGAACCTTCTTGATCTGCTCCGGCCCCACATAGCCAATGGCCTGGCCGTCGCCGGCAATAATCACGAATTTGCGGTTCAGCCTGTAGAGATAGTCGTTCACCAGCTCGGCAACGGTGATGCCGGGCGGCGCGGAAAGCGGCGCGCGCTCCATCAAATCCGCGACCGTCGCATCCTTGAGGCTCAGCGCGGTGGCCGTCTGGTTGCGGGCCTGCGAGGCGGCGGCGGCCAGGAACAGGCCGATGAGGACCTGCCAACTGCCGCCAAGCCTGTCACCCGAGACGAACAGGGCAAAACCCGACAGCACGAGGAGTGCGCCGAAGCCTGTACCGAACCAGCAGGCAATGCGGGTCGCGCGCATCAAATTTCCGGTGCGCCACCAGATCAGCGAGCGCAGCACGCGCCCGCCATCGAGGGGAAAGGCCGGAACGAGGTTGAACAGCGCCAGCACCGTGTTGGTGATCGTGAGGAAGGCCAGCACCGCCTCGATCCCGCCCAAGCCGGCCGCCTCGGCGCCGATTGCGGCCACGAAACAGCCTGCGGCAATGGAGATGCTCGCGACGGGACCCACGATGGCGACCCAGAATTCCGAGCGCGGGTTGGCCGGCTCTTGTTTCAGTTCGGCCACGCCGCCGAAGATGAATAGCGTGATGCCGCCAATCGGCAGGCCGAAGCCGCGCGCCACCACCGCATGCGCCAGCTCGTGCAGGATAATCGAGAGGAAAAGCCCCGCCGCGCCGATGACAGCCATGGCGATATAGGCCCTTAAGCCGAGATGCGGAACCTGCTCGGGGAAATAGCGCGTGCTGAGCGTCAGCACGAGGTAGAACGCCAGGAAGAACCAGGAGATGTCGATGCTGACGCGGAAGCCCAGCAGCGAAAATAGACGAATGCGGGCCGGAAACATACGGCTCCTCCAATGCGGGCCTGGCTAGCGGATACGTGGCTCCAGCATGGCTATCGTCCCACCCCTTAGGGCTGCCGCATCGGAACGGATGCTGGCGGGATGCCACACTAAGGCCTGTTTACATTCCCCGG